>JBDGPV010000055.1:0-14190 GCA_042219485.1 Haloferacaceae archaeon
GACTGACACCGACCCCACCCTACCCGCACGGCGACCGATCGGCCGCTCCCGCGACCTACCCGCGGGCGTCCGCGACCGCCGCGAACAGCGCGGCGACGGAGTCGGCGCGAGCGAGGTGCGACCGGCAGTCGCAGTCCGAGGCGCCGAACCCCGGGACCGGGCCGGCCGGGAGCGAGCGGGCGACGTCGCACTCGCAGTCGGCCCCCGGGCGGGCGTGGACGCCGACGAGGGTCGTCGCCGGGTGGCCGTTGAGGTAGTCCACGTGCCAGTGGCGGGCGTCGTGGGTGCCGGCCGCGACGCGCCGGTGACGGTCGACCCGGGCGAAGCCGCCGGCCCCGAGCGCGCTCCCCGTGTACGCGTAGGCGCCGGCCGGGAACTCCCGTGGACCCAGGGCCCCCACGTCGACGGTCGCCGACTCGGGCAGTGCCAGGACGAGGGTGTACGTGCCCCCGACCCCGTCGCGCGTCGGGGAAGCCACCGGCGCCCGGCCGCCGGGATCGCGGACCATGCCCGCAACGAGCGAACGCGGGCGGAAAACGCCACCGACGCGGGCGGTCGGAACCGACAAACATTTTAGGCTATCCTAAAACCTGTGGACGATGACAGCGGACGTCTGCGTCGTCGTCCCGACGATCAGGGAGTACGAGTGCATGCGGTCGTACGTCGCCAACGCTCGGGACCACGGGTTCGACACGGACCGGCTGTTCGTCTGCCTGGTGACCGAGGACTTCTGTGACACCGAGGGGATGCGGGCCATGCTCGACGACCTCGGGGTCGAGGGCGCGGTGTTCGACGGGAGCCGCCGGGCGGAGTGGCTGGAGCGCCAGGGGGTCGACGAGTACGCCCACCTGATCCCGGAGGCCAGCCACGCACAGACGAGTTTCGGCCTGCTCTACCTGTGGGCCAACGGGTTCGAGTACGGGGTGTTCATCGACGACGACACCCGGCCGATGGAGGAGTGGGACTTCTTCGGGCGGCACCTGCGGAACCTGGCCTACGACGGGCCGGTCGAGGTGGTGGAGTCCGACGAGCGGTGGGTGAACGTGCTGTACCAGAACCACGGGGAACACGGCCTCTACCCCAGGGGGTACCCGTACGGGGCGATGGACGAGACGGTGACGACCCGGGAGGGGCGGGCCACGGACGTGGTGGCCTCCCAGGGGCTGTGGACGAACGTCCCCGACCTCGACGCGGCCCGCATCCTGAACGACGGGGACCTGGAGGGACAGGCCCGGACCCGGACGACGGCCGACGACTACGGCGAGGAGTTCGTCGTCGAGTCCGGGAACTACCTGACGGTCTGCTCGATGAACCTGGCGTTCGAGCGCGAGGTCGTGCCCGCGTTCTACCAGCTCCCGATGGACGACAACGCGTGGGACGTCGGCCGGTTCGACGACATCTGGAGCGGCGTGTTCCTCAAGCGCGCGGCCGACGTCATGGGCAAGCAGGTGCTGTCGGGCTACCCGCTCTGCCGGCACGACAAGGCCCCGCGGCCGACGTTCGACGACCTGCGCGCCGAGGCGCCGGCGCTCGAACTCAACGAGCACCTCTGGCGGGTGATAGACGACGTCGGCGCGGACGCGGACACCTTCGCGGGGGTCTACGCCGCCATGGCGGAGACCCTCGCGGAGGGCGAGTTCGACGAGTGGGCCAACGGCGACTTCCTCAACCACGTCGGGCAGTACATGGGCGACTGGCTCGACTGCCTGGGCCGGCTGGCGCCCACCGAGCGGGCCGCGGCGCCGGCGGCGAGCGACTGACGCCCGGCAACCCCGGGCCGGCGTGGCGGTGTGCCGAACCGCAAGCGTTTTGTGATTTTGGGCGGGCCTAAACCATATGGAACGAGATCGTCGCGGGTTCCTGCGGGCGGTCGCGGCCGGATCGGTCGCCGGCGTCGCCGGCTGTTCGAGCCTCACGGGGAGCGGCGGGGAGTCCGGGGGATCGGGCGAGGTCGAGATCCCCGCGCTGTCCACGTTCCGGGGTTCCGGGGCGCTCGTCGAGGGGCGCCCGGCGCCGGGGGGGACGTCGATCGAGGAGTTGCCCGACCTGTCGGGGGAGCTGAACCTCTACATCGGCGGCGGGGAAGGGGGGATCTACTTCCGGTTCGTCGAGATGCTCCAGGAGATCTACCCCGACTTCGAGGTCTTCGCGAACAACGCCTCGTCGTCGTCGCTGGCACAGACCGTCGTCGAGGAGGTCGAGGCGGGCTCCCCGCAGGCGGACGTCTTCTGGTCGATCGACGCCAGTTCGCTCGGCTTCGTGGCCGACAACGACGCCTACGAGCCCCTCCCCGACGAGGTTGTCTCGCCCGTCCCCGCCGACTTCCGGGGCGATGACAACGCGTGGGTCGGCGTCGCGGGGCGGGCGCGGAGCGTCCCGTACAACCCCGACCTGATCGGCGCCGACGCGATCCCGAACGCGGTCCGGGCGTTCCCGGACACGGACGCGCTCCGGGGGACGATGGGGTGGGCGCCGACCTACGGCGCGTTCAAGTCGTTCGTCACCGCGATGCGGATCCTCCGCGGGCGCGAGCCCACCCGGCAGTGGCTCGTGTCGATGCGGGAGGCGGGGACCGAGCGGTTCCCGAACGAGTTCGTCGTCTCCCAGCAGGTGGCCGACGGGGCGCTCGCGGCCGGCTTCGCCAACCACTACTACGCCATGCGCGTGCGCAACGAGCGGCCCGAGGCGCCGATCGAACTCGCCTTCACCGAGGGCGACGCCGGGGCGCTGGTCAACGTCGCCGGCGCGCTCAGGATCCAGGGCACCGAGAAGGACGACCTCGTCGACCTGTTCGTCCGGCACCTCCTCTCGGCCGAGGCCCAGGAGTTCTTCACGACCGTCAGCTTCGCGTACCCGATGATCCCCGACGTCCCCCCCGTCGGCGGGCTGCCGACGATCGATCAGCTGAACCCGCCGGACATCGATCTCTCCGGGCTGTCCGACCTCGAACCGACGCTCGACCTGATGCGCGAGGCCGGCGTGCTCGGATGAGCGTCGGGGACCGGATCGCCGCCCTCGCCGGCCGGGTCGCCGAGGACGATCCGACCGCGACCGGAACGGGGCTGACGCTGCTCGCCGCGGCCGTCGCGGCGGTCCTGGTGTTGCCGCTCGGGTGGCTGGTCGTCGACGTCTTCGACCTCGGCGCGCGCGCCGTGGGGCTCACGCTGGCGCCCGCGACGGTCCGGGTGCTGGTTCGGAGCGTCGGGCTCGTCGCCGTCGTCACCGCGGCGAGCGTCGCCGTCGGGGTGCCGCTGGCGGTGCTCACCGTCCAGGCGAGCCTCCCCTTCGGCCGGGTCTGGACCGTCATCGCCGCCCTGCCGCTCGCCGTCCCGAGCTACCTCGGGGCGTTCGCCGCGGTCTCGGCGTTCGGCCCCCGGGGCGCCCTGGCGACGGCGCTGGCCCCCGTCGGGATCGATCGCGTGCCGACGATCCACGGGTTCGCGGGCGCGGCGCTCGTGCTCACGCTCTACACCTACCCGTACGTCTTCCTGACGACCCGGGCGTCGCTGCTCTCGCTCGACGCCTCGCTCATCGAGGCCGCGCGCACGCTCAACGCCGGCCGGGTGGCTGCGTTCCGGCGGGTCACCCTCCCGCAGATCGCCCCCGGGATCGCCGCCGGGGCGCTGCTGGTCGCGCTCTACACCCTCTCGGACTTCGGGACGCCGAACATCATGCGCGTGGAGGTGTTCACCCAGTTCATCTACGCCCGGTACAACGCGTTCATGCGGGACTACGCGGCGCTCCTGTCGCTGCAACTGTTCGCCGTCACGGCGGTCGTCCTGGCCATCGAGTCGCGGATCGGGGTCGACGATTCCGGCGCGTACGCGAGCAGCGGGAAACGCGGGGCCGCGGACCTCGACCTGGGGGCGTTGCGGTACCCGGCGACGCTGCTGCCCGCGGGGGTGGGGCTGGTGGCCATCCTGCTCCCGGTCGCCATCTTCGGGATGTGGCTCGTCCGCAGCGGCCCGGGGTACGGCGGCGGCGGGATGGCGTTCTCGTGGTCGTACGGGACGAACTCCGTCTACGTGGCGCTTCTGGCCGCCGGCGGCGCCGTCCTGGTGGCGCTGCCGATCGCGCTCTGTTCGGCGGCCTCCGACTCCCGGCTGGCCAGCCTCGCCGACCGGGCGCCGTACGTCGGTTACGCCGCGCCGGGGATCGTCCTCGCCATCGCGCTCGTGAGCTTCAGCCTCGACGTCGTCCCGGCGCTGTACAAGACCGTCCCGCTGCTGGTGTTCGCCTACGTGGTCCGGTTCGTCCCCCAGGCGATCGGATCGATCCGGACATCGACCCTGCAGGTCGACCGCCGGCTGGTCGAGGCCGCCCGGACGCTCGGGCGGTCCCGGCTGAGCGCCTTCCGAACGGTGACGCTACCGCTGATCCTGCCGGGGATCGCCACGGGGGCGGCCCTGGTCTTCCTCACGACGATGAAGGAACTGCCGGCGACGCTGCTCCTCCGGCCGCTACGGTTCGACACCCTCGTGACGTACATCTGGCGCGTCCAGGAGGCCGGGCTGTACGGCCGCGCGGCGGTCCCGGCCCTGGTGCTGGTCGTCGTGTCCGGCCTCTCGATGGCGGTCATCCTGGCACAGGAAGGGGGGCGCGACGCCGGGGGGTGAGCCGGCGCGACGCGACGATGCACGGGACCGACCGGACCGCCACCGGAACGCCGGCAAGGGGGTGATCGCGTGCGACGATCCGCCCCGCGGCCCGCGACGGCAGCGACCGTCGCCGTCGCCGCCCTCGGCGCGCTCGCCGTCTGGCTCGTCTCGGTGCGGGTCTTCCCCCACCACTCGCTGAACCACGACGAGGCGGTCTACCTCCAGCAGGCCGCGATGCTGCTCGACGGACAGCTGGTCCTCCGGCCGCCGGTCGAGGACGTCTTCCGCCCCTGGTTCTTCGTCGAGGACGGCGACCGGCTGTACCCGAAGTACGCGCCGGTGCCCGCCGCGATGTTCGCGCTCGGGCGGCTGCTCGGCGGCGCGCGGCTCGCGCTCGCCGGGATCGCCGCCGGGATCCTCGCGCTGGTCGCCGGGGTCGTCGCCGAGGTCTTCGACCGGCCGACCGGCGCGCTGGCCGCCGCGTTCGTGCTCGTCTCGCCGCTGTTCCTGATCGACGCCGCGGTCTTCCTGCCGTACGCCCCGACGGCGCTGCTCAACCTGGCGTTCGCGTACGCCTACCTCCGGGCCGACCGGCTCGGGGACCGCCGGTGGGCGGCGGCCGCGGGCGCGGCGGTCGGCCTCGCCTTCTTCGCGCGGCCCTACACCGCCGTCCTGTTCGCCGCGCCGTTCGTCGCGCACGCGCTGTGGACGCTGTACTCCGATCCCCGGGGCGCGCTGTCCCGACAGGCGACGACCGCCGCGGTCGGCCTCGCCGGAGTCGGCGTCACGCTGGCCTACAACGCGGCGATGACCGGGTCGCCCTGGGTGTTCCCCTACCAGGCCTTCGCCCCGCTCGACGGCCTCGGGTTCGGCCGGCGCCGCATCCTCAACCACGAGCTGGTCTACACCCCCGGCCTGGCGGTGCGCGCCAACGCGCGGGTCGTCGCGACCTTCCTGTCCGAGTGGATCGCCGGCGGCGTCCTCGGCGCCGCGCTCGCGGCCGTCGGGGGCGCGGTCGTCGCCCGGCGGGGGGCGTCGGCGCGGGAGGCCGCGCTCGCCGGGGTGGCCGCCTCCGTCGTCGCCGGCAACGTCTACTTCTGGGGGAACGTCAACATCCTCGGCGACGTCGACAGCGCCGGCGACGGCCTGGTGGCGGTCCTCGGGCCGTACTACCACTTCGACCTCCTCGTGCCCGTCGCGGCGTTCGCCGCCGTCGGCGCCCTGCGCGGCGGCCGGGGCCTCCGCCGGGTCGCGCGCGACCGCCTCGACCGGCGGGCGGCCCGGGTCGCGGTCGCGCTGATCGCGGTCGGGGGGGCGGTCGCGCTGGGGGGCGTCACCGCCGGGAACCTGAACGGGCACGTGGCGGAGAACATGGAGGCCACGAACGCCTACGAGACCGCCTACGAGCCGTTCGAGGGGGGGCCGCCCGCCCGGTCGGTCGTCTTCCTCCCGTCGCCGTACGGGCCCTGGCTCAACCACCCGTTCCAGCCGCTCCGGAACGACCCCGGGTTCGACGGGCGGGCCGTCTACGCGCTCGACGACCGGCCCTTCGCCGTCGCGGACGCGTTCCCGAACCGGACGCTGTATCGCTACCGCTACCGCGGCCCGTGGGCGCCGTACGACGGCTCGCCGGACGCCGCCCGCCTCCGGCGCGTCCGGGAGGTCTCCGGCGGGGGGGTTCGGATGGAGGCGACCCTCGGCATCCCCGAGGGGACGAGCGGGGTCACCGTCAGGGTCGCGACCGACGACCGGGTCGGCTACTACGTCGCGCGGCCGGTCCCCGACGCGCTCTCGGTCGGCCTCCGCGTCTCGGACGGGCGCGTGCGGGTCGGCGGGGGCGTCCGCCCGGTCGGGAACGCGACCCTGCTCGTCGGCGGGCGCGACGTCGTCCGGCTGAGCGTCTTCGTCGATTCCGGCGGGGCGAGCGGGTTCACCTACCGCCTCGACCTGCCGGTGGTCGTCGGGGACGGACGGGTGCGGGCGCTCTCGCCCCGGATCGACCGGTGTCGCACCGCCCGCGACTGCGGCGAGGGGACGGCGCACATCCCCGGGTCGGCGCCCGACGGCGTCTTCGTGCGGACCGGCCTGGTCGCGACGGAACCCAACGCATAAATTTTAGCTCGGCCTAAACCGGCCGGATGAGGCTCACGCGACGCGACGCGCTCGCGGCGCTGGCGGCCGCCGGCGTCGCCGGCGGGGCGGCCCTCGCCTCGCGGGACGGCCGCGACGGGGCGTCGGGGCCGCTGGCCGACGGGGAGGTGGGGACGCTCGTCGCGGCCGCCGAGGTGCTCTACCCGTCGGCGGTCGAGGGCGTCGGCGGGTTCGTCCGGGAGTTCGCCCGCGGTCGGGCCGCGGAGCGGCCGGACCACGCGGCGGGGGTCGCGGACGCCGTCGGGTACCTCGACGAGTACGCCGGGGCCTGGCGGGACGAGGCGTTCGCCGCGCTCGACCCCGCCGCGCGCGAGCGGGTGCTGGAGCGGATGGGCGCCGACGCCGCGGACCCCGACCCGGCGGGCGGGGACGCCGAGCGGGTCCGGTACTACGTCGTCAACGAACTGCTGTTCGCGCTGTACGCGTCGCCGACGGGCGGGGAACTCGTGGGGATCGAGAACCCCCAGGGTCACCCCGGCGGGATCGAGAGCTACCGGCGGGGGCCGGACCCGTGAGCGGCGCCGCCGACCGGACCCCCTCCGAGCGCGTCGACGTCTGCGTGGTCGGGGCGGGCCCGGCGGGCGCGCTCGTCGCCCACCGCCTCGCGGAGCGCGGCCACGAGGTCGTCGTGCTCGAGGCCGGGGAGCGGTTCGACGCCGCCGACCGGGCCGAGCGGATGGAGCGGGCGATCCGGCCGGCCCACGACCCGGACTCGGTCTGGGACATGGGCGGGCCGCGCGACGCGTACGCCTCCGCGGGGGATCGGTTCTACCCGCTCAATCGCGCCCGCGTCAAGGGCGTGGGCGGGTCGACGCTGCACTGGCAGGGGATGGTGATGCGGCTCCACGAGGCCGACTTCGAGACCCAGTCGCGGTACGGGGTCGGGCGCGACTGGCCGATCGGGTACGAGGACCTGCGGCCCTACTACGCGCGGGCCGAGTCGGCGCTCGGCGTCGCCGGCGCCGACGACAACCCGTTCGCGCCGCCGCGCGAGGAGCCGTTCCCGATGCCGGCGTTCCCGCCCTCGTACAGCGACTCCGTCTTCGCGGCGGCGTGCGAGCGCCTGGGGATCGCCACGCACTCGGTGCCGAACGCGCGCAACTCCGAGCCCTACGACGGGGCGTCGCAGTGCGTGGGCTACGGGACCTGCAAGCCGGTCTGCCCCTCGGGGGCGAAGTACGACGCGACGCGACACGTCGGGAAGGCGGAGGACGCCGGCGCGCGGGTGATCGACCGCGCCCCGGTCCAGCGCCTGGTCCACGACCGGGCGGGCGACCGGGTCGAGGCGGCGGTGTACGCGACGCCGGACGGGGGGACCCACCGGCAGGCGGCCCGCGCGTTCGTCGTCGCCTGCGGCGGCGTCGAGACGCCGCGCCTCCTCCTGCTCTCCTCGTCGGACGCCTACCCCGACGGGCTGGCGAACTCCAGCGGTCTCGTCGGCCGGGGGTTCATGGACCACCTGTTCGCGGGGACCGGCGGCACCGTCGACCGCCGGACCCGGCAGAACCACGTCGGCTTCCTCACGAGCGAAACCCACCAGTTCTACGACGAACCGGCGGCCGGGACCGACCGGGGGGTGCCGGCGGCCGACGCCGACCGGGCCGACCTGGGGAGCATCAAGCTGGAGTTTTTCAACTACGCCGGCCCGTCGCCCGTCGAGATGGCCCTGGAGGGCGAGTCGTGGGGCGACGACCTCCTGGGCCGCATCCGGGAGGCCTACGGCAACAGCATCGCGATGGGCGGGCTCGTCGGGCAACTGCCCGACGAGCGCAACCGCGTGACCCTGGACCCCTCGACCACGGACGACCACGGCAACCCGGTGCCCGAGATCCACTGGCAACTCGACGCGCGGACCGAGCGGACGATCCGGCGGGCCAACCGGATCCAGGAGGCGGTGCTCGACGAACTCGGCGCCGAGATCACCTGGCAGGTCGGCCCCGGGGAGACCGGGCCCGCGTACCACCACATGGGGACGACGCGGATGGGGACCGACCCCGCGGACAGCGTCCTGACGCCCCGGCTCCGGGCCCACGACCTCGACAACCTCTGGATCGCCGGGAGCAGCGCGTTCGTCACGAGCGGGGCGATGAACCCGACGCTGACCATCGCCGCGCTCGCGCTCAAGGCGGCCGATCACGTGGAGGCGGACCTGTGAGCACGACGGCCGAGAGCGACGGATACTTTGGCTCCGCCGTTGTACCGGCGCCCATCCAACCCGCCACGCCCGGATCCCCGGCGCACGGCTCCCGTCCACGGGGGAGAGACGATGTCAGATAACTCGCTCACGCGCGACGACACGCGACGGCCCGCCACCCGGAACAGGGCCGCCGGCGTCGACGGGGTCGTCGGCACCGCCGGACTGGCCGGCGACGCCGCGGCGTCGCGGACCGGCGCCGACGCCGAGACGGTCCTCGAACTCGACGACGTCACCAAGAGCTACGGCGACGAGTCGGTCATCGAGGGGCTCAGCCTGTCGGTGGGCGAGGGCGAGATCGTCACCCTGCTCGGGCCCTCGGGCTGCGGGAAGACGACCACGCTCCGGCTGATCGCCGGGCTCGAACGCCCGGACGCGGGCGCCGTCCGGCTGCGCGGCGAGACCGTCTCGGGGCCGGACACCCACGTGCCGCCGGAGGACCGTGGCGTCGGGGTCGTCTTCCAGGAGTTCGCGCTGTTCCCCCACCTCACCGCGGCCGAGAACGTCGCGTTCGGGCTGGACGACCGGCCGCCCGAGGAGCGCGCGCGGCGGGTGTCGGAACTGCTCGACCTCGTCGGCCTCGCCGACCAGGGCGGCTCCCTGCCGGACGAGCTCTCGGGCGGGCAACAACAGCGCGTGGCGCTGGCCCGGTCGCTCGCGCCCGAGCCCGAGGTGCTGCTGCTCGACGAGCCGTTCTCGAACCTGGACGTCGACCTCCGGATCGAGATGCGCGAGGAGGTCCGGCGCATCCTGAAAGAGACCGGCGTCACCGCGATGTCGGTGACCCACGACCAGGAGGAGGCGCTGTCGATCAGCGACCGGGTGGCGGTGATCAACGACGGCGGGATCGAGCAGTCCGGCGAGCCGGCACACGTCTTCCAGCAGCCCCGGTCGCGGTTCGTCGCCAGCTTCCTCGGCCACGCCAGCTTCCTCCCCGGCCACGTCCACGGCGACGAGGTGACGACCGGTATCGGCACGATCCCCCGCGATCGGGTCCACGGCCTCTCGGACGGCTACGACCGCGTCAACCTCGACCTGCTGGTCCGGCCCGACGACCTCCGGGCGGTCCCGACCGGGGACGGCGACGGCGACGGGACGGTCCGAACGCGGCGCTACCTCGGCCCGACGATCCTCTACGAGGTCGAACTCGACGACGGCGCGACCGTCGAGTGCATGCACAACCACGACGAGGCCATCGCGCTGGATCGCCGGGTGCGGCTCGACCTCCAGGCCGACCACGACCTCGCCTGGTTCCCCGCCGACCAGCGCGACCGGGACGTCGACGTCGATCCCGACGCCGAGTGAGGGCGGCGGGTCCCTCGCGCCCGGCTCCGGCCCCCGGTCCCGCGGCCGGGCGGACGGCGCGGCCCTTTTGCGCGACCGGCCCCTACCCGATCGCATGCCGGTCTACCGGCGGCGGACGCGCGTCGCGGCGCCGCTCGACGAGGTGTGGTCGTTTCACTCCGGGACCGAGGGGCTTGAGGCGCTCACGCCCGGCTGGATGGGGCTGTCCGTCGAGGCCACGCGCGGCCCGGACGGGGAGCCGGACCCGGCGGTCCTGGCGGCCGGATCGCGGGTCAGGATGTCGCTCCGGCCGTTCGGGATCGCCCCGCGCCAGCGGTGGGTGTCGGTGATCACGGAACGCGAGCGCGGGGACGGGCGCGCGTGGTTCGTCGATCGGATGGAAGGCGGCCCGTTCCGGTCGTGGGAGCACACCCACCTCTTTTTCGCCGACGGGGCGGAGACGATCGTCGAGGACCGGGTGGCCTACGAGCTGCCCTTCGGCGGCCTCGGGCGGGCGCTCGGGCCGTTCGCGCGGGTCGGGTTCGAGCCGATGTTCCGCTACCGCCACCGGCGGACCCGGGCGATCCTGGAGGGGTAAGCGGCTTCCCGCCGGAGCCCGAACCCGGACCATGGAACCGTCGAACGGCGCGGACGGCGACCGTCCGCTGGCGGAGGTGACCGACGTGGACCACGTGGCCCTGCGGGTGCGGGACCTCGACCGCGCGCTCGGCTTCTACCGCGACCTGCTCGGGATGGCGGTCCGGGACCGGGAGCGGTTCGAGGCCGGCGAGGTCCCGTACGTGGCCGTCGTCGCCGGGGGGCGACACCTCCACCTGGTCCCGACCGACGACCCGATCGACGTCGGCGGCGAACACGTCTGCCTGCTGCTCCGGTCGAGCGGGACGGGCTCCCGGGCGGAACTCGACACCCTGCTCGAGGACCTGCGCGCGGCGGGCGTCCGCGTCGAGGACGGCGAACCGCGGGAGCGGTACGGCGCGTACGGGCGCGACTGGGCGGCCTACGTCCGCGACCCCGACGGCCGGCGGGTCGAACTGAAGCTCCACTGATCCGGCCGGGGTCGGCGACGGGCGCCGGTATGTGAGCGTTTATCACACGAAAGAATATTATGGTTCCCGGAACAACGGTCGCCCATGGCGACAGGCCAGCGTTCGCCTCCGGCGTACCACGTCTGTAGCTGCGGCGAGGAGTTCGAGAGCACGGAGGAGCTGGTCGTACACGCGCGAGAGGAGCACGGTCTCGGCCTCCACATCGCGTAGCGTTCCCGTTCTGGTGGTGCGGCCGTCAGACCGGCCGGACCGTGGCGATCCGCGCGTTCTCCTTCACCCGGAGCGCGGGCCCCCCGCCCGCGGCGGCGGGGACGACGAGCGGCAGCGGGTCGAGGGTGGTCGTCGTTACGCTCGGCATCGACCCGCCGCGCGCGGTCAGTTCCCGTCGCGGTTCGACCCTGACCGGCTGCTCGCCGGTCAGGCGCTCGTTGACCGTCACCACGTACCCGCCCGCGTCGAGGTTCCACCAGCCGTACTCGTCGTCGGGGTTCCGGGGCGCCGTCCCGACGGGAGCGAGGTCGGCGGGCGCGAGTTCGCCGCCGCCGAAGTCGATCCGCCCCGCCTCCGCGACCCGGGCGATCCCCGCGGCGGTCAGATCGACGCCGGACTCCCCGACCTGCGTGTCGGCGTGGACGAGGCCCTCGATGCGGTCCGCGAGCGCGGTCGCTGACATGTGCGGCCGTGGGACGGCCGCGAGCAAAAACGTCCGGGCCGGGCGGCCCGATCCGGGACGGGGCCCGACCCCGACCCCGGACCCGGTCCTACCACTCGAGCCCGCCGTTGATGCCGAGCACCTGTCCGGTCATGTACGCCGACTCGTCGCCCGCGACGAACCGGACCATCCCGACGACGTCCTCGGGGGTGGCAAAGCGGTCAAGCGGGATCCGATCGCGGATGTTCTCCTGGACCCGCTCGGGCACCTTCTCCAGCATGTCCGTCCGGGTGAACCCGGGGGCGACGCAGTTGGCTGTCGAGCCGCTGTCGGCGAGTTCCAGCGCGATCGTCCGGGTGAACGCGAACAGCCCGCCCTTCGAGGTCGCGTAGTTGGCCTGCCCGTAGTTGCCCTGCTGGCCGACCACGCTGGAGATGTTGATGAGCCGTCCCTCCGGGGCCTCCCGGATGTCCTCGAAGAACGCCTTGGTACAGTTGAACGTCCCGCCGAGGTTGACGTCGATGACGCGGTCCCAGTCCTCGCGGGTCATGTTCTCGAACTTCCGGTCGACGGTGATCCCGGCGTTGTTGACGAGCACGTCGACCTCGCCGATCGCGTCGTGGACCTCGTCGCGCATCGCCGCGACGGCGTCCGCGTCGGAGACGTCGGCCCGGACCGCGACGGCCCGCCCGCCGTGGTCCTCGATGGCCGCGGCGACCTCCGCGGCCCGCTCGCGCGAGGACCGGTAGTTCACCGCGAGGGTGGCGCCGGCACGCGCCAGTTCGAGCGCGATGGCCCGGCCGATGCCGCGGGAGGCGCCGGTGACGAGACAGGTCTTCCGGTCGAGTCCCCCCGGGTCGTCGCGGTCGAGGTAGCGGCTGGCGTCGGACATGGTGGCGGATACCCCCGAGTAGACCCGGGGTCCATCTGAACCTGGCGGCGTCCGGGCGGCGGACCCGCCGGTCGGGCGCGGGGATCGAGCGGGGCGCCCGTGCGGGCGGCGGCCTACCCGTCGGCGGCCTCGATCGTCACGTCCTGGAGCGACCTGATCCGGTACGCGCCGCTCCCGGTGTGCTGTTCGAGGACGACGCGCTCGGTCCCGGGCGCCGACGTGATGGTGGGGCTGGTGACGACCGTTCGCTCGATGATCTCGCAGAAGCGCCAGTAGCCGTCGGCCTCGGTCATGGTCCCGCCCGGCCTTGTCCGCCCGGCGACAAGAGTCTACGGGGGCGGCGCCGGTCGGCCCCCGGGAACGCGACAGGTATATCTCGGCGGGGGCGGAAGGGCGGCCAAATGGCATCGCCGCGCGAGGAGATCGAGACGCTCCGGGAGCGCATCGCCGACGATCCCGACATCGGGGACGAGGACGCGGAGCGCCTGCTGGCGTTCAGCGACCGGCTCGACGAAACGAAGCGCGACCGCAGGCACGAGAAGTTCCTCCGGCACTGTACCCGGATCGCCGAGGAGGCCGACGACGGGCTGCTCGCCGCGTCGCTCTCCGACCGGGAGGCGACCGAGAGGATCGTGGACTGGATCTTCGAGACCTGGGACAACGAGGACGTCAACCGGAACTTCCGGGTCACCCTCCGCGTGTACGGCAAACTGCTCTCGGAGGGCGACGACGACGAGCCCCCCGAGTCCATCGGCTGGGTTCCGACCCACACCTCGCCGGACCGCCGCGGCCGGGGGGTCTGACCGCCGCGCGGCCAGCGGGAGGGCCGCGCCAGCTATTTACGCCCGACCCGAGGAGCGTGCGACATGCCGGACTGGAACGATCCCGACGCGTGGGACGACCCCGACGAGTCCCGGGACGTGGACGCCCGGCGCTGGCGGCCGACCCACGTCGTCGAGCGCGCCCTCGGCATCGACGAGTACCGGTCGGTCGTCGCCCGCGTCGCCGGGATCGAGACCGGCCCCGCCCCGGACCTGATGGTCGACATCGTCGCGGTCGGGACCCTCCTGCTGTTCGTGCTTCTCGTTCTCGCGGCGCGGGCACTGGTGGGCTGAGGCGCCCGGGGCCGGGACCGCACCCGCGGGCTCGGCGACAACCGGACGATACGGTTCGAAAACCCCACGCGAGTTTCGCCGGCGTGACGTCGTGGCCCGACGACGCGGGTTCCCCGGGCGGAGGCCGGAACGGAAACCGGTCCCGCGACCCCCGTCAGACGACGGGATACGGGACGCTCCCGTACGCTGTGATTCGACCGCGAGGGAGGTCCGCCCTCCCCGATTTGAACGGGGGGC
>JBDGPV010000066.1:0-14152 GCA_042219485.1 Haloferacaceae archaeon
GCCGGAGCAGGTGGCCCGGCGTCTTCGGGGCGATCATCGTCACGTCGACGCCCTCCGGCGGCCGGATCTGGTTGTAGTGGATGTTGAAGCCGTGGGCGAACTGGAGGGTGTCGCCCGCCTCGATCCCGTCCTTGATCTCGTCGTAGACGGCCGGCTGGACGGTGTCGGGCACGAGCATCGAGACGACGTCGGCCTCGGCGGCCGCGGCCGCCGGCGTCTCGACGCGCAGGCCGTCGTCCCGGGCCGCCGCCCGGGAACTCGACGACTCCTGGAGCCCGACGATCACGTCGATCCCGCTGTCGTCCAGGTTCTGGGCGTGGGCGTGCCCCTGGCTCCCGTAGCCCAGGACGGCCACGGTCTTGCCCTCGATGTGCGCGCTGTCCGCGTCCTCGTCGTAGTAGACCGGTGTGGTGAACTCGTCAGTCATCGTGTGTCGTGTGTTCCGCGGTCGTCAGTGCGCCGCGCTCGAGCGCCGCCGAGCCGGTACGGACGATCTCCCGCACCCCGAACTGCTCGAACGTCTCGACGGCGCCGTCGATCTTCTGCGTGCTCCCCGTGATCTCGACGGTGATCGCCTCCCGGGAGGCGTCGACCGTCTGGCCGCCGTACATCTCCGCGGCGGCGGCGACCTCGTCGGGGCGCTCCCCGTCCACCTTGATGAGCGCGAGCTCGCGCTCGATGGCCGTCGGCTCCAGTTCGGTCACCGAGACGACGGGCACGAGCTTCCGGAGCTGCTTTTTGATCTGCTCGACGCCCGGGTCCGGCTCCTCGACGACCAGCGTGATCCGCGCGTAGTCCTCGTCCTCGGTGGGCCCGACGGTCAGCCCCTCGATGTTGAACTGCCGGCGGGAGAACAGCCCGGAGACGCGGGCCAGCACCCCCGGCTCGTGGAAGACCAGCGCCGAGAGGGTCGCCCGCCGGACCGGCCGCTCGGCCTCGACCTCGGGATCGATCCGGATGCCCTGGGCGTTGCGCCGCCCCTCCGGATGGGGTCGCTCCTCGGGTCGCGGGCCGGGCATCCCCTCCGTCCGGCCGTCCTCGTGCAGGTTGGCGCGCGGGGCCTCGACCTCGTCCGGGAGCTCGTTCCCGCTCATAGCTGGTCCTCCGTCAGGGCGAAGCGGCCGTTCGCGCCGCCGCTTGGCACCATCGGGAAGACGTTCTCCTCGGGATCGATGTGGAAGTCGATCACCGACGGCCCGTCGTAGGCCAGCGCCTCCTCGATGGCGTCGGGCACCTCGTCGTAGTCGTCGACCCGCCAGCCGCGGGCGCCGAAGGCCTCGGCGAGCTTGTCGAACTCGGGGATCCACTGGTAGTCGGCGGCCATCCGCCGGCCCTCGAAGAAGGCGTCCTGCCACTGGCGGACCATCCCGATGTACTCGTTGTTGAGCACCGCGACGGTGATGTCCATCTCCTCGCGGACCGCGACCGAGAGCGCCTGCTGGGTCATCAGGAACGACCCGTCGCCGTCGAAGCAGATCACGGTCCGGTCCTCGCCGCCGGTCTGGTCGGCCGCCAGGCGCGCCCCGATGGCCGCCGGCAGGCCGTATCCCATCGCGCCGAGGCCGTGCGAGGAGACCCAGGTTCGGGGCTCGCTGTAGTCCCAGAACTGCGAGGCCCACATCTGGTGTTGCCCGACGCCGGTCGTCACGATGGTGTCGTCGTCGGTCGCCTCGTCGAACGCCTCGACGACGAACTGCGGCTTCAGGGGCTCGTCCTCGGGCGTGCTGTAGGTGAGCGGGTACTCCTCCTGCCACTGCCGGCACTGCTCGCGCCACTCCCGGGCGTCGGGCGACCGCTCCATCTCGTCCAGCAGCCGTTCGAGCATCGTCCCGGCGTCGCCGACCAGCGGGTAGTCCGCGTGGACGTTCTTCGATATCTCGGCCGGGTCGATGTCGATGTGGATGACCTCGGCCTCGGGGGCGAACGTCTCGACGCCCCCGGTCAGCCGGTCGTCGAACCGGCAGCCGACCGCGATCAGGAGGTCGGTGTGGGTGATCGCCATGTTGGCGTATCCGGTGCCGTGCATCCCCGCCCACGAGAGGCAGAGGTCGTCGTCCTCGGGGAACGAGCCGATGGCCGGCATCGTCGTCACGACGGGGATGCCGTGTTCGCGGGCGAACGTCCGGGCCTCGTCGCTCGCGTTGCCCTTGATCACGCCGCCGCCCAGCAGGAGCAGGGGCTTCTCGGCCCGCTCGATGGCCCGGGCGGCCAGGCGCACGTCGTCGGCGTCGGCTCCGGGCTCCGGGACGCCCGTCTCCGGCGGTCGGGGCGGGCTCGGCTCCCGGGCCGTCTCGCCGTTGGTCACGTCCTTGGGCAGGTCGACGAGCGTCGGGCCCGGCCGGCCGGTCTCCGCGAGGGCGTACGCCTCGCCCACGTCGTCGCCGACGGTGTCCGGCGAACTCGCGAAGTAGTTGTGCTTCGTGATCGGCGTGGTGATCCCGATGGTGTCGGTCTCCTGGAAGGCGTCGCTGCCGACCATGTCCTGGGGCACCTGGCCCGTGAGCGCCAGCATCGCGTCCGAGTCCATGTCGGCGTCGGCGATGCCCGTCACGAGGTTGGTCGCCCCCGGGCCCGAGGTGGCGAGACAGACCCCCGGCTTGCCGGCGACGATGCCGTAGGCGTCGGCCGCGTGTGCGGCCCCCTGCTCGTGGGCCATCATCACGTGGCGGATCGACGAGTCGAACAGGGCGTCGTACACCGGCATGATCGCGCCGCCCTGGACGCCGAAGGCGGCCTCGACGCCCGCCTCCTCCAGCGCCCGGACGACGGACGCCGCCCCGGAGGTCACCTCCGTCGGCTCCGTCTCCGCGTCCGCCGCCGCGGCGTCGTCCGCGCCGCCGGCGGTGCTCTCCTCGTGGTCCTCCTCGGTCGATGGTGTCACGCGTTCGCTCATTGTGCTCGTCCTCGTTCTGTGGATGGTGTCCCGTGTGCGTCCGGATTCCGGCGCGCGGCGCTCCGCACCGCCCGTTCGATCGGTCGTGAGGATGGTGCTGTCGGGGCTACACGGCCCCTACAGGGATCGACGGCCGGGGCGCGCGGTCCGGCATCGGCGACCGCGGTTCGGTCCGTCGCATCGTACCCGGGTGCACCGAACGGACGGGCATAACTCTTTCGCGTGTCCGCCGCGCGCGGCCCGGGAGTCCCGGCGGCCGCCGGCCGCCGCGCGGCCCGGCCCGGGCGGGCGGGCATCAGGCCCGGACCTCCTCGCGCTCGACGCCCACGTCGCGGGCGAACCGTTCGAGCTCCGAGCCGGTGACCCGGCGCTTCTCGGCGCCGTAGTCCTTCACCCGGCGGGTGATCTCGCGGACCTCGGCCTCGGTCGGGGCGAAGCCCGCCTCTTCCAGGCGCTTGCGGACCGAGTGGGTGCCCGTGTGCTTGCCGAGCACGAACTCCCGGCTCGCGCCGACCATCTCGGGGGTCATCACGCCCGGCTCGAACGTGTCCGCGTTCTCGATGACGCCCGCGGCGTGGATGCCGCTCTCGTGGGAGAACGCGTTCCGGCCGATCACCGGCTTGTTCGGCGGCACCGGGATGTCGCTGTACTCCTCGATGATCCGGGACAGCTCCGTGATCCGGGTGGTGTCGATCCCGGTATCGACGCCGTACAGCGACTCCGCCGCCATCACGACCTCCTCGTAGGCGGCGTTGCCGGCCCGCTCGCCGATGCCGTTGACGCTGACCTGGGCCTGGGCGGCGCCGGCCTCGAAGCCGGCCAGCGCGTTCGCGGCCGCCAGCCCGAAGTCGTCGTGGGTGTGGACGTCGATCCGCGCGTCCGTGCGGTCGACGACGCGACCCACCATCCGCCCGAACCGGGTCGGGGTCGCCACCCCACAGGTGTCCGGGATGTTGATCCAGTCGGTCCCCGCCTCGGAGACCGCCTCGACGACCTCCATCAGGTACTCCTCGTCGGTCCGCGTGGCGTCCATCGGGGAGTACATGCACTCCACGCCCGCGTCCGTGACCCGCTCGACGGCCTCGACGGAGCGCTCGAGGACGTCCTCGCGGGTGGTGTGCATCGAGTCCTCGATCTGGACGTCGCTGGTGGACGCGAACACGTGCACCAGGTCGACGCCCGAGTCGAGCGCGGCCTCGATGTCCTTCTCGACGACGCGGGCGAGCCCGCAGACCGTCGTCGAGGCCGCATCCGCGATGTCGCGGACGGCCTCGAACTCCGCGTCGGAGTTGACGGGGAACCCCGCCTCGATGACGTGGGTCCCCATTTCGTCGAGCACCGCCGCTATCTCCCGTTTCTCGTCGTAGGAGAACGACGTTCGCGGCGACTGCTCCCCGTCGCGGAGGGTCGTATCGAAGATCCGTACCTCGTCGATCTCGGTGTTAGTCCGGGCTAACGTGCCCTGGAAGAACTCGATCCGCCGGCTCGGCCGACGTGTCCTCCGTGTCGTGGGACATTGTGTCCGTACAATGCCCCGGAGCGATATAAAAAGCTGTCCTTCGGTGGCCGGCGGTGGCGGCCGGCGATCCGGGAATCGGCCGCCGTAGCCCGCCGGGACGGGCGCGACCGCGGCAGCTACACGTACGGCAGCACCTCGTCGCCGATCAGTTCCAGGCACTCGCGGGTCCGCTCGTAGGGCAGCCCCGGCCAGTGACACCGGAGGACGACGTGGCTGGCGTCGAGTTCCCGCTCGTAGCGCTCGATGGCCTCGATCGCGTCCGCGGGCGTCCCGAGCACGAACCGGTCCTCGGCCAGCGCGTCGAACGGCCGCCGGAGCTCCGATCCGTCCTCCATCGCCTCGTCCTGTCCCCAGTCCACGTACGCCCGGTACTTGTCCGCCAGGTGCTCGCGGGCGGTCCCGACGGCCGCCTCCCGCGTCGGCGCCACGAACGCCTCCCGGAGCACCGGCACGGCCGTCGATTCGTCCCGCTCCTCGCGGATCGGATCGTAGCGGTCGGCCTTCTGGTCGGCGATCTCGCGGATCGTCGCGTGGGGGTTGACGAACCAGGCGTCGGCCCGCCGGGCGGCCCGTTCGACCGCCGGGTCCGCGTTCGCCGCCATCCACACCGGCAGGTCCCCGGGCCGGACCGGGAGCGTCGCGTCCTCGACCGCGTAGTGCTCGCCCGCGTACGTGACCGACCGCTCGCGCAACAGCCGGCTCGCGAGTTCGACGCACTCGACCGTGCGGGCGACCCGTTCGGCCTTCGGCACGCCGAACGCCTCGAACTCGACGTCGCGGTAGCCCGCGCCGACGCCGAGGACGGTCGGCCCGTCGTGGAGGGCGTCGAGCGTCGCGATCCGCTCGGCGAGATCGACCGGGTGGTGGAAGGGCGCGAGCACCACCCCGGTGGCGAGTTCGACGCCCGCCGTCTCGATCTCGGCCGCGAGCCGGGCGAGGACGGGGACGAGCTGGAGCTGCGTGTACTCCGACAGGTAGTGCTGGCCCGCGCTCACGTGGTCGAACCCGACGTCTGCGGCCGTCCCGGCCAGGTCGAGCAGCCCCTCGCGGAGCTCCCGGGCGGACCGCTCGGCCGCGTCCTGCGGGTTCAGGTAGACCCCGACGTCCATACGCCCGCCTCGGAAGGCGGCGACTTATCGGTTCGGCCTCGACGCCCGCCGCCGGCCGTCCCGCCGTCCCGGGAACCGACGGTCCGCGGGCCCGCCGTCCCGCCGGCCCGCCGGACCGTCGGGGTTTATGCGTCCGTCGCGGCGACGGCGCGTATGCCCATCGAGACCGGCGACGTCGTGACCATCGAGTACACGGGACGCCTGGACGACGGGACCGTCTTCGACACCTCGCGGCCGGCCGTCGCCGCGGAGGCGGGCCTCGACGCCGACCCCGACGAGTGCGAACCGCTGACCGCCGAGGTCGGGGCCGGTCGGCTCATCGAGGGGCTGGAGGAGGCGCTGATCGGCCTGTCGGAGGGGGCCGAGACGACCGTCGTCGTCCCGCCCGAGTCGGCCTACGGCGAGTGGACCGAGGACCTCGTCGAGGAGTTCAGGACCGACGACCTCCGGGCCGAAACCGGGGGCCAGGAGCTGACCGAGGGCGCGTACCTCCGCGGCCGGCAGGGCGAACGGGGGGAGATCGTGCACGTCGACGACGAGACCGTCCGGGTCGACTTCAACCCCGAACTCGCCGACGAACGGCTGGAGTTCGAGATCGAGGTCGTCGACGTCCGGGGGGATTGAGCGGCACGGCCGCGCCCCCGACCCGGACGGGATCGGACGGCGGGGGGCGCTCCGTGCGGTTGCGGGACCGCCCGGGGGCGCGTCCGAACTACCGCGAGCGCCGGCCCGAATCCTTTTTTCCCGCACCGCCGTCCCTACGGGTATGAGCGACTTCGATCTCGACCTCCGGGGCGCCGAGGAGCAGTTGGGCGACGAGGAGGGCGGCGTGCCGGGTGACGTGGTGCTCGGCGTCCTCGACGGGAGCACCGACCCCGCCGAGTGGATCGAGGCCGTCGAGGCCGGCCAGGTGCTCGTGCTCGCCGTGGAGGGCGACGTCAACCGCCTCGCGGCCGGGTTCGCCCGCGACGTGGCCGACATGGGCGGGACGCTCATGCACTTCCGGGACTTCCTCCTCGTGGCCCCGCCCGGCACCGAGATCGACAACGACCGGCTCAACTGATCCGCCGGAACTCGGCGCCACACTCGACACACCGGACGGCGTAGGTCGGGGACCGCTCCGCCGTTTCGTCCCGGCCCCCCGGAGCCCCGCCGGTCCCGTCCCCGCGCCCGTCCGCCCCTCCGCTTCGCTCCCCGTTCCCGTCCCCGTCCACCCGGACCGGTTCGCCCCTCCTCCGCTCGCCGCAGTCCGGGCACTCCTCCTCGATCACGGCCCCGTCGGTCGCCTTCGGCGCGCCGACCGCGATCACCCGCGTCCCGTCGGCGACCGCCCGCGCCCGGTTCCGGTGCCCCGCAGGCACGAAGAACGCCTCGTCGGCGCCGACGGGGCGGGTTCCCCCGGGGGTCTCGACGGCGAGTTCCCCCGCGATCACGTAGAACAGTTCCTCGTGATCGGGGTGGTAGTGGTAGCCCCACGGGAGGGCCTCGCCGGCGTCGGCCTCGTAGAGGTTGCAGCCGAAGGCCGTCGCCCCGACCGCCTCGTCGATCTCCTTCTTGCACCGTGCCGGGCTCTGACCGTCCGGGAGCTCCGGGACGACGACCGTCCGGTAGCCGTCCGGCGCGTCCGGGTCGGCCTCGCTCGCCTCGTCGGTCACGGCGGGCCCGTCGGCGGCCCGACGGTTAACCGTTGGCCGTCGGCCGTCGGCGCGCGGCGGACGGGACCCGGGACCCCCTCGTGCCCCGCCGCCGGCGCTCGCCCCTCAGCGGCCGGCGGCGCCGGTCCCGTCGTCGGCCGCGTCCTGGTCGAGGAAAGTCAGCGCGTGGCCGTCGGGGTCCCGGACCCGGACGCCCCCGTCCACGCGTTCCCGGTCGCGGCCGTCGACCGCCGCCGCGGCGGCCGCCGGGTCGGGCGCCGCGAACGCCAGGTCGACGCCGGCGCCGCCCCGGGCGCCGGCCAGCCCGCGCTGGGGCTCCCAGAGTTCGAGGTCCGGGTCGACCGGGCCGGACAGGCGGACCCGCCGCCGGTCGTCGCCGCGGTCGGTCGGATCGAAGCCGAGCGACCGGTAGGTGCGCTCCGACCGGTCGAGGTCCGCGACCTCCAGCACCACCTCGAAGAACCCGTCGAGAGCCGGGTCGGCGTCGCCGGGCGTCGCCGCCACCTCGACGCAGTTGTCGTCGGGGTCGAAGACGTACAGCGAGCGGACGGTCCCGAAGTCGTGTTCCGTCGGGTCCAGGTCCGCGAGCCGGCGCCGCCACGCGCCGAGCGACCCCGCGGTTCCCGACAGCGCGTAGTGGACGTGGCGGCCGCCCCGGGGGTCGCCGCCGGGCGCGCGGAGGCGAAGCGTCGCGTCGCCGACCCGACAGGCCCGCCCGCCGCCCTCGACCGGACGGGGGTCGAGGCCCAGGCGCTCCCGGTAAAAGCGGCCGGCTGCGGCGGGGGAATCGACCTCGAGTCCGAGGCGGCGGAACCCGGAGAGCACGTCCGGCGTAGGGGCCCCGGAGGCAAAAGGTCGGGGCAGCGATCCGCCGGTCGGGGCCGACGCGTCGCGCCGGATCGGGGGACGGCCGCGGGGCCACGGGGCCGGGCGGCGGCAACTGTTATGCGCCCCCCGCTCGTACCCCGTCGCATGCCGATAAAGGGGGGCACGCCGGACCTGCGGGAGATCGATCGGTGGGAGGGCGGCGTCGGGTGGATCGCCTATCCCGACGAGGGAATGGCGCGGGCGAGCCACGCGCTCGCCACCGACGAGGGCGTCTGGGTGCTCGACCCGGTGGACGCGCCGGGGGTCGACGACCTGCTGGCCGAGTTCGGCGACGTCGCCGGGGTGGTGATCTGCCTGGACCGCCACCGGCGCGACGCCGCCGCGGTCGCGCGCCGCCACGACGCCCCGGTTCTCGTGCCCGACCGGATGGACGGCGTCGCCGACGACACCGACGCGGCCGTCGAGCGGTTCGCCGGCGCGCTCGGCGACACCGACTACCGCGCCCTGACGGTGCGGAACTCGTCGCTCCCGCGGTGGCAGGAGGTGGCGCTCACCGACGGGGAGACGCTGTACGTGCCCGAGGCCGTCGGGACCGCGCCGTTCTTCCGCGCGGACGGGGAGCGGGCGGGCGTCCATCCGATGCTGCGCCCGATGCCGCCCCGGCGCGCGCTCGGCGACCTCGACCCCGACCGCCTCCTCGTCGGCCACGGCGAGGGGGTCCTCGACGACGGGGGGGCGGCGCTCCGGGACGCCCTCGAGGGGGCACGCCGCCGCGCGCCGGCCGCCTACGCCGGGATGCTCCGGGCGCTGCTCGGGTGACCGCGGCGTGACCGACGGGGCGGGGACGACGGACGGCCCGGCGCCGGTGTGGATCACGCGCGGCCTGCTGACCGCGCTGCTCGCCCGCGCCGCCGACGCGGAGCCGTCGGCCGAGAGCGTCGTCCTCGACGCCACTCCGGCGGCCGACCTCCGACCCGTCCCCGACCTGCCGCCGGACCGGCCGGTCCTCACCCACCTCTACCTGCCGGACGCCGCCCGGTCGGTCGGCGCCGTCTTCGGGGTCGACCTGGGGCGGGCGGCGGGCGACGGCGCGGCCCGGTTCGTCTCCCACCCGCAGGGCCCGCTCGACGTGACGCGGCGCGACGACCTGGCGGCCGCGGTCCTCGTCGCCGTTCCGCCGTGGGACCCCGACCGCGTGGCCGCGTTCGACCGGGCGGGCCGGCGCCGCGACCTCCGCGTCCTCGAGGCCGAACCGCCGGAGGAGCGCCTGTGAGCGGCGCGTCCGGTCCCGGTCGGCGGCTCCTCCGGCCACGGTCCCGCGACGCCGGTCGGTCCGGCGGGCTACTCGAGGTATCCGAGGTCCCGGAGCTGGTCGGCCACGGCCTGGAACTCGGCCTCGGTGAGTTCGCCCTGCTGCTGGTGCTGGACCACGATGCTCCGGAGCAGGAACCGGACCAGGTCGCTCGTGCTCGTGAAGCTCGTCCCCTCGATGGTCTCCTCGACCCGGTCGGCGAGGTCCTTCGGGATGGAGACGGTCGTGTACTCCGTCATGGCTCCGTCGAACGGGGCCGCGGGGATAAGCGACCCGGCACGATGCCCGGCGCGCGCCGGCGCCGACGAGGCCCCGGCTGACGGGCGTCCGCCGATAGCGTCCCGCCGACGGCCGTGGCGCGTGTCGGCCGATTTTTCAACCGGCCGCACGTACCGGGCTTCGATGGCAGTCAGGCCACCGGAGGACGGGACGTCCGAACCGGAGACCATCGAGTTCGGCATCGCCGCGCTCGCCGCGCGGCTCGACCGGGCCGACGTCGGCTTCCCGACGACCGCCGAGGAACTCGTGCGGGCGACGGGCAACCCCGAGATCCCCTACGATGCGGGGGGGAACACGGTGGCGCTCGCCGAGGCGCTCGACGCGCTCCCGGAGGACCGCTTCGAGTCCGAGTCGGAACTCCTCGACCGCCTGCACCCGGTCTTCGAGAACTACCGCGAGCGGGCCGCGTCGAGCATCGTCGCACAGATCCGCGCGCTGCTCCCGTTCTGACCGCACCGCCGGCGCGCCGTCCCCGCCGCGCCCCGACCCCCGGCCCCCCGCCTCGACGCCCCACACGCCCCGACTCGTGGCCCCGGCCGGCGACGGCCGTCGGCGCGCGTGCGGTCGGTCACTCCCGGTCGAACCGGTCCTCGATCCGGTCCATCTGCTCGCGGTGGAGCGTCAACACCAGGTCCGAGAGGACGCCGAACATCAGCAACTGGACGCCGAAGAGGATCCCGAAGGCCGCGAGCACCGCGAGCACCTCGTGGGAGACGCCCCGGGCGACCCACTCGACGCCGACGTACCCGCCGAGCAGGGTGCCGACGAGCAGCGCCAGGGTACCGACGCTCCCGAAGTAGAACAGCGGGTTGTTCGTCTTCGCGCGCCGGTAGATCTCGATGAGGATGATCCCGCCGTCGCGGAACGGGCGGAGGTTGGCCGTCGATCCGGCCGGGCGCGGCAGATACGTGATCGGCACGGCCGTCGTGGGGATCGACCGCTTGGCACACTCGACGGCCATCTCGGTCTCGATGCCGAACCCCTCGGCGGTCAGGCGCATCCGGTCGAACGAGTCGCGCGTGAACGCCCGGTAGCCCGAGAGGACGTCCTGGTAGTCGGCGCCGTGGACGAACCGGAAGGCGCGGTTGATCAGCCAGTTGCCCACGCGGTTGAGCCGCGTCATCGCCCCCGGCCGGAGGTCGGCGAAGCGGTTCCCGACGACGTGTTCGTAGCCCTCGTCCAGCGGTGCCAGCAGTCGCTCGGCGTCGGCCGGCCGGTAGGTGCCGTCCCCGTCGACCATGAGGACGTACGGCGTCCCGACGTGCTCCGCGACGGCCTCCCGGACCGCCTGTCCCTTCCCGGAGCCGGACTGCGTGACGACGCGGGCCCCGGCCTCCCGGGCCGCCTCGCGGGTCCCGTCGGTCGATCCGCCGTCGACGACGAGGACGTCGTCGTACCCCTCCTCGCGGAACCCGGCGACGACGTCGCCGACGGTCGCGGCCTCGTCGAGCGTGGGCACGAGGACGCAGACGTCGTCGGGATCGGGCATTGGCGGGGACTCGAAGAGGGTACTGAAAGGGTTTCCGGGTGGGAGCGGGCCGCGTCGCCGACCGCCGCCGTCAACCATCGCCGCCCGTCGCCCGGCGTCCCGTCCCCTCGTTCGCCCTGTCGTCCGCTGTCGTCGTCCGCCGCCCGGCGTCCGGTCCCCTCGTTCGCCCTGTCGACCGCGACCGCGTTGCCGGGACCGTCGGCGGCCGCGGTTCGGGCCCCGGCGGTCCGGGGCGCTGTCGGCAGGCTTTAGACCGCCCCCGGTCACCGGCCACACGACACGATGGGGCCCGATCCGGTCGTCGTGATGGTCGGCGATTTCGATCCCGACCACCCGCGCGAGACCCAGGTCGGACGGGCGCTCGACGCGCTGGGCGTGGGGGTCAGGCACTGCCGCTTCCGCGAGGAGCCGCTGTTCATCGGCCCCCGGAAGCTCCTCCTGCTTCCCCTCTTCTACCTGCGGATCGTCCGCCGGATGCGGGCCCTGCGCTCGGAGCCGGTCGATGTGCGGGCGGTCTACGTCTCGAAGTTCAATCCGCTCGTGCTCCCGCTTGCGGCCCTCTACGCCCGCCGGCTCGGCAGTCCGCTCGTCTACGACGTCTACGTCTCGCTGTCGGTGACAGCCGAGATGCGGGGCTACCCCGCGCCGCTCGTCCGGGCGGTCGACCTCCTCGAACGGCTCGCCTACCGGCTGCCGACGCACGTGCTCGTCGGGACGGCCCAGCTCGCGGACCGCTACGCCGACCTGTACGGCGTCCCCCGCGAGCGGTTCGTCGTCCTGCCACCGGCCGCCGACGACGAGCGGTTCTACCCACGGGACCTGGCGAAACGCGAGCCCTTTACCGCCCTCTACTGGGGGAACTTCCTCCCCCACCACGGGCTCGACACCGTGGCCGACGCGGCCCGGGCGCTGGCCGGCGACGGCGTCGAGGTGGTCTTCCTCGGGACCGGCCCCGAGCGCGACCGGATCGAGGCCGCGGTCGGCGGCCTGGACCACGTCCGGTTCGAGGGGTACGTCCCCCGGGAGGAGCTCCACCGGTGGATCGCCGTCTCCGGGGTCTGTCTGGGGGTGTTCTCGGCGCACCCCCGTGCGCTCGCGAGCCTGACGAACAAGGTGTGCGAGGCGGCCGCCAGCGGCAAGGCCATCGTGACCGAGCGCTCGCCGGCGATGACCGAGTGGTTCGAGCACGGCGAGAGCGTCTACCTGGTCGACCCGGAGGACCCGGCGGCCCTCGCGGACGCCGTTCGGACGCTGCGGAACGACCCCGAGGCGGTCGCACGCCTGGAGGCCGGCGCCCGCGAGGTCCACGAGCGCGCGTTCGGCGTCGACCGGGCCAGCGAGGCCCTCGCGCCGGTCGTCGGGGCCGCCGGACCAGAAGATGTTTAGCCGGCCTCGTAGCAGTACCTGCATGGAGATTGACGATACGCGCGTACTGGTGACGGGCGGCGCCGGCTTCATCGGGAGCCACCTCGTCGATCGGCTCCTCGACCGGGGCTGTGACGTGGTCGTGGCCGACGACTTCTCGCGGGGGGGCCTCGACAACGTCTCGCACGTCGCGAGCGAGGTCGAGCTCGCGCCGGTCGACCTCACGACGCGGGAGGGCTGTCTGCGGGCGACAGAGGGCGTCGATCACGTCTTCCACCTCGCGGCGAGCGTGGGCGGCATCCACTACATCCAGCGCGAGAACGTCGGCGGCCTGACCCCGAGCGTGCTGATGAACCAGCACGCCCTCGAAGCCGCCCGGATCGCCGACGTGGACCGCTTCCTGTTCGCCTCCAGCGCCTGCATCTACCGACAGGAGCACGACGGTCTCAACCGGTTCAGCGAGGACCAGGCCATCCCCGCGGACCCACACAGCACGTACGGGTGGGCGAAGGTGCTCGGGGAGGTCGCGTGCCGGGCCTACCACACGGACTGTGACCTCGACGCGGGAATGGTCCGCATCTTCAACTGCTACGGGCCGCGCGAGAGCCTCGACCCCGAGAGCAGCCACGTCATCCCGTCGCTCTGCCGGAAGGTCATCGAGGCCGACGACGGGGACGCCATCGAACTGTTCGGCGACGGCACCCAGGAGCGCGGGTTCATCTACGTGACCGACCTCGTCGAGGGGATGATCCGGGCGATCGAGCGCAAGACCGACGGCGAGCCGATCAACCTCGGCAACGGGAGCGAGGTGGTCACGATCAACGAACTCGCGGAGACGATCATCGCGATCAGCGGGAAGGACCTCGACATCGAGCACGACCTCTCGAAGCCGACGGGGACGGACAAGTACGCCGCCGACACCGAGCGGATGGAGGCGGCGCTGGACTGGACGCCGAGCACCCCCCTGGCGGAGGGCCTGCGGGAGGTCTACGCCTGGGCGGCGGAGGAACTCGGCGCCGACGAGGCGATCGATCGCGCGGAGGTCCGGGCATGAGCGGGGGGTTCGCCGGCGAGACCGTCCTCGTCACGGGCGGGGCCTCGTTCATCGGCAGCCACCTCGTCGAGGAACTGGTCGCTCGCGACGCCGACGTGCGGGTGGCCGACGACCTCTCCAGCGGGGAACGCGACAACCTCGCCGCCGTCGCCGACAGGGTCGACGTTCACGAGGGCAACCTCAAGCGGTGGTCGTTCGCCGACGAGGTCACGACCGGCGTCGACCGGGTCTTCCACCTGGCGGCCGACCACGGCGGCCGGGGCTACATCGCCAACTACCCCGCCAACTGCGCGACCAACATGGCGCTGGACAACATCGTCTTCGAGACCGCCGTGCAGAACGGGGTCGAGAAGCTCACGTTCGCCTCCAGCGCCTGCGTCTACCCCACGGACATCCAGCAGGAGCGCGAGCGGTTGCGGGAGGAGATGGTGAGCTTCGAGGAGCGCGGCGGCGCCTACGCCGACGAGTCCTACGGGTGGGCGAAGCTGATGGGCGAACTCTCCCTGCAGTCGTTCCACGAGCAGTACGGCGTCGACGCCTCCTCGGTGCGGATCTTCACCGCGTACGGCCCCCGCGAGAACGAGACCCACGCCATCATCGCGCTGATCGCAAAGGCCTTCGCCGGCCAGGAGCCGTTCCAGGTCTGGGG
>JBDGPV010000065.1:0-1118 GCA_042219485.1 Haloferacaceae archaeon
TCACCGTCGGCGTGATGGGCGACCTGAAGTACGGCCGGACGGTCCACTCGCTGGCGGGCGCGCTCACGGAGTTCGACGTCAGAATGCACTTCGTGAGCCCCGAGAGCCTCCGGCTGCCGCGGAACGTCCGGTACGACCTGCACGAGGCCGGCGCCGAGATCCGCGAACACCGCGACCTCGACGAGGTGCTGGACGCCCTCGACGTGCTCTACGTCACGCGCATCCAGCGCGAGCGGTTTCCGGAGGAGAGCGAGTACCGGGCGGTCGCCGGCGAGTACCGGATCGACAACGGGGTGCTGTCGGCGGCCGACCCCGACCTGACCGTGATGCACCCCCTCCCGCGCGTCGACGAGATCGCCCCCGAGGTCGACGAGACCGACCGGGCGCGGTACTTCGAACAGGCACACAACGGCGTCCCCGTGCGGATGGCGCTGCTGGACACGCTCCTATGACCGACTCCGACCCAGACCACAAGCTCCGCGTCAGCAAGATCCGAAACGGCACGGTCATCGACCACGTCTCGGCCGGGCAGGCGCTCAACGTCCTCGCGATCCTCGGCATCGACGGGTCGGGCGGGGAGAGCGTCTCCGTCGGGATGAACGTCCCCTCCGACAAGCTCGCGCGGAAGGACGTCGTGAAGGTGGAGGACCGCGAACTGAGCCCCTCCGAGGTGGACGTGCTCTCGCTCATCGCCCCCGAGGCGACGATCAACATCATCCGCGACTACGAGGTCGTCGAGAAGACCCGGGTCGAGCGCCCCGACGTCGTCGTCGGGGTGCTGGAGTGCCCCAACCGCAACTGCATCACCAACGCCGGCGAGCCCGTCGATTCCCGGTTCGTCGTCGACGACGGCGCGCGGTGCGAGTACTGCGGCACCATCATCCGCGAGGGCATCGCCGACCACATCGCCGACTGACGGTCCCGTAACGGCTTTGTAGCCGGTCGACGTATCCCGCCCCATGTCAGGCAAGTCCAAGGCCGTCCTGCTCCTCATCACGCTCGCGATCGTCTACTTCGTCCTCTCCGGCGAGTCCGAACCCATCGAGGTCGAGGAGTAGCGCCCGGCCCCGGCGTCCGCGGCGCCCGATCCGCCCGATCCGCCCGATCCGCCCGATCCG
>JBDGPV010000065.1:1218-14036 GCA_042219485.1 Haloferacaceae archaeon
GGCCCCGGCGTCCGCGGCGCCCGATCCGCCCGATCCGCCCGATCCGCCCGATCCGTCGCCGGGGGTCGCCGCCCGCGCGGTTCGAACCACTTAGGGACCGCTCCGCCGTACAGGCCCGCATGTACGGGGCGATCACCCGCGACGCGGAGGCGGTGGGCCGACCGGCGTTCGACCTGGGATTCTACGAGGTGAAAGACGTCTCCGGGCGGGCCGCGGAGCCGCTGTCCGGCGCGGTGAACGCCGTCTCCTGTTTCGCCGACAACGCCGCGGCGGCGAGCGATCCCGACCTCGTCCCCGTCGACGCCGAGGGCCGGCCCGCGAACCCGGATCGCCCCCATTTCGACTGGTCGTACGTCTGCCCGACCCACCCCGACTACCGGGCGGGGCTCCTCGAGATCGTGAGCGACTGTGCCGCCGCCGCGCCGGACGTCCGCCTCGACGACGTGGGCTTCCCCCGCGATGGCTACTGCCGGTGTGACCGGTGCGATCGGCTGTTCGCGGAGAGCGGGTTCGAGGACCGAGCGGCGTGGCGGGCCGAGGTCGTCGGCGGGTTCGTCGCCGACGCCGCCGCGCGCGTGCCCGGCGACTGCTATCTGACGGTCCACCCGGACCCCTACCCCGGTCACCTCCGCCGGCGGTCCGGGATCGACCTCGACGCAGTCCTCGACCACGTCGACGAGGTCGTGGTGCCGCTGTACGACACGGCCTACGGAACCACCTACTGGCTCGAGAGCATCGCGCGGGGGTTTCGCACGGCGCTCGCCGGCGGCGACCCGGAGGGGGAGCCACGGGTCCCGCTTGCCGTCGAACTGTACGCCGCGAACGTCGATCTGGAGGCCCTGGTCGGCGCGGCGGAGGTCGCCGACGCGTACGCCGATGACGTGCTGTTCGGCTACGACACGAGCGCCGCGGCCGGGGCGATCAGGCGCCTGCGCGCCGAGGGGAACGCGGACGCGGGCGAGGCGTACGGGCCCGGCGACGGGGCGGCCGACGGCGCCGGCGGGTGAGGGCGCGGGCCGCCGGGCGCGCCGACGGCCGGGGCGGGCACGGCCGCCGCCACGACCGCGGTCCTGACGGGCCCGGTCCCGTTGCCCCGGCCGAGTCGCTTATGCCGGCCGGCCGCGAGCGCCTACCCGTGCTCGCGGAACGCGCCGAACGGCTCGCCCGGTTCTGCCGCGACCGCGGCGGCGACCACGTCCGGGTCGTCCTCGGGTACGACGACGAGGAGTACGTGGTCGCCCACGCGACCGAGGCGGCGCAGGCGCGGTACTCCGCGGACGAGGTCGACCGCCTCGTCGATACGTTCCGGGCGGTCCACGACGACCTGTGGTCGGCCCCCACGGTCGAGTCGGCGCTCGGGGCGCCCGACGCCGCGGTCCACCACCACGGCGACGTCATCGTCATTCACCTGTTGACCGACGGGACGCGCGGCTACCTGGCCTCCTTCGACCGGGCGGCGGGGTCCGACCTCGCCGACTTCGTCGACGATTGTCGGCTCCGCGTCGGCGGCGAGATGGCCGACTGAACCGGGCCGTCGAACGCGTCGGCGGCGAGATGGCCGACTGAGCCGGGCCGTCGAACGCGCCGGCGGGCCGGCTAGACCAGGCCGTCGAACGCGTCGCCGGCCACGCCGGGCCGGTCCGGGACGGCGACGCCGCCGTCGACCACCGGCGCCGGGTCCGCGACGAGGTCCTCCGCGAGCAGGGACCGGGTCGCCAGCCCGCAGGGGGGCACGTCGGGGACCGCGGCCGCGACGTGGACGGCCGCCGTCCGGGCGACGGCGGCGTCGACGGTGGTCGTGACGACCGGCTCGGCGCCCGCGTCCCTGGCCCGGCGCGCGGCCGCGACCGCCCGGTCGGGCCCGCCGAGCGCCATCGGCTTCAGGACCAGCACGTCCGCCGCGTCCCGCGAAAGCGCGTCGGCGACCCCCGCCTCGGACACCGACTCGTCGAGCGCTACCCGGACCCCGCGTCCGCGGAGCGCGCGGTGGCCGTCGAGGTCCGGCGCCGGAAGCGGCTGTTCGAGGTAGTCCAGGCCGAGGGGGCGAAACGCCGCGACGGCCTCGGTCGCCGTCTCCCGGTCCCACGCGCCGTTGGCGTCCGCCCGGAGGGCCACGTCGGCCGCGTCGCGGGCCGCCCGCAGGCGCTCGGCGTCGCGGTCGACGCTCCCGACGCCGACCTTCACCTTCACGCAGTCGAAGCCGGCGTCGGCCGCCCGCCGGACCGCCCCGGCGGTGTCGGCCGGCGGCGCGTCCCCGACCGTGGCGTTGACCGGGACCCGTCGTGCCGGCGCGCCGCGGGCCAAGCGCTCGGCCAGCGCCCCGCCGCGGCGGCGGGCCGTCGCGTCGAGGCGGGCCAGCGCGAGGCCGTGTCGCGCGGCGGGAAACGGGGGCGGCCCGCCGTCGAGGTCGACGCCGTCCGGGGCGGGATCGGTCCCCACGCCGAGCGCCGGCTCCTCCCCCCCGCCGAGCGCCGCCCGGCACGCCTCGAACGGCTCGGTCCACCCCGGGAGCGGCGTCGCTTCCCCGATCCCGCCCGGATCGTCCCCGACGCCGACCAGCAGCCCGCGCCGCGATTCGACCGTCCCGCGGGCGGTGGCGAGCGGGTCGGCCAGGTCGAGGGCGAACTCGCGGAGGCGGGGGACACCGCCGTCGCCGCCGTCGCCGGTCATAGGGCCAGCCCCGCGGCGAACAGCGCGGCGTACGCGGCCAGGAGCCGGCCGGTCCGTTCGAGCGCCGGGTTGAGCGCCTCGCCGTCGGTCCGGGCCAGGACGGTCCGGGTCACCCGGACGGCGAGCGGAAGCGAGAGGAGCGGGAGGAGGACCGGGAGGCCGTACCCCCGCGCCAGGAACCAGAACGGCGTCAGGTACGCGAGCGCGAGCATCGCGAGGAACTCCGCGCGGGCGAACCGGTAGCCGAACCGGACCGCCAGGGTGGTCTTGCCCGCGCGGGCGTCCTCCTCGCGGTCGCGCACGTTGTTCACGACGAGGATGTTCGTCGAGAGCGCGGCGGCCGGCAGGCCGGCGACGAGGGCGGCGGTCGGCAGCGTCCCCGGGGGGATGCCGGCCGGCACGCCGCCGGCGAGGACGGCCGCCGCCTGGACGTAGTACGTGCCGGCCACGGCGACGAGGCCGAAGAAGACGAACACGAACAGGTCGCCGAGGCCGTGGTAGCCGAGGGGGTACGGGCCGCCGGTGTACGCGATGCCCGACGCGACCGAGAGCAGGCCGACGACGAGGATGGGGACGCCGCCGACCCACACGAGGTAGGTGCCGACCGCGACGGCCGCGGCGAAGGCGAGCCACATCGCCCGCTTGACCCGCGCGGGCGGGATCAGCCCCCCGGCGGTCACGCGGGTGAACCCCTCGCGGTCGGCGGTGTCGGCGCCTTTCACCGCGTCGTAGTAGTCGTTCGCGAGGTTCGTCCCGACCTGGATGAGCGCCGCGCCGACCAGCGCGGCGACGGCCGGGAGCGGCGCGAAGACCCCGGCGTGGGCGGCCAGCCCGGTCCCGACGAGCACCGGCGCCGCCGCCGCGGGCAGCGTCTGCGGGCGGGCGGCCATCACCCACGCCCGTCGGCGCGTGACCGTGACCTCCTCGGCGGTCATCGTCCGGCCGTGGGGCGGGGCGCCCAAAGCGACTGCGGTTTCCCCGGTCCCCGCGGCCCCGTTCAGTAGTGCCAGGGGACCGACGAGAAGTCCGGATCCCGGCCCTCCAGGAACGCGTCGCGTCCCTCGGCGGCCTCGTCGGTCATGTACGCGAGCCGGGTCGCCTCGCCGGCGAACACCTGCTGGCCCACCATCCCGTCGTCCGCGAGGTTGAACGCGTACTTGAGCATCCGGATCGCGGTGGGGGACTTGCCCGCCACCGTCTCCGCCATCTCCAGCGCCCGCTCCTCCAGGTCCTCGTGGGGGACCACCTCGTTGACCATACCCATCTCGGCCGCCTCCCCGGCGTCGTAGGTCTTCCCGAGGAAGAACACCTCGCGGGCGCGCTTCTGCCCGATCTGCCTGGCGAGGTACGCCGAGCCGAACCCGCCGTCGAAGGAGGCGACGTCCGGGTCGGTCTGGCGGAACTTCGCGTGCTCCTCGCTGGCGAGGGTCAGGTCACAGACCACGTGCAGCGAGTGGCCGCCGCCCACCGCCCACCCCGGCACGACGGCCACGACGGGCTTTGGCATGAAGCGGATGAGCCGCTGGACCTCCAGGACGTGGAGGCGGCCGGCTTCGGCCCGGCGGACCAGGGGGTCGTCGTCGTCGGCCGCCGCGTCGTCGTCGCGGTACTCGTAACCCGACCCGCCCCGCACCGACTGATCCCCGCCGGCCGAGAACGCCCGGCCGCCGTCGGTCGAGGGGCCGTTGCCGGTCAGGAGCACACAGCCCACGTCGGCCTGCTTGCGCGCGTGATCCAGCGCCGCGCGGAGTTCGTCGACGGTGCCCGGGCGGAAGGCGTTGCGCACCTCCGGCCGGTCGATGGCGACCCGGACCGCCGGGACGTCCGTCGCCCGGTGGTATGTCACGTCGTCGAACTCCTCGGTGACGGGCTCCCACCGGTCCGGGTCGAACAGCTCCGAGACCATACTCGGAGGGCGGTCGGGCGGCGCAAGAGCCTTCGGGTGGGCCGTCCGGGTCGCGGTTCCGGCCCCGGTCGCAGGTCGTGTGTCGCGGGTAGCGGGTCGCCGGTCGCCGGTCGCCCCCACCCGCCGATCGGTCCGGCCCGCGTCACGGGCTCGCGGAACGCCTCGGCTCGGCAGGTCGGCAGGCCGTCAGGCCGTCAGGCCGTCAGGTCGTCCGCGACCCGCTCCCGCAGGCGCTCGCGGGTCCGCCGGCTGGCCCCGGCGTCGAACCGCACCGAGAGCACCCGGGTGCCGTCGGCGTCGACGGCCGCGGCGTAAGCGTCGCGGAACCCGCCGGGATCGACCCGCCGGAAGTCGAGGTCGTAGAGGTCGCCGGTCGGCGCGAAGTCCAAGCCGTGGGGCGTCTTGAACCACTCGGTGAACGGCGGGTCGAACGACTCGATGGGCAGGGCGTGGAAGATGCCGCCGCCGTCGTTGTGGATCAGGACGACCGTCGCCTCGACCCCGCACCGGCCGAGCGCGAGCAGGCCGTTCATGTCGTGGTAGTACGCCAGGTCACCGATCACGAGCGTGAGGTGGTCGGTCGTCGCGCTGCCGGCGCCCAGCGCCGTCGAGACGACCCCGTCGATGCCGCTGGCTCCCCGGTTGCCCAGCGCCGTGATCGCGGCGGTCGAGGGGGGCGCGAACCGGTCGAGGTCGCGCACCGGGGTGCTGTTCGAGACGACCAGGGTCGAGGGCTCGGGCGCGAGGTCCGCGACGTCGGCGAGCACCGATCCCTCGAAGGGGTCGTCGAGCGACGAGACGGCGTCCCAGTGGGTCGCCGCCGCGCGGGTCCAGCGGTCGGTCCACGACCCGTCGGGGTCGTTGTCGACGACCCGGGCGAGCCTGTCGGCCAGGCGGCCGGGGTCGGCCGCGACGAGGTCCGTCGCCGCGAACTCCGCCTCCCGCCACCCGCCCGCCGGGTCGACGAGGAACTGCCGGGCGTCGGTCCGCGCGAGGTACTTCCGCAGCGGCTTGGAGGTCGGCGAGGCCCCGACCCGGACGACCACCTCGGGGTCGGGCCAGTCGGCGGTGACGGACGGCGAGAGGAAGCCGTCGTACCCGCCGACGACCGTCGTCACGCGGGTGTGGCCGCCGAAGCGCAGCCCCGAGAGCGGGTCGGCCAGCACCGGGAACCCGGTGGCGTGGGCCAGGGCCGTCAGCGCGTCCGCGTCGGGGCCCGGCGGGTCGGCCGGCCCGGCGACGATGAGGCCGCGGTCGGCATCCAGCGCCCGGGCGAGCGCCCGGACGCGGTCCCCGTCGAGCGTCGGCGTCCCCGCCTCGGTCCGCACGAACGGCCGGTCGTCCCGGCCCTCGGCGGCCAGGGGGTCGAGGTCCGCCGGGACGTCGCCCTCGACCGGCGTCGGCTCCAGGGGCTTGCGGAACGGGAGGTTGAGGTGGACCGGGCCCGCCGGGGTGCCGGTCGCCTCGGCCAGCGCGCGGGCGGCGGTGGTGCGGAGCGAGCGGAGCTTCCGGGCCGCGGGTTCGGGTTCCGCGACGTCCCGGTACCACCGGACCGCGTCGCCGTAGAGCTTCTCCTGGTCGATGGTCTGGTTGGCGCCGCTGTCGCGCAGTTCGGGCGGTCGGTCGGCGGTCAGGACGACCATGGGCACCCGCCCCCGGTCGGCCTCGATCACGGCGGGGTGGAAGTTGGCGGCCGCGGTGCCCGAGGTCGAGACGACGGGCACCGGCCGGCCGGTCCGGCGGGCCCGGCCCAGCGCGAAGTACGCGGCCGATCGCTCGTCGAGGTGCGAGAACGCGCGCACGTCCCCGTGGTCGGCGAACGCGACCGTCAGCGGCGTCGAGCGGCTCCCGGGCGCGATGCAGGCGGCGTCGACGCCGCCGCGGACGAGCTCGTCGACCAGCGCCCGGGCCCAGAGCGCGTTGCGGTTCGGGGCGGTCATCGCTCCAGGGCGTCGAGGATCGGCCGGTACTTCAGTTGCACCTCGTCCCACTCGCGGTCGGGGTCGCTGTCGGCGACGATTCCCACCCCGGCGAACAGCGTCACGGCGTCGCCGTCGGCGACCGCCGAGCGGATGGCGACCGCGAACTCGCCGTTGCCGGCGGCGTCGAACCACCCCACCGGGGCGGCGTACCACCCCCGGTCGAACGGCTCGGAGTCGCGGATGGTCTCCAGGGCCCGCTCGGGGGGGAGGCCGCCGACCGCGGGCGTGGGGTGCAGCGCCTCGACCAGGTCGAGGACGTGCGCGTCGCCGTCGAGCGTGGCGCTCATCGGCGTGAACAGGTGCTGGACGGTCGCGAGCCGACGGACGCGCCGGTCGCCGGCCCGCACCCGGCCGACGAACGGCGACAGCTGCTCGCGGACCGCCTCCGCGACGAGTTCGTGCTCGTGGACGTTCTTCGCGTCGTCCATCAGGTCCCGCGCCAGCCACTCGTCCTCTGCGGGCGTGTCGCCCCGGCCGGTCGTTCCCGCCAGCGCGCCCGTGCTCACCGTCCGGCCGTGGAGCCGGACCAGCCGCTCGGGGGTGGCGCCGAAGAAGCCGGGAACCGGCCCGGCGGGATCGGCCGAGCGCCCGCCGGGCCCGCTCCCGTTCCCGTCGCCGTCCTCGTCGTCGGTCGGTTCGACGAGGAACCGGTAGCAGTCGGGATACGTGTCCCCGAGGCGCGCGAGGACGTCCGGCAGCGACGGCGGGCGGCGGAGCGTCGCCTCCAGCCCCTGGGCGAGCACGACCTTCCGCAGGTCTCCGGCCCGGATCCGGTCGATCGCGGCCGCGACCCCGCGGCGCCAGTCCCCGCGGGTCGTGGTTCGGACCCGCTCGCGGATGCCGGGCGGGTCGCCGACGGGGTCGGGGTCGGGCAGGGCCGCGAGGCGCTCGCGTGCGCGGTCGACCCGCTCCTCGACGGCCGACGGATCGGCGCCGACGGCCGTCACCGTCAGCCACGTCCCCCGTTCGGCGTAGGTGACCTGTACCCGGGGCAGGACGAACCGCGCGGCCGGGAACGCGGCCCACGGCGGTCGCTCGCTGCCCTCGTCGTGGAAGGCGAACCCCCCGAACAGCCGGGGACAGGCCGCCTCGGTCCCCGCGTGGACGTCCCCGTCGTCGAGCAGCGCCTCGGCCGACCGACGGACGGCGCCGAACCGCCCGGGGCCGTCGGTCTCGATGGTCGCGGCCGCCCCGCCGGCGATCACGCTCGGCCCCTCGGGCGGGTCCCAGACCGTCCGCGGGCGCGCGGCGTCCCGCAGGACCGCCCGCGGGGGCGGCGACGGGATCTCGACGGCCCGGCTGACGAGGCCCTCGGCCACCTCGTCGCCGCGGGGAGCGCTCATCGGTTCCCTTCGGGGCGCGCCATCCTTTTACCTAACTATGGCGGTCCTCGGCCCACGGATCGGCCGTGGCCGAGTAGCCCCGCTGCTCCCAGAACCCGCGTTCGGGCTCGGTCAGGAACTCGACGCCGGTCACCCACTTCGCGCCCTTGTACGCGTACCGGTGTGGGGTGACGACCCGCACCGGCCCGCCGTGCTCGCGTCCCAGCGGCTCGCCGTCGCGGGCCCACGCGAACAGCGTCTCGCGGCGGTCACAGACCGACAGCGGCAGGTCGGTGGTGTAGCCGTCGGCGGCGTGAAAGAGGACGTGCACGGCGTCGGGGTCGACGTCGACCCGATCGGCGAGTTCCGGGAACGGGACGCCGGTGAACTCCACCCCGAGCTTGCTCCACCCGGTCACGCAGTGGAAGTCCTGGCGCTGGGTCTCGGAGGGCAGTCCACGGAACGCCCCCATGTCGAGGGTCAGCGGCGTCCCGACGGCCCCCCGCGCGTCGAGCGACCACTTCTCGGGGTCGATCCGGGGCGTCCCGCTCTTCGAGAGCACCGGGAACCCGTCGGTCTCGCGCTGTCCCGGCGGCAGCCGGTCCCCCCCGAACTCCCGGTGGAGGTCGGTGACGTCTACGACCATACGCCGGGGAGGGGCTACGATCACCTATGGTTAACGATGGGTCGTCCCGCGCCGGCGCACCCCGGAATTTGGATGTTTTATTTTTACATCGGAAACTAATATTTGTCTGAGATGCGAGCGTCTTTTCGATACCTGCAACGAACCCCGCCAGATATAAATAATACCCCCTCAAAGCCGGACCCGATCAGATGCCGAAGGTGGAGATCACGGTCCCGGAACACCTCGAAATGCGCATCGCCCAGCTGGTCGAGCGCGGCGAGTTCGTCAACCGCGAGGAGGCCATCGAGGAGCTGCTCTCGACCGGGATCCGTGCCTACAAGACGAGCGGTCCCATGGAGGACGAGGAGCCGGGGTTCGAGGACGACGGGATGATGGGACACGAGGACGAGTACGTCTTCTGACCGGCCCCGCGTGGGAGCGCTCCCCAACAACGCTTAACCCTCCGTCGCGCGTACCTGCGGGTATGCACAAGGACGAACTCCTCGAACTCCACGAGCAGATGGTGACGATCAAGGACTACTTCGCCGCCCAGGAGGAGGTCGACGAGTCGCTGTTCGAGCCCTACGAGAACCTCGGGGTGGACCCCTCGCACGTCCACAAGTCGAAAAGCGAGCACAAGCACGCGGTGTTCGTCCTGGGCAACGCCCTGGCCTCGGGGATGAGCGACGACGAGTTCTCCGACGCCGGGCGGGTCGGCAAGCGGATGAAGGAACTGGCCGAGGACGCCGAGCGGAAACTGTAGGACCCGCCGGATACTTGTAGCCCGGGCCGCTCCCGGGAGGCATGGCCGCGGTGCCGGACGGGGCGCTGCTCGGGCGGGCCGCCCTCGCGGTGGCCGCCGCCGTCGCGGCCGCCGTCGTGATCGGCCTCGACCGCCCGCGGGGCCGGTGGGGACGGCGGCTCCGGCGCCGGCTCCTCCTCGGCGTCCCGTGGGGCACGCTCGTCACCGGGACGCTGGTGTTGCTTGTCTACCTCCTGCTCCAGGGGGGGCTCGATCACCCGCGCGCACCGACGACCCTCCCGTTCCGGGCGTGGTCGTACCTCTATCCGCTCGGGGTCGTCACGGCGTCGTTCGCACACGCGGGCCCCGGACACCTGGCGGGCAACCTCGTCGGCACGCTCGCGCTGGCGCCCCTCGCGGAGTACGCCTGGGGCCACTACCCGCGCGAGCGCGGGGCGACCTCGTTCGGCTCCCCTCGGACCAACCCGTTCGTCCGCGCGTTCGTCTGCGTCCCGGCGGCGGCGGTCGGGGTCGGCCTGGCGACCGCGGCCTTCGGCCTCGGCCCGGTGATCGGCTTCTCCGGCGTCGTCTTCGCGTTCGGCGGGGCGGCGCTCGTCTACTACCCGATCCGCACGGTGGTGGCGCTCTCGGCGGCCGACCTGCTCCGGGTCGCGGTCAGGGCCGTGCGGACCCCGACGACCACGGCCGCGGCCGAGCCCTCCTTCTCCTCGCCCTGGTGGGCGGGCATCGCCATCCAGGGACACGCGCTCGGCCTCCTGCTCGGCGTGCTCGCCGCCGTGGGTCTGCTGCGCGCCAGGGGCGACGACCCGCCGTCGGCGCTCCGGACCTTCGGCGGCGTCGCCCTGTTCGGCGCGGTCCAGTCGCTGTGGGCGGTCTACTGGTTTCGCGGCGGCGGGACGTTCGTGCTCTACCGCGCCGTGGGCCTGTCGCTCGTGATCCTCCTCGCGGCCCTCGTCGCCGCCGCCGTCGCGGCCTCGGACCGCCCGCTCGTGGGCGACGGTCCGGCCGGGGCGTCGCTGCGGTCGGTCCCCCGGTGGACGGCCGCGTCCGTCGTCCTCCTGCTGGTCGTCTCGGCGCTCGCGGGCCCCGCCGCCGTCACCAACCTCGCGGCCGCGAGCGACGAACCGCTGCCCGGCGAGGCGGTGACCGTCCGGGATTACGAGGTGACCTACGCCGAGAACGTCGAGAACGGGATGGTTTCGGTCGTTGACGTCGAGGCGTTCGGCGAGGAGACGACGGTGAACACCTCCGGCGTGATCGTCCGGTCCGAGCGGCGCGAACTGTGGATGACGGCCGTCCGGGCCGACCGACTGGCCTTCGCCGGCCGGGCGACCGTCCGCCTCGGCGGCGTGGGGTGGCGCGAGCGCGTCGTCGCCAACCGCACCGGCTGGACGGCGGTCGGGGGTCCGACCACGTACCGGGTGACGCTGCGACACGGCGGCCGGCGGGTTCCGGCCTTCACGGCGCCGCCCGCCGAGGCCGCGCCCGTGATCGCCGGCCGGAACGTCTCGGTCGTCGCCCGCCCCGGCGGGTTCGGCCTCGCCGTCCGGGTCGGGGAGCGGAACCGAACGGCGCCCCTCCCCCCGCGGAACGGGTCGGTCCGGGCCGGCGGCCTCCGGTTCGTTCGGAACGGATCGCGGGTCGTCGCCGTCCGCGGGGAGACCCGGGTGCCCGTCGCGCGCCGCGAGGCGTACCGCTAGTCCCAGGCGATGCGGAAGACCTCGGCGTCGATCTCGCGGCTGTCGGCCTCGTGGAAGTCGAACTGCCGGTCCAGTTCGAGCGCGGCCGCGAACGCGTGTGTCACCTCGCCCCCGTTGTCGGCGGCGAAGGCCTCGACGAACTCGCGGCTCCCCGCGTTGTGGATCGAGTAGGACACGTCGGCGAGGTCGGCGGCGGCCGCGAGGAAGCCGCGGTCGGCGTGTTCGTTGCCCGCCTGGGCCCCGAACGGCGGGTTCATCACGACCGTCGTCGGGCCCGCGGGGGACAGCGGCGGTCGCGTCGCGTCGGCCTGCACCCAGTGGATCTCGGTCGTCGTCCCGACGCGGGCGCGGTTGTCCCGGGCCGTCCCCAGGGGGCCGCGGTCGATCTCGATCCCGACCACCCGCGCGGGGCCCCGCAGGGCCGCCCCCAGGGCCAGCATCCCGGTGCCCGCCCCGAGGTCGATCACCGTCCGGTCCGCCACGTCCCCGTTCAGGTCCGCGGCGTGGATCACGTGCGCGGCCAGGTCCGGCGGCGTCGGGTACTGCTCCAGGGACGCCGTCGGGCGGTCGAAGCCGGCGACGACGGCGAGCTGTCCCGCCAGCTCGGACTTCGTCGTCATCGGCACCCCCCGCCGGTCCGCCGCGCCCCCGTCGGCTCGCCCATGGGGGTGGGATTCTCCCCGATAATTCAAAAACGTTTGTACATGTCCGACGGTAATTATTCCCGCTGAATACGGGACTAGGAGTTGATATGGATGGACGCGGTACGCTTCGACGGGGAGCACGCTCCATGCCCCCCATTCCCTCCGAAACGGCCGGCGAGCGGCGGCGCCGTCCCGTCAGTCCCCGGTCGCGCAGGCCCAGACGCCCCGGTCGGCGGCCCGGGCCCGCGCCTCGGCGGCGGCGTAGCGCGACCGCTCGACGAACGGGCTCTCGTACAGGCGGGCGTGGCCGGCGACGAGGAGCCGGTGGTTGAACGTCCCGTTGCCGACGTACACGTACGCGAGCAGCCGCCCGTAGCCGCCCCGGCGGTCGGCCTCGGGGTCGAACCCGAGCCCGACGGTTTCGCCGGCGAGCCGGGACCGCGCCGCGGCGCTCGCCGCCTCGCCCGCCCGGCGCAGGCAGCGCCGCCCGGCCTCCGTGTCCGGGACGCCCTCGAACTCCCCGGGGTCGTTCTCGGCGCGGACCTCCGGCGCGTCCACGCCAAGGAGCCGCACCGTCTCCGTCGTCCCGTTCCGGTAGCGGACCCGGACCGTGTCCCCGTCGATGACCTCGACGACGGTCGCACGGACCGTCGGCGCCGTCGCCGGGTGAGGCGTGCCGGTGCCGGGGACGGCCGTCGGCTCCGCCGTCCCGGCGCCGGGCACGGGGCCGAGGCCGCCCGCACACCCGGCCAGGCCAACGAGGGCCACGACCGTCACGGCGGCGACGAGCGTCGGCGCTCCCTCCACGGCCGCCCCTCGTCCGCCGTCGGGTTAATTGGTTTCCTCCCCCGCGAGACAAGACTTAAATTCCCGCTTCCTCACACCACTTATAATGGACCGTCCGAGCAGCCAGCGGCGGCGACGGCGGGAGACCGAGGACGTGACCGAGGACGGGGAGAACGCCGACGAGGCGGTCGTCTGCCCGGAGTGTGAGTCCGAGCGCCTCGTCACGGACGGCGACCAGTCCGAACTCGTCTGTGACGACTGCGGCCTCGTGCTCGACGACCGTCGGATCGATCGGGGCCCGGAGTGGCGGGCGTTCAACCACTCCGAACGCCAGAGCAAGTCCCGGGTTGGCGCGCCCGTCACGGAGACGATGCACGACAAGGGGTTGACGACGACGATCGACTGGAAGGACAAGGACGC
>JBDGPV010000069.1:0-13972 GCA_042219485.1 Haloferacaceae archaeon
CGGGAACGGGAACGGGAACGGGGCCGGGGGCGGGGCGTCCGGGCGCGTGGATCCGGGCGGGAGCGGGGGGACAGTCGGGGACGAGGGCGGGAGCGAGGACGAGCGCGCGGGCGGGAGCGCAAGCGACGGCTGACGCCCGCTCACGTCCCGCCGTCCCCGCCGCCGAACGCCCCCCGGTCGCGCAGGTCTTCGACCCGGGCGTCCGGGACGCCCCGCTCGCGGAGCACCTCGGCGGTGTGCTCGCCGAGGCCGGGCGGGTCGCGGTACTGCGCGGGGCCGAACCCGTCGCCGAACACGGGCGTGAGCGTCGACTGCAGTTCGTGCGTCTCGCCCCCGGACTCGGCCACGAACCGGGCGAGCACGCCCGCCTCCGAAAGCCCGGGGTCGTCGAGCAGGTCCGACGGGCGGTTGACCGGCGCCGCGGGGACGCCCTCGTCGTGGAGCGCGTCGAGCAGCGTCGCCCGGTCGCGGCCCGCCAGCCGGTCGGCGACCACCGCCGTGAGTTCGGCCTTGCGCTCCCGGCGCTTGGCGGCGGTGTCGAACCGCTCGTCGGCGACCAGGTCCTCGGCGCCGACGGCCCGGCAGAACGCCGGCCAGTGGCGCTCGGTGGTGACGCCGACGAACAGCCACCCGCCGTCGGTCTCGAACACGTCGTACAGCCCCCACGAGGGGTGCGAGGCCCCCAGCGGCTCCGGGTCCTCGCCGAGCAGGTCGGCGTAGGTCGTCCAGTAGCCCATCCAGTGGGCCGCGGCCTCGAACAGCGTCCCCTCGACGCGGCCCCCCTCGCCGGTGCGCTCGCGCTCGCGCAGCGCCAGCATCACCCCCAACACGCCGTATGTCGCGGCTCCCATGTCGGCGATGGAGGTGCCGACGCGGACGGGCTGTCGGCCCGGCTCGCCGGTCACGCTCATCAGCCCGGACATCGCCTCGGCGACCACGTCCATCCCCGCCCGGTCGCCGTACGGCCCCTCCTGGAACCCCTTGATCGAGAGGTAGACCAGCCCCGGGTTCGTCGCCGCGAGGTCGTCGTAGCCGATCCCCAGCCGCTCGGCCACCCCTCGGCCCAGGTTCTCGACGAACACGTCCGCCTCCGCGACGAGCTCGCGCAGCGCCTCCACCCCGGCATCGTCCTTCAGGTCGAGCGTGATCGACCGCTTGTTCCGGTTGAGCGCGGCGAACATCGCGTCGCCCGTCTCGCCCAGCGTCCGGATGACGTCGCCGCGCCCCGGCCGCTCGACCTTCACCACGTCCGCGCCCATGTCCGCGAGCAGCTGGCCCGCGAACGGGCCCGCCACGATCTGGCCGAGCTCGACGACCCGCAGGTCCGCGAGCGGGAGGTCCTCGCGGGACGCGCTTGCGTCGGTCATGGCCGGCCCGAACGCGGGCGTCCGGGTAAAAGACTCCGCTCGCGGGCGCGGGACCCCGCCGTGCGAGGCTCCGCTCGCGGACGGGTGGCCGGACCCCACGGCGCGGGGGCCGCGGCGCGGCCGCGTCAGGTCGGGGTGTCGCCGCTCGCCCCGGGGTCGGTCCCCGAGGGGCCGGGCTCTGGCTCGTAGACGTACAGCCCGTCGTTGGGGTACGACCGGCCGAGCTGGTCGGCGTCCTCACAGCAGAGCACGCGCCCGTCGTCGAGCACGTACACGTTGTCGATGTTCAGCAGGGCGTCGTCGGAGATGGCCGCCGGGTCGTTCGAGTTCGGCCCGACGATAACCGGCTCGAGCGTCGAGAGGTTGTAGTCGGCCTCGAGCCGACCCCGGTAGACCATCCCGCCGTCGACCTGCTTCATTCGGATGTCGCCCTCGTCGTCGGCCATCCCGTCGTTGACCTCCGAGAGGCCGACGTAGACGTAGTCGCCGGGGCCGGCGCCCTCGACGCTGTCGATCCCCTCGGCCTTCCGGAACTCGATCGTCGCGCCGATCTCCTTGGCCGCGGCGCGGGTCTCCAGGAACGGGACGCGCCGGAGGGCCTCGTCGACGCCGCCGGGACCGTTCGCCGCGTACTGCTCGGCCCACTCGACGACCTCGCTGTCGGTGACGTAGTCCCGGTTGCCGTTCTCGATCACCTCGCGGTCGGCCGTTTCGAGGGTCGATTCCGTGACCGCGTCGCCCGCCTCCCAGGTCGGGATGTGGCTCTCGAGGTAGTCCACCTGATCGATCCCGTCGTACTCGGCGATCCACGACTCGACCTCGGCGTTGGTCGCGTGGCCGAGCTCCAGCCACTCGATCTCGAGGTCGACCGTGCCCGGCGGGTTGTTCCGGGCGGCCGCCCTGTTCGTCACCTTCGGCGCGTAGAGCGTCCCGGCGACGTCGGCGGGGTCGTCCCACTCGGGGATGGGTCGGTCGGCGACGAACTTGTACAGCCCCTTGTTCGCGCCGTCGGAGGTGAGGTAGGCCGTCCGCTCGTCCGCCTGGACGTCCGGGGCCTCCCACGCCCCCCGGCCCATCACGTAGTACTTGACCGGCTCGACGTCGGCCGGGTCGTCGGCCGCGGGGTTCCTGAAGTCGACGATGTAGCCGTAGCGGTACCGGTTCGGGTACGACCCCTCGATCGGAGCGAGGTCGTCGCCGTCCCCGGTCCGATCGGCCGGGTCCGCGCCGAGGTAGTACGCCAGCAGCTCGACGCCGGCCAGCGCGAAGGAGCCCTGGACGTACCAGCCCTCGTCGTAGTACTCCCCCACCTTCGCCTGGATCCCCGTGGGATCGGGCCGGTTGAAGAACTCCGCGGCCCCGCGGCGGCCGACGCCGCCGTTCTCGACCATGTCGCCCGTGGTCGCGGCGAGCGAGACCCGCGCGTGGGCGTACTCCTCCTCCGCGGACAGCGGCGTCCCCCACGGGCTCAGGTCGCCGTAGCAGTTGATCCGCGTCCCGCCGATGTCGCGGAACGCGTCGTAGTTCTCCAGGTTCGTCGCGCCCGCGAGGTCGGCGGACACCGACCCGTCCGCCCCGACGGTGATCGGGATCCGGCTGACGCTCCCGGGGCTCTGCTCGAAGTTCGTGAACAGGTACCCCTCGCCGTCGCCCGTGCGCACGAACTGGTTCATGTCCGGGTCGTTCCCGAACGCCGAGTACTTCGACCCGTCGAACCCGGTGATCTCGGTTCCGTCTGGCGTCTTCGGGACGCCGAGACGCTCGGCGCCCCCGCCGATCGACTGCTTCTCGCGGGCGAGGACGGTGTAGCTCCCCGCGGCGGTCCGGACCGTCCCCTGCTTTGCCTTCGTGTCGGGGATGCCGAGTTCGTCGAACTCGTCGCTGTCGCCGTCGGCGTCGAACCGGAACCCCTCGACGTAGCCGATGGCCCCGTCCCGGAACTCCTCGTCGTTCCGCACCGGGACCGGCCCGTCCGCCTCGTCGGGATCGGTCGGGTGCTGGAGGCTGAAGATCAGCTGGCCGCCGTCCAGCACGAACGGGCCGGTGACCTCGGCCCCGTAGGCCGTCGTCGCGAACCGCTTGAGCTCCCCCCTGACCGTGGGCGAACTCCCGGTCCCGCCCCGCTGGGCGCTCGTGACCCCCGAGACGCCCGCGCCGACCGCCGCGGCCACGGACGCCCGCATCAGCTGCCTCCGGTTGAGTTCCACCATGCTGCACGGGGAGGGTCGGAACTCGGGGGCAAGAGCGCTTATAATAGGCGTGTGTCCGGGGGGAGACCGGTCACTACCGTTCGCCGGTGCTATGTACCCGAACGTATCGGGGCGGAGGGGCCCGTCGCCGCGCGAGCGACCGCGGTGCGGACCGCGACGGCGGCCGCGGCCGGGGCCACGATCGGTCGCGGGCGTCGGTGCCGGTGTCGGTGCCGGCGGCCCCTCACCCGTCCTCCGCCCGCCCGCGATCCGCCAGTCCGTCGCGGATCTCCGCGGCGCGGCGCCGGACCGTGGCGAGGTACCGTTCGATCTCGTCCGGCGTCTTCCCGTAGAACGAGGCGACCCAGTCGACGTCCGCGTCCGGCATGGTGAGCAGGTACGCGGCGAGGCTGTCCTTGCCCGCCTGGACGAGTTCCGGGGGGATGCCCCGACGGCCGGTCCCCGCCTCGACGAACCCGTTGACGTCGAAGTAGACGTCGGCGTACAGTTCGGCCCGTCCGGCGTCGTCGAACCCGATGCCCTCGTGGTCGGGGGCCTCGAACCGATACCGGGGGCCGTCGTCGCCGGGGCGCTCCAGGATCCGCACCCCCAGGGCGTACTCCTCGTGCACCGCCGCGCTTCCGTCCGCCGTCGGGTCGTGATCCGGTTGCGACATGGGTGGTGGCCGGGCGGCCGCTGTCGGCGCGGCCGCCCGGGCGCCGTGGCGTGGGGAGGACGGGCCCAAAAGGCCCGCTAGTTCCGGTATATACCGCTCCGGGCGGGTCAATAGCGGCGCCGGGGCGCCGGAGACCGGACCTATTTGTCGCCGCCGCCCGCAGGGACGCCCGTGTCCGTCACCGCGACCGCGCTCCTCGCCGGGTGTGTCTTCGGCGCGCGACACGCCGTCGAGGCCGACCACGTCGCCGCCGTCGCGACGCTCGTCGAGTCGGGGGACGGGAGGGAGTCCGCGGCGACCGGCGTCGCGTGGGGGATCGGCCACTCGCTCCCGGTCCTCGCGGTCGGGGGCCTCTCGGTCGCCCTGGGCCTCCGCGTCCCGGCGAACCTCTCGACGGCGTTCGAGGCGGTCGTGGCCGTCGTCCTGATCGCCCTCGGCGTCCGGGCGGTCCGCGGCCGGGAGCCGGTCGGGCTCGCGATCCTGTCCCACGTGCACGGGGCGGGCGACGGCGGGGCCCGGACCGGCGGGGACGGAACCGACGGGGAGGGGAGCGGCCGCGACCACCGCCATCTCCATCTCCATCTCCGGGTCGCCGGCCGCGAGGTCGGGGTCGCCCACTCCCACGCCAGCGAGGAGTCGTTCGCGGTCGGGATCGTCCACGGCCTCGCCGGCAGCGGCGGCGTCGCGGCCGCGCTGGCGGCGGCCGCCCCGACCGCCGGCGGCGGCGCCGCGTTCCTGGGCGGGTTCGCCGCCGCGACCGTGGCCGCCATGGGCCTGGCGACGTGGGGGTTCGGCCGCGCGCGCGCCGCGGACCGCGCCGGGGCGCTCCGCGCCCTCGCGGGCGCGGCGAGCGTCGGGGTCGGCCTGCTCCTCGCCGCGGACGTCCTGGCCGGGATCGGCCTCGACGTCGCCGTCGGGACCTGAATCGCGCACGGGTCCGGCGCGGCGGTCCCGACCGAACCGACCGGCCGGCGCTCCGCCCTCAGTCCCCGACGGGGTCGGGCGCCGCGATCCCGAGGTCTGCGACCGCGCGTTCGGCCGCGATCCGGCCGTACACCGCCGCGTTGGTCAGCCCGGTGCCGCCGGGGTAGTTGTCGTAGAAGAGGCCGCCGACGCTGTTGCCCGCGGCGTACAGCCCCGGGATGGGCCGCTCGCGCGTGTCCAGCACCTCGGCGTCGGTCGTGGTCGCCAGGCCGCCGAAGGCGAACGTGATCCCGCCGGTCAGGGGGTAGCCGACGTACGGCGGGTTCTCGATGGGGACCGCCCAGTTGGTCTTGGGGGGTTCGATCCCGCTCGTGGCGGTGCCGTCGAGCACCTCCGGGTCGAACGCGGGGTCGTCCGGGCAGGCGTCGTTGTACGCCGCGACGGTCTCGGCCCCGCGCTCGGGGCGTTCGCATCCGAGGGCGTCCAGCACCTCGGCGACCGACTCCCCGTAGGTCGGCTCGGAGGGGCCCTGGGGCCAGAGGTACTCCTCCAGGCGGCTGTCGGCGATCAGGAACACCTCGTGGCGGGGCTGCTCGAAGAAGAGGCGGCCAAAGCGGGCGTAGGTGTGCGCGCGGGCGTCCTGGCCCTCGTCGACGAACCGCTCGCCGTCGTGGTTGAGGACGACGCAGTACTGGTAGCCGTCGATGCGGTTGGCGCCGCCACGGGCGGGCGGGGAGTTGCCGTCGATGAGGCTCATGTGCGCGCCGCTCCACTGCCCGGTCGCCTTCGCCCCCGCGTCCAGGGCCATGTCGATGGGATCGCCCGTGTTGTAGGGGCTGCCGCGGACGGTCATCTCGTCGTAGCCGTCGCCGTAGTAGACGGTGCGCTTGCGCTCGTCGGACTCGTAGCCCCCGCCCGCGATCACCACGGCGTCGGCCTCGTAGACCACCCGCTCGTCGCCGCGCAGGGCCTCGACGCCCGCGACCCGGCGCCCGTCGGTCGCGTGGAGGTCGCGGACCTCCGTGTCGTACCGGACCGTCGCCCCGAGTTCCTCGGCCCGGTCGATCAGCGTCCCCACGAGGTCCTCGCCGTCGACGAACGTCCGCGCGACGGTGTAGCCGACGTGGGGGGGCTCCATCTCCCAGTCGACGCCGTGGTCGGTGAGCCACTCGACCGTCGGCGAGGCCGCGTCGACCAGACGGCGGGCCATCTCGGGGTCGGCCTTCCCGTTGGTCTGGGCCATGATGTCGTCGTAGAAGTCGTCGGCCGAGTAGTCCGGGATCGCGAACTCGTAGCCCCGCTCGGGGAGCCCCGAGCCCGCCGACGGGACCCGGAACGACTGGACGTACCGGGTCTGCCCGCCCCGCTCGTCCTCGGGGGCCTTCTCGAGCATGACGACCTCCGCACCGAGTTCCGCGCCGCGGAGGCCCGCCGCCAGCCCCGCCATGCCACAGCCAACGACGACCAGGTCGAAGTCGTCGACGGTGCGAACCATGTCGGTCCCACCGGGCCGAGCGGCATAACGGACACGGTACCCCGCCGACCCGTGACGGCGGCTTTTTGCCCCCCGACCGCCTCCGGGCGCGCATGTCACTTCCCCCGGGCGAGCGGTTCCGGCGGCTCCTGGCGGAGCGCGACGTGCTGCTGACGGTCGGCGCGTTCGACGGCCTCTCGGCGCGCCTGGTCGAACGGGCGGGCGGCGACGTCGTCTACATGAGCGGGTCGGCCGTCTCGACCAGCGTCCACGGCAAGCCCGACATCGGCCTGACGACGATGACCGAGATGGTGGACCGGGCCCGCGGCTTCGTCGAGGCGGTCGACGCCCCCGTGTTCTGCGACGCCGACACCGGCTACGGGTCGGCGCTGAACGTCCGGCGGACGGTCGAGGCGTTCGAGCGCGCCGGCGTCGCCGCCGTCCACATCGAGGACCAGGAGTTCCCCAAGCGCTGTGGCCACTTCGAGGGCAAGCGGGTCGTCCCGCGGGCCGAGGCCGTCCAGCGGGTGCGGGCCGCGACCGACGCGGCCGACGACCTCGCGGTCGTCGCCCGGACCGACGCCCGCGCGGTCGCGGGCCTCGACGAGGCCATCGAACGCGGCCGGGCGTTCGCCGAGGCCGGCGCCGACGCCCTCTTCATCGAGGCGCCACGGTCCCGCGCGGAACTCGAACGGATCGGGACGGAACTCGCCGACCGGTACCTGCTTGCGAACGTCGTCGAGGGCGGCGAGACGCCGCTGGTCGACGCCGACGACCTCGCGGGGATGGGCTACGACATCGCGCTCTTCCCGACGACGGGCCAGCGGGCGGTGATCCGGACGCTCCGGGAGGTGTACGGCGAGATCCTGGCGGAGGGAACGCAGGCCGGCGTGCTCGACCGCGTGGCCGAGTGGGAGGAGCGCAACGAGGTGACCGGCCTCGACGAGTTCACCGCGCTCGAACGGGAGTACGCCGTCGAGGAGGAGTAGGGGAGCCGTCGGCGTCAGTCCGCCAGCGCGCAGCCGCCCTCGTACTCGACCCCCTCGATGGAGTCGATGGGGTCGTCGCCGCAGACCGGACACGAGGGGTCGGCGCGGTAGGGGGCCGTCTCGAAGGTCATGTCGAGCGCGTCGTAGAACAGCAGCCGCCCGTCGAGCGGGTCGCCGACGTCGAGCAGGAGCTTCGCGGCCTCGGTGGCCTGCACGCAGCCCACGGTCCCCGGGAGGACGCCGAGCACGCCGGTCGCCGCACAGTCCGGGACCTCGCCCGGCCCCGGCGCCTCGGGGAACAGGCAGCGGTAGCACGGCCCGCCGGGCAGCAGGGTCGTCGCCTGCCCCTCGAACTTGTAGATGGCGCCGTGGACCAGCGGCGTCCCGGCGAGCCGGCAGGCGTCGTTGAGCAGGTAGCGCGTCGGGAAGTTGTCCGAGGCGTCGATCACCACGTCGTAGCCGTCGATGATCGGCTCGACGTTGCCCGGCTCCAGCCGCGTCTCGTGGGCCTCGACGGTCACGTCGGGGTTGAGGTCGGCGACGAACTCCCGGGCGCTCTCGACCTTCGGTCGCCCCACGTCGCCGTCGGCGTGGACGATCTGGCGCTGGAGGTTCGACCGCTCGACGGCGTCGTCGTCGACCAGGCCGAGCGTCCCGACGCCCGCGGCGGCGAGGTACTGGATCACGGGCGACCCCAGCCCCCCGGCCCCGACGACGAGCGCCCGGCCCTCGAGCAGCGCCGACTGCCCCTCCGGCCCCACCTCGTCCATAATGATGTGCCTGGAGTAGCGATCCAGCTGCGTGGCGTCGAGCGAGAGGCTCATGCCCGGCGTTTCCGCTCGGCCGGACATAAGGCCACCGCGTGCCACCGACTCGCGGTCGGGACCGGCGCGACCGCCCCGGCCGCCGGCCCCCACAACGGTCTTTGGCGGCCGCGCCAACCGTCACGCATGGAGCGCAGGACCATCCCCGTCACCGGCATGTCGTGTGACGGCTGCGAGCGGAACGTCGAGAACGCCCTCAGGACCGTCGACGGCGTCACCCGGGTCGACGCCGACCACGAGGCCGACACCGTCGAGGTCGTCGCCGACGACGGCGTCGCCGACGGCGACGTCGAGGCGGCCATCGAGAGCGCGGGCTACGACGTGGCGGCCTGATCGGCCGCCGTCCCGTCTTCCGCAGCCCCGCTCGCGTCGCCGGCGTCGACGGCGAACCCGGCGTTGACTCCCTCGCCCGAGAGGAGCTGGCCGGCGAAACTGTTGGCCAGCACCGCCGACACGGACAGCACCATCGCGATCATCGCGAACACCGGGTGGACGAGGCCGGTGGTCGCGGCGGCGACGCCGATGCCGTTGAACGCGAACGCCGCGGCGAGGTTCTGCCGGGTCGTCCGGTAGCTCTCCCGTCCGATTCCGTGGGCGTCCATCACGCCGCCGAGCCGGTCGCCCATCAGCACGACGTCGGCGGACTCGATTGCGATGTCGGTGCCGGCGCCGATGGCGATGCCGACGTCCGCCTGCGCGAGCGCCGGGGCGTCGTTGATCCCGTCGCCGACCATCGCCACGCGCCGCCCCTCGTCCTGCAGGCGGCCGATCGCCGCGCGCTTCCCGTCGGGCAGCACGTCGGCCATCACGCGCTCGATGCCCACCTCGTCGGCGACCGCCCGCGCGGTGCGCTCGTTGTCGCCGGTGATCATCACGGGCGTGATGCCGGCGTCGCGCATCCGCCGGACGGTCGCGGCGGCGTCGTCCTTGATCCGGTCGCCGATCCCGATCAGGCCGGCGAGGGCGCCGGCCCGGGCGACCCCGACGACCGTGAGGCCGCGGCGCTGGAGCCGTTCGACCTCGTCCGCCGCGCGCGGGAGGTCGACGCCCTCGTCCGCGAGCCAGCCCGGTTTGCCGACCAGTACGTCGTCGCCGTCCACGGTCGCCCGGACGCCCTTGCCGGTGACGGAGTCGAACGCCCCGGGATCGGCGTACGCCACGCCCCGCTCGTCTGCGCTCGCGAGGATCGCGTCGGCGAGCGGATGCTCCGAGAACGCCTCCGCGCTCGCGGCCGTCGCCAGCACCCCGGACTCGTCGCCGTCGAGCGCGACGACCTCGCTGACCGCGGGGTCGCCGACGGTGATCGTGCCTGTCTTGTCCAGCACGACGTGGTCGACGTCGGGGAGGACCTGGAACGCGTCGCCGGACCGCATCAGGACGCCGCGGGTCGCGGCCTCCCCGCCGCCGCGGATCAGCGCCAGCGGCGTCGCCATCCCGAGCGCACAGGGGTAGCCGAGGACGAGGACGGACAGCGCCGCGAACGCACCGCGCCGGACGTCCGGCCCGGCGCCCCACGCGAGCGGCCCGACCAGCCAGAACGCGAAGGCCAGCGCCGCGACGGTCAGGACGGCGGGGACGAAGTACCCCAGGACGCGGTCGGCGAGCCGGACGATTCCGGGCTTCGTCGCCCGCGCCTCCTCGACCTCGCGGACGACCCGATCGAGGAACGCGTCCTCGCCCGTCGCCGTCACCTCGACCAGCAGCGTGCCGGTCTCGTTGACGCTGCCGCCGATCACCGCGTCGCCCGCGGCCTTCCGTTCGGGGATCGACTCGCCGGTGGCGACCGACTCGTCGACCGTCGACGTGCCGTCGACCACCTCGCCGTCGACGGGGACGTTCTCGCCGGGCTTGACCCGGACGCGGTCGCCGACGGCGAGGTCGTCCACCGGAACCTCCTCGGCGTCGCCGTCGTCGGCGACGCGGCGCGCGGTGTCCGGCCGGAGGTCGAGGAGGCCCCGGACGGCCCGCGAGGCCCGCGCCCGGACGACGAGGCTGGTGTACTCCGAGAGGACGTGGTAGGTGGTGATGAACACGGAGACGGCGAAGAAGTGGACGGTCGGGAAGCTCGGGAAGACGAACAATCCGAGGATCCCGCCGAGCAGGCCGGCGAACGCGCCCGCCTCCAGCAGGACGTGCTGGTTGAGGATGCCCCGGCGGAGGCTCTGGTAGGCCTTCCGCTTGATGTAGCGGCCGGGTCCGAACGCCGTCCCGAGCGCCAGCGCCAGCGCGAGGAGGTCCATGGCGAGCGATTCGGACTCGAATCGGCCCGTCACGACGACCATCCAGCCCATCAGCGCGGCGACGACGAGGGACGCGCCCCCGGCGAGGCGGAGCCGGCGCCTGCCGTCGGCGAGTTCGGCCCGCTGCTCCTCGTACTGCCGCTCCTTGTCCGGGTCGCGGATGGTGTAGCCGAGGTCGCGGAGCGTGTCCTTCACCTCGACCTCGCTCACCCGCTCGTCGTCGTACCGGACGAGCACCTCCTCGTGGGCGAGGCTCACGTCCACGCCCTCGACGCCCTCGCGGCGGTCGTAGGCCTTCTCGATGCTCTCCGTACAGAACGAGCAGGCCATCCCGCCGACGTCGAACCGTGCCCGGGTCGTTCCCATCCCGAGCGCCGTTGGCCCGCGGGGCTCATGACCGTTACGATGAAAGTCGTACCGGCGTCCAAGAGTCAAAACCGGAATCGGTCGCGTGGCGTCACGCTTACCGTCGTCGTGCCCCTAGCGCGCGGGGATGGCCCTGCTCGACTCCGACGTGCCGATCCGCGAGGTCGTCACGACCGACCCCGAGAGGGCGAAGGCCCTCGAGAACGACGTGCGGGCGAAGGTCCTGGACATGCTCGCCGACGAGGCGATGACGGTCGAGGGGATCCGCGCGGAACTGCGGCGGCGCGGCGAGGACAAGGCCGAGACGACCGTCCGCCACCACGTGAACGTGCTGAGGGAGGTCGGCATGGTCGAGATCGCCCGGCTGGAGGAGGCCGGCGGCGGCACGCGGAAGTACTACCGGTCGAACACGCGCGTCTTCTCCTACGACCTCCCGGAGGGGGCCGACGAGACGCTCGCGGGGGCGCGGGCGACCGCCGCCGGGGAGGTGGAGTCGCTCGTCGGGGCGCTGTACCGGGAGCACGGCGACGAGATCGAGGCGGTCGCGCGCGAGATGACGCCCTGCGAGTACTGCGAGACCCAGCACTACGAGGAGTTCGTCGTCCGGGAACTGATCGACCGCGCCCTCCTCGACGCGAGCGAGTCCGGCCGGCTGGACGGGATGCGGTGACGGGCCCCGTCGCCGGCCGGGGGCGCCGGCCCGGGCGACCCCGGGTCGCGGCCGCGCTCGGGCCGCCCGACGACGGCGCGACGGCGGGCGCGGGCCGCTCGCGTTACTTCCCGCGCCGGCGGTCCGACCCGATGCTCGGACGGACGTGTTCGGCGCCCTTGCCGCGGGTGTCGAGGCCGCGGTTCGAGGTCCCGGCGTTGGTCAGGCCGCGGAACGCCCGTCCGCGCTGGCCGTCGTCGCAGATCCAGTTCAGGTCGTCGTCGCTCTCGATGGCCGGGTGCTCGGGATCGACGAGGACGATCTCGTGCCACTTCTGGGTGCCGTCCTCGCCGACCCAGTAGCTGTTCAGCACCCGGAGGTTGGGGTACTTGCGGGCGGCGCGCTCCTCGGCGATGCGCTGGATGCTCTTGCGCCGGCCGATCCGGTTGACGCCCTGGCGCTTGCTCCGCCGGCCGGCCGTGAACCGCCGCTTGCGGGCGCCGCCCCGCCGGACCGACACCCGGACCACGACGATGCCCTGCTTGGCCTTGTAGCCGAGTTCCCGGGCCTTGTCCAGCCGGGTGGGGCGCTCGATCCGCTCGATCGCCCCCTGCTCGCGCCACTCCTGCTTGCGCTGCCACTGTAGCTCGGCGAGCTTCCCGTCGTCCGGGTCCCGCCAGGCTTCCTTGATGTGGGAGTAGAAGCTCCGTGCCATGGTTCGTGCCGCGGGCGCTTGCGATTCAGTCGCCGGGGGTCGTCGGCCCCCGCCGACCACATCTCGTCCCGTCGGAACGGGTGCCCGCTGGTGCCCGCCGCCAGCGAGTTGGGCCGACTTCCCCGCCGGCGCCCATAAGCACGTCGGATCGTCGCCGGGGGCGGGCCGTCGGGGTCCGGCGGTGACAGTGCGCCCGACGGCGGCGACGCCAACCCTCTTGGTCGCCGGGGCCGTCCGGCCGCCATGCGCCCGACCCGGATCGATCACCTCGTCGTGTACGCCGCCGACGTCGACGCCACCTGCGCGTTCTACGAGCGCCTCGGGCTGGAGCGCCGGGAGTTCGACGGCGGCCGGGTGGCCCTCCACCTCGGCGACGCGAAGATCAACGTCCACCCCGCCGGCGACGAGTACGACCCCCACGCCGCCGACCCGGCGCCCGGCGCCGCGGACTTCTGCCTGACCGTGCCCGACATCGACGCCGCCCGGGACCGGCTCGCCGGGGCGGGGATCGACGTCGTCGAGGGGCCGGTCGCGAAGACCGGCGCCCGCGGGCCGATGACCTCGGTGTACGTCCGGGACCCCGACGGCAACCTGGTCGAGCTGGCCGCCTACGACTGACCGCGGGGCCGCGACGCCCGGCCCGCGGGCCGTCCGTACCGGCCGTCCCCGTCGGCCGCCCGTGCCGGCCGGGCCCGCCCGCCGGCCTCTGGGGACCCTCCGGTCGGTCGCGCCCGGCGAGCCGGCGCCACGACTTTAACTTCCGGGGGCGCGACGTACGGCCGATGGTGGACTCCGAGGACGCCGACGGAGCCCCCGCGGGGGCGTCGTTCTTCCGTGGCCTCCCCGATCCGGCGGTCGGCTACGCCCTCGATCCGGCGCCGACCGTCCGAGCGGTCAACCCGGCGTTCGCGGCCGCGTTCGGTGCCGACCCGGACGGGTCGGTGGGGCGGCCGCTGTCCGCGGCGCTCGTCGGGGATCCCGACGGGCCCACGGCCGCCGACCTCGCCGACCGGATCGCCGGGGGCGAGGCGGTCGACGCCGTCGTCGACAGCGACGTCGGGGGGGAGACGCGCCACTTCCGGTGCCGGTCCTTCGCCGTCGGGGACGCGGCCGCCGCGGACGGGTACGTGGTCTACGCCGACGTCACCGACCGGGAGCGCGAGCGGCGCGACCGCGCCCGGCGGGCCGATCGCGCCGAGGCGTTCCTGAAGGTGGTGACCCACGACCTGCGGAACCCGATGGAGGTCGCGCGGCTCCGAACCCGGGCCGCCCGGGAGGAGGGCGACGAGGTCCACTTCGAGAAGGCCCTGTGGGCGGTGGAGCGCATGGACGAGATCATCGACTCGGCGCGGTCGATGGTCCTGGAGAACGAGCGGCTGACGACCGAGCCGGTCGATCTCGCCGCGGTCGCACGGGAGGCCTGGGAGGCGGTCGAGACCGGCGACGCGACGCTCGTGGCCGACGACCTCGGCGGGGTGCGGGCCGATCCGGGCTACCTCCGGCGGCTGTTCGAGAACCTGTTTCGGAACAGCGTGGAACACGGTTCCACGGGCAGTCGG
>JBDGPV010000025.1:0-13864 GCA_042219485.1 Haloferacaceae archaeon
GGGGCGAAACGCTGTCGCGGGGGGACGACCGCCGGGGACCGCGGCGGACGCGGAGGGGTTTTGGTCGGGGGCGACCGAGGGCGGGTATGCTCACCTTCGTCGGCCTGGGGCTCTACGACGAGCGATCCGTCACCGTCGCGGGCCGGGAGGCGATCGCGGCCGCCGACCGGGCGTTCGCGGAGTTCTACACGGGCCGGCTGACCGGGACGACCATCGACCGGCTGGAGTCGTACCACGGGACGTCGATCGAGCGGCGCGACCGGGCGGGCGTCGAGCGCGACCCGGAGCCGATCCTCGCGGCCGCCGAGGCGGGCGACGCCTGTTTCCTGACCGCGGGGGACGCGATGGTGTCGACGACCCACGTCGACCTGCGCCTGCGGGCCGAGGAGCGGGGGATCGACACGCGGGTGGTCCACGGGACGAGCGCCGCGGCGGCCGCAAGCGGGCTGACGGGGCTCCAGAACTACCGGTTCGGGAAGGCCGTCACGCTCCCGTTCCCCTGGGCGCACGGCGACGGCGAGGTGCCCACGAGCGTCGTGGAGGGGATCGAGACGAACCGCGATCGGGGGCTCCACACGCTCGTCTACCTCGACGTGAAGGTCGACGGGCCCGACGACCGGGGCGGCGACGAGACGTTCATGACCGGGGACGTCGCCGCCGGCCTGCTCGCGTCGGCGTGGCGCGACGGGCCCGGGGTCGTGGTCGCGCGGGCCGGGAGCCCGGACCCGACGGTCGCGGCGGACCGGCTCTCGGCGCTCGCGGAGCGGTCGTTCGGCGACCCGCTCCACCTGCTCGTCGTCCCGGGTGACCTCCACCACGTCGAGCGCGAGGCCCTGGCGACGCTGGCCGGCGCGCCGCCCGGGTTCGCCGGAGGGTCGGAAGCGGGGAACGGGCCGGGAAACGAAGACGAACCCGGTCAGTCGGGCGGGTCGTCGTCCGCGTCGTCGTCCGACGGGCCGTAGGCGGCCGCCGGGCGGCCGCCGTCGGTGGCGGCCGGCCGGGGCAGGTCGAACGCGGCCGCGAGGTCGTACTCCCGGCGGGTGAGCAGGAACAGCGCCTCCTCGACGACCGCGAGCAGTTCGGGCAGTTCCCGCACCACCAGGTACGTCACCCCGACCAGCGCGAGGACGGCGAGGCTCTGGCTGATCACGCGGTCCGAGAGGTAAAACGAGACCATGTAGGGGTCGGTGTCGCCGAACAGGAACAGCACCTCGTCGACGAACACCTGCATGTACTGCTTGCCGAAGACGAGCCCGATGAACGTCGTCCGGGCGAGGTTCAGGACGTAGATGACGGGCACGGCGACCGCGAGCGCCCGGAGCTTCCGCCGGAACGGGGCCTCGACGGCCGCGATGAGCCCACCGAAGATGGCGATGCTCCCGAGGCCCGTACACGCCAGGATCAGCGAGAAGAGGATGACGTGCCCGCCGGGGGTGACGAACTTGAACGTGTTCATCAGGCCGGCGTCGCCGGCCACCAGCGTCGGCTGGTAGCCCAGCGTCTCCATCAGCCAGTAGGTCTGGCCGGTCACGATCCGGATGAGCACCGCACGCGGGGCCGGGACCGTCGTCCCGGCGACGGTCACCGCGGGGATCGTCTCGAACGGGAGGTAGATCAGCCCCATCCAGGCCACGGACCGGGAGAGGGGCACGAGCGAGTCCCGGCCGCCGGCCAGCAGGAACCCGGCGTACAGGCACAGCGGGACCGCGAGCAGCGAGCCGACCCCCTCGACGTAGCTCTTCTGGACGAACGCGAAGTGGGGGACCAGACGGAGCCAGAACAGCGCGAACAGGCCCCACGCCCCGACGAGGACCCGTCGGGCGAGCGCGCGGCGGCGGGGCCACAGGACCGCGCCGCCGGCGAACGCCGCGACGACGACCCACGCGAGCGCGTCGGAGGCGAGGCCGGGCATACGACCGGATTCGTCGCGCCGAACTAAATCCTTTGTCGTTAGTGCACGGCGCCGGACCGCCCGTCGCGGCGCCGGGGCGGCTACGCCGGGAACAGCGAGTCGGCGTCGAAGTCGCGCTCGACCAGTTCGACCTCGTGGCCGTCCGGGTCGCGCGTGAACGCGTACATGTCGTCACACGAGGCGGGGTCGCGGTAGTCCTCGGCGCCGCGCTCGACGAGCGTCGCCCAGTAGTCGTGGAGGTCGTCGGCCCGCACCGCCAGGTGCCCCCACGCGTCGCCCATCTCGTAGCTCCGGCCGTCGTAGTTGTAGGTGAGTTCGACCGCCATCGCCTCGTCGGCCGCCCCCTCCGGCTTCATGAAGTAGTTGGCGAACGTGTCGGCCTCCCAGCGGCCGGTGTGCTCGTACCCGAACTTCCGCAGGAACCAGCCGAGCGCCGCGTCGGCGTCCTCGACCCGGATCATCGTGTGGTCGAGGCTCCACCGGGCCCCGTGCTCGCGCTCGACCAGTTCGACCTCGTGGCCGTCCGGGTCCTTCACGAACGCGTACCGCCCACCGCAGGACTCCGGGTCGCGGTAGTCCTCGACGCCCGCGTCCATCAGTTCGGCGTAGGCCTCGTGGACGTCCTCGACCCGCACCGCGACGTGTCCCCACGCGTCGCCCATCTCGTAGCTCCGGCCGTCGTGGTTGTAGGTGAGTTCCAGCATCGCCCCCTCCTCGTGCATCCCCTCGGGACCGAGGTAGACGATGGTGAACTCGTCGGCCGCCCACCGGTCTTTCTCCTCGTAGCCGAGGTGGCCGCCGTACCAGTCGAGCGACGCCTCCAGGTCCTCGACGCGCATCATCACGTGATCGAGCGTGCCGGACATACGCGGTCGGAGGGGTTCGAGCGCCAAGAGCCCACGGAAACCGGCGCCGGGGGACCGGCAGGGCGGCGCGCCGCCCGTCGGCGTCGGCGTCGGCGTCGGCGTCGCCGTCACTCCTCGTCGGTCGCCCCCGCCTCCGTCCCGACCGCTCCGGCGCGGTCCGCCCGGACGGCCGGCCAGTAGACCCGCCAGGCGACCGCCCACAGGGCCGCCGTGCCGACGGGGTAGGCGGCGCGTCCGGGCTGGACCGAGAAGCCCGACGCGACGGTCACCTGCGCGATGCCGGCGGCGACGAGCAGCCCCCCGGTGACGCGCGGGTCCTCCCGGCCGACGAGGAGGCCGGCGGCGCCCGAGGCGAGCGCGAGGGCGTACAGCCCGACCGAGAGCGGCCAGGCCAGGATGAACTCGGGGAGGCCGGTCGTGTAGACGAACAGGAACTCGTACAGCGTCGTCACGGTCGGCGGGCGGGTGGTGACCAGCCCCCACGGGAAGAGGAGGGTCACGCCCCCGGCCGCGAACCGCTGGATCGACCAGGGAACCGCGGCGAGGGCGAGGAGCGCGGCGGCGCGGCGGGCGGAGGACACTGATACGGGTCGGCGGAGGCGGCGGAGGGGGAAAAGTCGTCCGCGACGGGGCGGGGCGGCGACGGGCGAGCGACGGCGGCCGGCGGGGCGGACGCCCGGCGCGCTCAGTCCGCGTGCTCGACCGCAATCCGGCCCCGGAGTTCCCGCTTCGAGGCCGGACTGATCTCGATGCCGGCCGCGTCGAGTCGCGCCTTGACCGCCCGCGCGTAGCGGGACCGGATCCCGAACACGTCGCGCCGCCGCGGATCCTCGATCCAGTAGTGGACGCGGACGACGACCGCGTCGCTCCCGAACTCGTCGACGTAGGCGTCCGGGGCCGGGTCCGCGAGGACGCCGTCCAGGTCCGCCGCCGCCGCCCGGAGGTGGTCCATCGCGGTCTCGGCGTCGTCCTCGTACGCGATGCCGACGTGTTCGACGACGCGGGACCGGCCCCGCCCGTACGGGCGGGTGATCGGCTGGCTCGTGAGGACCGTGTTCGGGACGGTGACGAGTTCGCCGCCGGGCGTCACGACCCGGGTGATCCGGAGCGTGATCGACTGGACCTCGCCCTCCCCGTCGGCCCACTGGATGTAGTTCCCGACGTTGAACTCCGGGTCGACGACGAGCACCAGGCCGCTGATGAGCGAGCCGATGACCGCCTGCCCGGCGACCCCCAGCGCGAGGGTGCCGGCGGCGATAACGAGCGCCGAGTCGGTCAGGAACCGGCCGTAGCCCGCGGTTCCCGCCGCCACGAAGACCGCGACCACGACGACGAACAGGCGGGTGTACCGCGAGATGGCCTCGTGGATGGTCGGGTTGTTGCGGTTGCGTCGGCGGACGGCCCGGGACACCGCGGGCTCGGCGAGGCCCCACCCGACGAGGACGGTGGCGACGAACCCGACGACGAACCACCCCAGGCGGACGAGCGCCGGGCCGTAGTCGGCGAGTTCGTCCGGGCCGACGCCGGGCGTCGGCGTCGCCGTCTGGAGCGCCACCGGCGCGACCGGGTCCATGTCCGGGCCTCACGGGGAGGGATCACAAAAGTCCGTCCGTCGTCGCGGCGTTTCGGCCGCGCGGGCGGTCGCGTACGCACGAGCACGATGCACGAACGTGCACGAACGCTACTTGTGCGTGAGGACCCGGAGCACGTCCTCGTCGGCGAGCTCGTGGTCGCGGCCGACCTGCTGTTCGTCGTGCTTGGCGCTCGGCCCGGTCACGCGGGCGAAGCGGAACCGCTCGTCGAGCGGCCCGCCGAGCTTCTCCAGCGCGTCGCCGACGGTGTCGCCCGCGCGGAGGACGAGCGGCTCCTCCCGGTCGACGCCCCGCCCGGGCTTGTCCATGTACACGCGGATGAGACCGAGTTCGTCCCAGATCCGCTCTTTCAGCGCGTCGAGGCCCTTCTCCTCGGTGGCGCTTATGAACACGGCCTCCGCGGGGTCGATCCCGACCTCCCGGAGGTTCTCCCTGACGGTCGGGAGGTACCCCTCGTCGATGAGGTCGGCCTTGTTGACCGCGACGATGGAGGGGAGGTAGACCCGGTTGTCCATCACCCCGTCGACGAGTTCGTCGATGGTGAGGTCGCCCCGGACTGTCACCTCGGCGTTGACGTACCCGTGCTCGCGGAGCACGTTCTCGATCGTCCCCTCGTCGAGGGAGACGTCGTCGGCCGTCGTGACCTGGAGGCCGCCCCGCCCGGTCCGGGTGACGTGCAGGTCGGGGGGCGAGGTGTCGAGGCGGATCTTGTTCTCGTAGAGCTCCCGGCGGAGGCGCTCGTACTGGTCGATCTCGAACGCCGAGAGCAGGAAGACGACGAGGTCGGCGGTGCGGACGACCGAGAGCACGGCCTGGCCGCCGCCCCGCCCGTCCGCGGCCCCCTCGATGAGCCCCGGCACGTCGAGCAGCTGGATGTTCGCGCCCCGGTACTTGAGCATCCCCGGGTTGACGTCGAGGGTGGTGAACTCGTAGGCCCCCACCTCGCTGTCGGCGTTGGTGAGCGCGTTGACCAGGGTGGACTTGCCGACGCTGGGGAAGCCGACGAGCGCCACGGTCGCGTCGCCGGTCTTCTCGACGGCGTACCCCTGACCGCCGCCGCCCGACGACTGGCGCTTCTCGAGTTCCTCCTTCTTTTCCGCGAGCTTCGCCTTCAGCCGACCGATGTGTTCCTCGGTCGCCTTGTTGTAGGGGGTCTCGGCGATCTCCTCGCGGAGGTCCTCGATCTCCTCCTCGAGACCCATCGTGCGACCGTGGGCGGCGGCCGTCGAAAAACCTGTCCGTTCGGCCGGTCGGCCGACGCCGCGGCGATCTATCGATACGGTTATACGGGTTGACACGCTCCCGGGTCATGTCTCCAATGCCGGATCCCTCGCGGCTCCGCGACAGCACGCAGATCGTGGTGCCGTGTGAGGCGATCGAGGACGTGCGCGAGGAGATCGAGGTCGAGTTCGCGGTGACGGTCGTCGCGAACGGCGACGTCTGCCGCATCATCGGGAGCCCGGTCGAGATCAAGGCGGTCAGCCAGTTCCTCACCAGGCGCGGCGTCTCCCACCCGTAGCCGCCCGGCCGCCCGACCCGGGCGACGACGGCAGATGACGGCCAGCGACGGCCGACGGACGCCCGGACCCGACCGGCCGCTGAACGTTTAGTATCGGGGGGACGAATGCCGCGGTATGGAGATCCGCGAAGCTACCGTCGAGGACATCGACGGCATCCGGGAGACCGCCCGGCTGTCGCTCTCGGCCTCGTACGCCGACCTCATCGACGACGAGGTGATCGAGGAGGCCATCGAAACCTGGTACGGCGACGAGTTCGTCTACGACCTGGGCGCCGGGCGGATCGTCGTGCTCGTGGCCGCCGAGGAGGGGACGGTCCGGGGGTTCGCGCAGGGGGATCTCGTGGAGGGCCAGGAGACGATCGGCGAGATCGAGTGGCTCCACGTCCACCCGGACGAGCGGCGCTCGGGCGTCGGCGCGCGCCTCCTCCACCGGACGGAGACGACGCTGGCGGTCAAGGGGGCCGAGCGGCTCCGCGGCCGGGTGCTCGCGGACAACGAGGTCGGCGAGGCGTTCTACCGCGAGCAGGGCTACCGGGTCGCGAGCACCCGCGAGATCGAGATCGGCGACGGGAGGTACGAGGAGGTGACGATGGTGAAAACGCCCGACGCGGTCGAGGAGATCGCCGCGGGATCGCTGGAGCCCCGGCCGCTGCCCAGCGGCGAGACGGGGTACGTGGCCTACGACGAGGGCGAGAGCGCCTCGGCGGCGCCGCTGTACGTCACCTACCTCGACGAGAACCGCGAGGAGCCGTACGGGTGGCTCTGCGGGGCCTGTGGCTCGTTCGACGTGGCGATGGACCCGATGGGACGGGCCGAGTGCACCGCCTGCGGCAACCGCCGGAAGGCGACCCGGTGGGACGCGTCGTACCTGTAGCCGTCGCGGGGCGGGCGCTCCGGCCGACGGAGGGGCCGGCGGGTCGGACCGACGGGAGCGGCCGGCGGGCGACGCCTCACCGGTAGCCGAGAGCGTCGAGGCGGGTCGCGACGCCGCCGGCGTCGTCGACGGCCCGCCGGCCGTCTCCCCGGTCCCCGTCGTCGGCGTCGTCGGCGACGGCCCGCTCGACCGCCGCGGCGCGGGCGGCGACGGCCCGCCGGAGGTCGTCGAGCGCGGCGGGCCGGCGACCGGCGGCCAGGAGTTCCTCCTGCTGGGTCGGGTCGGCACGGCGGTCGTACAGTTCCGCCTCGCCGGTGGCGACGGTCTCGATGTAGACCCACCGGTCGGTCCGGGCCGAGACGAGCAGGTTCCCCTCGTTCGGGTGGCGGGGGATCGGCTGAGTCGTCACCGAGTCGCCGCGGACGGCGACCGAGACGACCGGGTCGGCCGCCGCTCCCCCCGCCGCGTCCGCCGCCCCGCCGACCGGCGCCCCCGCCCCCGATCCGCGTCCCCCGCCGGCCGTTCCGGCGCGCAGGCGCGGGGCCCGGGACTCGCCCGCCCACCCGTCCGGGACCGGGGCGTCGAGCAGGTCACAGACCGTCGGCGGGACGTCGGCGAGCGCGACCGGGGCGGCCGCCCGGCCGCCGGCCGCGCCCGGCGCGTCGATCACCAGCGGGACGTGGACGAGTTCGTCGTAGAGCTTCGGGTAGTGGGCGAGGTGGCCGTGCTCCATGAACTCCTCGCCGTGGTCCCCGGCCAGCACGACGACGGTCTCGTCGCGGATGCCGGCGGCCGACAGGGCGTCGAGCACGCGCGACAGCGAGTCGTCGGCCTGCAGGACCGCGGCGCGGTAGAGCGTGCGGAGGGTCCGGAGGGTCCGGTCGCCGACCTGGTGGCCGAGGCCGGTCCGAACGTGGGCCCACAGCATCCGGAGGAGGCTGCGGCGGCCGCCGTCGGCCACCCGCCGGAGGTACCGCGGGGCGGGGGCGTACGGCGTGTGGGCGTCCATGTAGTGGACCCAGAGGAAGAACGGGGAGTCGATCGCCGCGGCCGTCTCGACGAAGTCGACCGCGTGGCGTTCGACATCGAGGGTGTGCGAGGCGTCCATGAACGGCTGGGCGTCGCCCTCGCCCGCGAGGCCCGCGGCCAGGCGGCGCACCGGCGCGGCCGCGAGGTCGCGCCACGCCTGCAGGGTCGGGTGGGCCGCCAGGTACGCCCCGTACCGGCTGGTCGGGTCGTCGATGAACGCGTCGAACCGGTCGAAGCCGCGGTCGTAGTCCCAGAGCCGGGTGAGGAAGCCGTTCGCGGCGTTGAAGCCGGCCGTGGCGTAGCCGGCGTCGGCGAGCGCCTCCGCCAGCGTCGGTGCCGCGCCCGGCCCCAGGCCGCCGTGGTCGACGAAGACCGGCCGCGAGCCGAGCAGCCCGGGAAACGAGAACGGCGTCCAGTTGCCGCCCGCGAACGCCGTCTCGAAGACCGTCCCGCGGTCCGCGAGCGCGTCCATCGTCGGCGTCGGGGCCGCCCCGTCGAGGACGTCGGCCCGGAGCGAGTCCACGGTGACCAGCACGGCGTTGCGGGGCGTCGGCATCGAGGGGGGGTACGGACCCGCCGGACTTGGCTCTATGCACTCCGGGGGCGGGTCGGCGACCGGTCCGCCGACGAGTCCGCGATCGGACGGGCCGGCGAGGGCTCGCGCCCGCGGCGGCGGACGGCCGGTCCCGCCTCAGTCGCCGGCGACCTTCCGCTGGATGTCGTCGACGACGTCGGGGTTGCGGAGCGTGGAGGTGTCGCCGAGCTGCTCCTCGTTGGCGATGTTCTCCAGCAGGCGGCGCATGATCTTCCCCGAGCGGGTCTTGGGGAGTTCGGGGGTGAACACGACCCGCTCGGGGCGGGCGATGGGGCCGATGGCGTCCTCGACGGCCCCGACGATGCGCTCGCGCAGGTCGTCGCCCCCCTCGTGTCCGTCCTCGGTGATGACGTAGGCGTAGACCGCCTCGCCCTTGACCTCGTGGTCGCCGCCGACGACCGCGGCCTCGGCGACGCCCTCGACGCCGACGATGGCGCTCTCGATCTCCATCGTCCCGAGCCGGTGCCCGGAGACGTTGATCACGTCGTCGACCCGGCCGAGCACCGTGATGTAGCCGTCGTCGTCGATCTTGGCGCCGTCCTCGGGGAAGTAGACCCAGTCGTCCGGGTCGTCGCTCTCGACGTCCGAGTACTCCGCCCAGTACTCCTCGATGAACCGCTCGTCGTTCCGGTACAGCGTTCGGAGCATCCCCGGCCACGGCTTGTGGACGGTGAGGTAGCCGGCCGATCCGGCGTCGACCGCCTCGCCGTCGGCGTCGACCACCCGGGCGTCGACGCCCGGCAGCGGCGGCCCGGCGCTGCCCGGTTTCATCGCGTCGATGCCCGGCAGCGTCGTGACCATCATCCCCCCGGTCTCGGTCTGCCACCACGTGTCGACGATGGGGCACTCCTCGTTCCCGATGTGGGTGTAGTACCACTTCCAGGCCCGGGGGTTGATCGGCTCGCCGACCGTCCCCAGCAGCCGGAGCGAGGAGAGGTCGTGGCGCCCCGGGTACTCCGCGCCCCACTTCATGAACGCGCGGATGGCAGTCGGGGCGGTGTACAGCTGGGTGGCCCCGTACTCCTCGACGATCTCCCACAGGCGGTCGCGCTCGGGGTAGTCGGGCGTCCCCTCGTACATCATCGTCGTGGTGCCCAGCGCGAGCGGCCCGTAGACGATGTACGAGTGGCCCGTGATCCAGCCGATGTCGGCGGCACAGAAGTAGGTGTCCTCGGGCTTGACGTCGAGCACCGCGTGGGAGGTCCAGGTCACCCACGAGAGGTAGCCGCCCGTGGTGTGCTTGACGCCCTTCGGCTTGCCCGTCGTCCCCGAGGTGTACATCAGGAACAGCATGTCCTCGGCGTCGCGCTCGACCGGGTCGACCTCCACGCCCGCGTGGTCGGCCACGAGGTCGTCGTAGTCGTGCTGGTTGTCCGCCAGGTCGTGACCGAACCCGTCGTCGCCGAGCCGATCGACGACCACGACGTCCGCGACCTCGTGGTCGACGCCGGACAGGCCCTCGTTGGCCTTGTCGAGGTGGTCGAGCGGGTCGCCGCGACGGTAGTAGCCGTTGGCGGTGACGAGGTACTCGGAGTCGGCGGCGTTCATCCGCGTCGCCAGCGCGTCGGCCGAGAACCCCGCGAACACGACGCTGTGGGGCGCGCCGATGCGCGCGCAGGCCAGCATCGCGATGGGGAGTTCGGGGATCATCGGCATGTACATCGTCACGACGTCGTCCTCGCCGACGCCCAGGTCCCGGAGCGCGGCCGCGAACTCGTTGACCTCGCGGTGGAGGTCCGCGTATGTGTAGGTGCGGTCGGGTTCGTCCACCGGTTCGCCGACCCACTCGATGGCGGCCTCGTCGGCCCGGTCGTCGAGGTGCCGGTCCAGGCAGTTGTGGGAGGCGTTCAGCGACCCGCCGACGAACCACTCGTAGAAGGGCGGGTTCGAGTCGTCGAGGGTCCGGTCGTAGTCCTCGAACCAGTCGAGCATCCCCGCGGCCCGCTCCCAGCAGTCGGGCCACTCCGCCTCGAACGCCTCGCGGAGGTCGGCGTCGGAGACGTTGGCCCCGGCGACGAACTCCTCCGGGGGGGCGAACTCCTCCTGTTCCTCCAGGCGCGCCTCGAGATCCACGTCGGACTCTGACATCGGCCGGACGGTTGTCTGCGGTTCGGCATAAACTTACGGTGGCCGGGGGGTCGCACGGCGGCCGAGTCCGGGACCCCGCGGCCGACGACGCGCCGACCGGCGGCCGACGGCCGCTGACCGCCGGCGGCCGCACGCCGCTCACCCCGCCGACCGGTAGCGGTAGCGGACGGCGGTACCCGCCGCTCACCCCGACGACCGGTAGCGGCCGTACACGTCGGCGAACACGTCCATGATCTCGCCCATCGTCGCGTACGCCTTCACGGCCTCGATCACCGCCGGCACGGCGTTGTCGTCCGAGCGGGCGGCGGCCCGCACCGCGTCGAGGGCCGCCGCGACCGCCTCGTCGTCGCGGTCGGCCTTCGCCGCCGCCAGCCGGTCGCGCTGGCGGTCCCCGGCCGCGTCCGCGACGGTGTGGACGTCGGGGGCGGAATCGGCGTCGTCCCCCCCGCCGCCCGCGTACGCGTTGACGCCGACGACGACCTCCTCGCCCGCCTCGACGCGCTGCTGGTACTCGTAGGCGGCCTCCCGGATCTCGCGCTCGAAGTACCCGTCGGCGATGCCCCGGAGGACGCCGTCCCGGAGGGAGCCGTCGCCGCGCTCGCGGATCTCCTCGATGTAGGCGAGCGCGCGGGCCTCGACCTCGTCGGTCAGCGCCTCGACGAAGAACGCGCCCCCGAGCGGATCGACCGTGTCGGCGGCGCCGGACTCCTCGGCGATGATCTGCTGGGTGCGCAGCGCCACCCGGACGGCCTCCTCGCTCGGGAGCGCCAGGGCCTCGTCGTAGCTGTTGGTGTGCAACGACTGGGTGCCACCGAGCACCGCGGCGAGCGCCTGGAGCGTGACCCGGACCACGTTGTTCAGCGGCTGCTGGGCGGTCAGCGACTGGCCCGCGGTCTGGGTGTGGAACTTCAGTTTCCGGGCGGCGTCGGACTCGGCGCCGTACTCCTCGGCCATGACCCGGGCGTAGATCCGCCGCGCCGCGCGGAACTTCGCCACCTCCTCGAACACCGAGTTGTGCGCGTTGAAGAAAAAGGAGAGCTGGGGGGCGAAGGCATCGACGTCCAGCCCCCGGTCGAGGCAGGCCTCGACGTACGCGAAGCCGTCCGCGAGGGTGAACGCGAGCTCCTGAACCGCGGTCGAACCGGCCTCCCGGATGTGGTATCCCGAGACGGAGACGGGCTTGAACTTCGGCGTCTCGTCGGCCGCGAACTCGATCACGTCGGTCACCAGGCGGAGCGACGGCTCCGGGGGGACGACCCACTCCTTCTGGGCGATGAACTCCTTGAGCATGTCGTTCTGGAGGGTGCCCCGGAGCGTCTCGCGGGGGACGCCGCGCCGGTCGGCGAGCGCGACGTACATCGCGTAGATCACCGGCGCGCTCGGGTTGATCGTGAACGAGGTCGAGACCTCGCCGACGTCGATGCCGTCGAACAGGAGTTCCATGTCCCGGAGGGTGTCGACCGCCACCCCCTCCCGCCCGACCTCGCCGTCGGCCATCGGGTCGTCCGAGTCCAGCCCCATCAGCGAGGGCATGTCGAAGGCCGTCGAGAGCCCGGTCTGTCCCTCCTCGATCAGGTAGCGGAACCGCTCGTTGGTCTCCTCGGCGGTGCCGAAGCCGGCGAACTGCCGCATCGTCCAGAGCCGCCCGCGGTACATCGTCGGGTAGACCCCCCGGGTGAAGGGCGGCTCGCCGGGGAAGCCGATGTCGGCCCCGTACTCGACGTCGGCCACGTCTGCGGGCGTGTAGAGGTCCGCGACCGGGAGGTTCGAGACGGTGGCGAAGCGGTCCGCCCGCTCGCCGTGGCGCGACCGGGCCGGGTCCCGCGTCCCGGCCGCCCACCGGTCGCGCGCCTCGCGGATCGCCGCGAGGTCGTCCTCGTCGTACATCGGGCGGCGCTTGGCCGGAGCCGCGGTTAAGGGTTCGGGCCGGCCGCCCCGGCCGGGTCGGTCACCCGAAGCTCTCGACTTTCGCCTCGTCGGGGTCGGCGCCGGCGTCGGCGAGCGCCCGGCGCGCCTCCTCGACGAACGCCTCGAAGCCGTAGACGAACGCCTGTTCGCCCGGGGCGCCGGCGACCGCGTCGGCGACCGCGTCGGCGATCGGCCCGTCGGTGACGGTCACCGCGGCCCCGGCCTCGCGGAGCGCGTCCAGCCGGTCGGCGTGGACCGGGGCCGCGCCGCGGTAGCGGTAGACCAGCGCGACCTCCGCCCCGTCGGCCAGCGCCCGCTCCCCGATGGCGACGGCGGCCCCGACGCCGGGCCCGCCGGCGAGGACGACGGTCCGGGACTCGCCCTCGTAGTGCTGGTCGCCGAACGGGCCGCTCATCCGCAGCCGATCGCCCGGATCGAGGGCCGCGAGGTGGTCGGTGAACGGCCCGCCCTCCTCGGGGTCGACGCTCACGGTCACCTCGAAGGTCTCGCCCACGTCCGAGGAGAGGGTGTAAAACCGGGCGTGGTCCTCGCCGTCGATGGTCGCGCCGAGGCGGACGAACTGTCCCGGGCGGGCGTCGAACCCCTCCGGGGTCTCGACCGCGACGGCGACCGTGTCGGGGCCGACGGGTTCGACGTCGGTCACGGTGACGGTGGCATCCATGTGCCCGGGGTGGCGACGGGGGGCCAAGGGTCTTCCCGTTCGCGTGCCCGCGGCGGCGGGCCGGCGCCGGACCCGAGGGGGCGCCGTGCCGGGACCGGTCCGGGACGGGACGCGGTGCGGCGCCGGGAGTGGGGCGTGCGATCCGGCGGCCGCCCGCGGGGTCAGTCCGTGCCGGCGTCGGCGTCGGACTCGGGCTCGGGGTCGGGGACCTGTGCGGGGGCGGCCGCGGCGGACGGCTCCAGGACGGTCGGCTCCCCCTCGTCGCCGACCGAGACCACGAGCACCGGGACCGTCGCCGCCCGGACGACCTTCTCGGCCACGCTGCCCAGCAGGTAGCGCTCGTAGCCCGTCCGGCCGTGGGTGCCCATGACGACGAGGTCCACCTCGTTCTCGGCGGCGTACGCGAGGACGGCCGCCGGGGGGTTTCCCCAGCGGACCTCGCGGACCGCGTCGATCCCGGCGTCGATCGCGCGCTCGGCGACCGCCCGGGTCGCCGCGTGGCCGTCGGATTCGAGCGCGTCCCGGACCCGGTCGCGGGCGTCCTCGGGGATGGTCGAGTAGGCCCGGTAATCGACCACGTAGAGCGTGTGGACGGTCGCGTCGAACGCCTCCGCGATCGAGAGGCCGTGATCGACGACCGCCGCCATCTCCTCGCTGCCGTCCGTCGGGATGAGGATGTCGTCGTACACGCGTGCGGGTAGCGCGGGCCACCCCTTGACCCTGCCGCCGACGCGCGGGAGGGGGTGACCCTGCCGCCGACGCGCGGGAGGGGGTGACCCTGCCGCCGACGCGCGGGAGG
>JBDGPV010000060.1:0-13837 GCA_042219485.1 Haloferacaceae archaeon
TCCCGTCGCTCTCCCCGTTCCCTCCCTCGGCGCTCCCGGCGGCGGTCGTCCCGCCGTTCGACCCCGTTCCGCCGTCGCCCTCGGCCGCCGCCCGCTCGACGGCCCGCTTCGAGGCCGCGTTCGGGTCCGGCCGTCCGTCGGCGTCCCCTCCGTCGATGTCCGGCACGTCCTTGATCGGCGACGGATCGGCGCTGAGCGGGTCGGGGCCGTCGCCGAAGTCCACGGTGTCCGCCTCCAGGTCGTCCGGCTCCTCCGGGGCCCGCGCGTCGCGGAACGCCTCGATGCTCTCGTATCCGTGGTGGCCGAGCAGCGCGTCGAGGAGACACTCGCGGAACGCCCGCGCGCGGTCGTTCGGCACCTTGAACCGCTCCCGCCCCTCTTCGTGGTGGAGCACGACCGCCGTGGCCACCTCCCCCTCCTCGAACCGGACGTCGACGACGTCGTCGTACCGGTACTCGTCGAACTCCTGGTCCCACACCGTCTCGCCGAGATGCCTGACCAGGCGCTCGCTCGTCACCACGACGGTCAGTTCGCTGAACAGGAACGTCTCCTTGATCGCCTCGCCGCTCCCGGTGACCCCGGCGTGGTTGAGCACGCCGGCCAGCACCGGGTGGAGCGCGTCCTCGAGGCGGTCGGTCGGAAGCTGGAGGGTGCGCTCGCCGTCGAGCCCGTAATCGAGGGTGACCGTCGAGTTCCGGCGCCCCGTCTCGACGGCGATGCGCTCGGCGCTGTGGGGGTACTCCGCGACGGACTCGTCCGAGAGCAGTCCCTCCGTCCGGTAGACGACCGTCCGGCTCGGCGTCACGAACAGCGCGTCGCCGCCCCCAAGCCCGACCCGCGCCGCCACGGATTCGTCGTCTACCGCCTCCTGGACGGCCTCGGGCAGATCCATGCTCCGACTCTGCTTGCCCCGGAGCATAAATCCGGGGGCCGGCGGCCGACCCCCGACCGATATGGGAAGGTTCAAGGCCGCCATGGGGCTACTTCGACCCGCGCCCGGGTGGCTTAGCTGGACATAGCGCCGCACTCATAGGGTCGTCGAGATTCGGTGCGGCACGCCTCGGAAGCCTCCGTCCCGTCGGGGCCCGCCGAGCCTCGAAACCTGGGACATGCGGAGATCGTGGGTTCGGAGCCCACCCCGGGCATCACCTCTCGACGTCGCTGCGCTCGCCAGCGGCGCGTCCGGCGAGACGCGCCGCTCCCGGGGACACGCGTCACGCCGACCGTCCCCGTCCGGGGCCGCGAAAGTGGTATGAGCCCGGCGGGGAGCGCAGACCGGGAGTCCGCCGCCCTCGCGACGGCCGCGTCGGCACGGGGCGGACATAACCGGGTAATTAACCGAGTAATATAACTCTTTCGTCGCGGCGCCGGGGGCGGTCGCGGTGGGAAAGGACCATATCGGCGGACGGTAATGGTCCCCGCATGAGTTCCGCCGACCGGACCTGTGTCGAGGACGTGATGTCGACGCCGCTGCGGACCATCGCCCCGGACGCGACGGTACAGGAGGCCGCGACGACGATGCGCGACCACGACATCAGTGCCCTCCTGGTCACGACCGCTCCCCCGTCGATCGTCACCAGCAGCGATGTCCTCGACGCCGTCGCCGCGGGCCGCGACACCGCCGAACTGCCGGTGTCGGAGGTGATGACCGAGTCCGTCGAGACGGTCCCACCCGACCTCTCGCTGAAGGAGGTCGCGGCGATGATGACGAGTTTCGGCATCAAGCACCTCCCCGTGGCGGCGGACGACTACGTGGGGATGGTCTCCTCGACGGACGTCACCGCCCACCTCGCCTGACTGACGGCGGTCGCGAGGGACAAGACACAAGTACGTGGTATGCGTTATCATGACATGGCGCGGCCGGGCACGTGCCTCTGACACACCGCCCGAACCATCCGTTCCCGGTCGCGTCGTTTCGATACCGGACAGCCGCGGCGCCGTCGCGCGGTCGGGCGCGACGGCTCCGTGGCGGCACCACGCGGCCCGGCGGGTGGGGCGCGCGCGGTCGCGCCCGCCGGCGGGCGACCGGCGGGCCGGCGACCGCCGCGACCCCGGACCGCGAAACCATGACAGGAGACGGGTCGCGGGACGCGGGCACGGGTTCGCCCCGCGATCCGGCTCGAACGACCCTACCCCGCGTCTTCCGGTCGGTACGCGGGTCACATAACCGTTCGGCGCGAGTTATCACTCGCGATACGCGCCGGCTCCGTGCGCGACCGGAACGTTTGAGTCCCGCGGCGGCGAGGGACGGCCGATGGCAGGCCCGCCCCGTCGCGACGCTCCGAGCCGCCGCGACCTGCTCGCCGCGGGCGTCGGGGCGGTCGCGCTCGCCGGCTGTCTCGGCGGCGACGACGGCGGCATCGAGTCCGAACCGCTGCCCGACGAGGGGGACCCGTCGCTGCTGTCGGACGTCCGATCGTTCCCGTCGGAGGGCGCCCGCCACGTCGCGCGCGGCACCGACGTCGAGTACGGGACGTATCCGCCCACGTCGGGCCCCCACTACGACGGGACCGTCGCCGCGGGCTTCTACGAGGAGACGCCGCCGATGGGCGAGCTCGTCCACACGCTGGAACACGGCGCGGTCGTGATCTACTACGATCCGGCGGCCCTGACCGACGCGGCCCGGGAGAGCCTCCGGGCGTGGGCCGACGCCCACACCGGGACGTGGCAGAGCGTCGTCGTCGTCCCCCACCCCCGCGAGAACCCCGACGCGCCGTACGTCCTCACCGCGTGGCGGCACCTGCTGCGGATGGACGAGTACGACCCGCAGGTGGTGCGGGCGTTCCTCGCGGAGTACCTGGGGCGCGGCCCGGAGAACCCCGTCCGGTGACGGGCCGCCCGGCTGCGCCGCTCGGGGGCGTCGTCAGCGGAAGGGCGCCCGCGGCCCTGCGGGGCACGGCGGCCGCCGGCGCACCTGCCGTCGCGGCACCCGTATCCCGCGAGGCGTCCGGCCGTAGGGCCTCCGGGAACATAACACCACCTCCCGTTTTCTCGTTCTGCAAACGCCGACCGGGGGGACGGGGCGGCCGTTATCACGGTCGAAACGCGGAGCGGGGCGCGCCCGCCGCCCCCCTTCCTCGTCGGGCGAGGATTGAAGGCGGCTCCGCCGGAGACGCGCCGGTATGAGCGACGACTGGGCGGCCGAGGCGGTCGCCGCCCTCCGGACGGTCGGGGTGGACCTCGGGGTCGGGCTCCCCGACTCGGGCGTCGCCCCGCTGCTGGAGGCGTTCGAGGCGGCGGACGGCGCCGAGACGCTGACCGTGTGCCGCGAGGAGGAGGCGGTCGGCGTCCTCGCTGGCGCGTGGGTCGGCGGGCGCCGCGGGGCGCTCGTCTGCCAGACCAGCGGCCTCGCGAACGCGCTCAACGCGGTCGGGTCGCTCTCGGTGCCGGCCCGCCTCCCGTTCGTGGGGCTGGTCTCCCGCCGGGGCGGGCTCGGCGAGTTCAACGCGGCACAGGTGCCGATGGGCTACAACATGCCCGCGGTCCTCGACGCCGTCGGCGTGCGCACCTGTGTCGTCGAGCGCCCCGGCGCGGTCGCCGAGCGGACGCGGCTGGCGGCGACGAGCGCGTTCTCGACCGGCCTGCCGTACGTCGTCCTGCTCGACGCGACCGTCACCGGGCACAAGTCGGAGGGCGGGCGATGACCGCCGACCAGTACGAGTGTACGGCCGCCGTCCTCGCGGAGACGCCGGACGCGGTCGTGGTCTCGAACCTCGGGGTCGCCTCGTACGTCCTCGCGGCGGTCGAGGACCGGGCGCGCAACTTCTACCAGTGGGGGAGCATGGGCGTGACCACGCCGGTCGGCCTCGGCCTGGCGCTCTCGACCGACGAGCGGGTGACGGTGCTCGACGGCGACGGCTCGGCGCTGATGTCGCTCGGCGCCCTCGCCACGGTCGGCGCGGCCGACCCGGCCAACCTGGTGGTGGTCGTCTTCGACAACGGCGTCTACGGGACGACGGGCGGCCAGCCCACCCACGCCGCCACGACCGACTTCGCCGCCGTCGCGCGGGGCTGTGGGCTGGAGGCCGAGCGCGTCGGGAGCACCGCGGCGTTCGGGGCGGCGTACCGCGACGCCGTCGCGCACGACGGCGCCGCCCTGATCGCCTGCGACGTCGACCCCGTCGACCCCGAGGCCCGGCCGCCGCTCGACTACGCGCACGTCCGGCGGCGGGTGCGGACCGCGCTCGCGGACGACGGCTGACCTGCGGAAGATACAAGCCGCCGTCGGGCAACGTCGAAACGATGTCGAACGAACCACCGGCGGGGCACGCCGACGACCGCCGCGGCCCCGCCGCGCCGCCCGACGACCCCCTCCGGTCGTCGGCCGGATTCGGCGCGGGAGTAACCTGGTTCGACGCCGTCGAGGACCTCCTCGACGCCACCATCGAGCGCGACGAGGAGTTCGTCTGCACCTTCGACGACCTCGACGTGGAGGTGCCGGTCCGCATGGGCGAGGGGAGTCCCCGGGCCCGCTGGCGGCTCGACGGGACCGTGGCCGTGAGCGTCGAGGGGACGCGGGGCCCGCTCGCGGCCTGGCTCGAGTGGTGGGCCGGCCGGGCCGCGTAGCCGGCTGCCGCGTCGCCCGCCGCCGGCCGTCCGCCGTCCGTCCGACGCGAGTATTAAGTGTTGCCGCCCACAACCGGCGGTATGGCCGTGCACGGCCGGTCGACGCTGCGGGACCTGTTCGACGACTCGCCGACCCCCCACATCGCCCACCCGCCCCACACCCACCGCCGCCACTTCTACGTGGCCACGGACGGCTCGTACCGCCACTCCGGGGGCGGGCTCGGCGCGGTGATCGAGACGCGCGACGGGCGGCGGGTCGCCCGCGTGGCGCTGCCCGACGCCGCGCCCGACAACAACGTCGCGGAGTACCGGGCGCTGCACCTCGGGCTGGACGTCCTCGCGGCCCGCGCGCCCGGCGACGCCCGCGTCGGCGTCCTCGTCGACCTGGACGAGCTGGCGGGCAACGTCAACCGGGCGGTGCTGGCTGCCGGCGACGACTGGCGACCCGGGGAGTCCATCGACGTGCCGGAGGGTAGCGAGCACCACTGGCGGGGCATCCGCGCCCGCATCGCCGGCTTCGAGGAGCTCCGCGCCGCCCGCATCGACGGCCGCGAGAACCCGGCCCACCCGCTCGCGAACGCCCCCGAGGAGTACGCGCACGTCAACGCCAGGCCCGACCGGTGCGTGCTGCCCCCCTCCCACGACACGGCGACCGCGCCGCGCGGCGAGCCCGGCGTTCCGCCGCCGTCCCGGGCCGAACGCGGCGGCGCGGACTGATCCGCCCCGTTCCGACACTGCCAGCCTCCGGGGTCGCCGACCGGTCGGGCCCCGGCGCGTCGGACCCGCCGGCGTCCGTCCGCCCGCTACCGGTCCTGGGCGTCCACGACCGCGACGCCGGCGAGGTTGACGATGTCCTTCACCTCGTCGCCGCGCTGGAGCACGTGGACGGGCTCGTCCATCCCGACCAGCATCGGCCCGATGGCGTCGGCGCCCCCGAGCCGCTGGAGCAGCTTGTAGCCGATGTTGCCGGCCTCCAGGTTCGGGAAGACGAGCACGTTCGCCGGCTCGTCGAGCGCCGAGAATCCGTAGGTCCCGTTCAGGATGTCCTCGACGACCGCCGTGTCGGCCTGCATCTCGCCGTCGACCGGGAAGTCGACGGCCGGGTCGTCGTGGAGCGCCTCGACCGCCCGCCGGGAGGTCCGGGGGCCCTCGCTGTCCACGCTGCCGAAGTTGGAGTAGGAGAGCATCGCCGCCCGCGGCTCGACGTTGAACCGCCGCGCGAGGTCGGCCGTGTGCTTGGTGATCTCGGCCAGCACGTCGGCGTCCGGGTCGGGGTTGACCGTCGTGTCCGCGCAGAACACGACCCGGTTCTTGAACGTCATGAGGTAGACCCCGGCGACGTGCTCGGCCTCGTCGTCGGTGCCGATGACCCGGAGCGGGGGGCGCAGCGCCGACGGGTAGTGGTGTGTCAGGCCGGTGAGCAGGGCGTCGGCGTCGCCCTGCTCGACCATCACGCTCCCCAGGTAGTTGGTGTCCCCGCGGACCAGTTCCGTCGCCTCGGAGCGGGTGATGCCGTCCCGGCGCCGCAGTTCGTGGAGCCGCTCGGCGTACGCGTCGTGGTCGCCGGCCGGATCGACGACCTCGGGGTCGAACTCCAGGCCCAGGTCCTCGGCCACCCGGTCGATCCGGTCGGGCTCGCCGAGGAGGACGGGCTCCGCGATCCCCTCCTCGCGCATCTGGTAGGCCGCCCGGATCATCTTCTCGTCGGTCCCCTCCGCGAGCGCGACGCGCTTGGGGTCGGACTTTGCCTTGTTGAGCACCACCCGCATCATCTCGCGGGACTTGCCCAGCCGCGCCTCCAGCTCGTCGCGGTAGCCGTCCACGTCGACCTCGCGCCGGGCCGCGCCCGACTCCATCGCCGCCTCGGCGACCGCCGGCGCCACCTCGAACATCACCCGCGGGTCGAGCGGCTTCGGCAGGATGTACTCCGGCCCGTACTGCAGCGGCTGGTCGCCGTAGGCTTTCACCACGGCGTCGGGCACGTCCTGACGGGCGAGATCGGCCAGCGCCCGCGCGGCCGCGAGCTTCATCTCCTCGTTGATCTCGGTCGCCCGGACGTCGAGCGCCCCGCGGAAGATGAACGGGAATCCGAGGACGTTGTTCACCATGTTGGGGTAGTCCGACCGGCCGGTCCCCATGATGACCGTGTCGTCCCGGGCGGCCCGGGCCTCCTCGTAGCCGATCTCCGGGTCGGGGTTGGCCATCGCGAAGATGATCGGATCGTCGGCCATCGACCGCACCATCTCCTGGCTGACGAGGTCCGCGACCGACAGCCCGATGAACACGTCCGCGCCCTCCATCGCGTCCGCCAGGCCGCCCTCGGGCACGTCGCGGGCGAACTCGGCCTTGTACTCGTTGACCTCGCCGGCCGCGACGCGCTCCTCGGTGATGATCCCCCCGGAGTCACACATCGTGATGTTCTCCCTGTCGACGCCGAGCGAGACGTAGAAGCGGGCCGTGGCGATGGCGCTCGCGCCCGCGCCCGAGAAGGCCACCTCCAGGTCCTCGATATCCTTGCCGACGAGGTCGGCGCCGTTTATGAGCCCCGCGCCGGTGATGATGGCCGTCCCGTGCTGGTCGTCGTGGAAGACCGGCACGTCCATCTCCTCGCGCAGGCGCTCCTCGATGACGAAACACTCCGGGGCCTTGGTGTCCTCCAGGTTGATCCCGCCGAACGTCGGCTCCATGGCCGTGATGGCCTCGACCATCCGGTCGGGGTCCTCCCGGTCGATCTCGATGTCGAACACGTCGATGTCGGCGAACCGCTTGAACAGCACGCCCTTCCCCTCCATGACGGGCTTTGCGGCCTGGGCCCCGATGTCGCCGAGGCCGAGCACCGCCGACCCGTTCGACACCACCCCGACCAGGTTCCCCTTGACGGTGTACTCGTACGCCTGCTCCGGGTCGTCGTCGATGTCGCGACACGGGGCGGCCACCCCCGGCGAGTACGCCAGCGAGAGGTCCCGCTGGGTGTTGGTCGGCTTCGTGATCGTGATCTCGATCTTCCCGTGCGGGTCGGATCGGTGGTACTCCCGCGCGTCGTCCCAGAGTCCCATACGTCTCCCGGCGCCGGCCGACACAAAAAGGTGTCCGAATCCGTCGAGGTCCGGGTTCGATCATCGTCGAACCCGGCCGCGCCGCGCGCGGTCGCCGATCCCCGCCGGCGGTCCGCTCCGAACGCGTAACCGGACAGACCTAAGTGCGGCCGTCCCCGACCGCCGCGTATGCGCACGCGCCTCCGGGCAGCCCTCCCCTTCCGGCGCTTTGCCGCCCTCACGACACTGACGACGCTGACGCTGGTCTCCCTGGGGGTCTACACGGCCGCCACGGGGTCGGGGCTCGCCTGCTCGGCACAGTGGCCGCTCTGTGACGGCGGGGTCCTGCCGCGGACGGTGCCCTCGTTCATCGAGTGGTTCCACCGGCTGGTGGCGATGGTGACCGGCTTCCTCATCGTCGGCACCGCGGTCCAGGCCTGGCGCACGGGCGACCGGCGGACCCGCCGCCCGGCGACGCTCGCGGCCGTCCTCCTGCCGCTCCAGGTCGGCGTGGGCGCCGTCACCGTCACCCTCGGCGGCCTCGTTCCGGGCGGCTACTCGCCGCCGGCCCAGGGCGCTCACCTGGTCGTCGCCCTGACCATCTTCACCGCGCTGGTCGTGACGACGCTGCGGGCCTACGACGGCCGGATGGCCGACGCGCCCCTCGACCGGGCCCGGCGAGCGCTCCCCGCCGCGCTCGTCGTCCTCCTGGTCGCCGCGGTGCTCTCGCGGCTGGTGCCCCTCTACCCGTACACGCCGGCCGCGCAGGCGGCCTTCTTCGGCGTCTCGCTCGCCCTCTACGCGTCGCTCCTGGCGGCCGGCCGGTGGCTCGGCGCCGCCGGGCGCCCCGCCGCCCGACTGCTCGTCGCGGTCGCGGTCGGCGCCGTCCTCGTCGCCATGGTCCTCGGCCGGGACCTGGTCGCCTACACGGCGACCGTCCGCCTCCTCAACGCCGCGGCGTTCGCCGTCGGGGCCGCCGCCGTCGCCGCCGCCGCCTGGCAGGTCCGGGACGCCGCCGCCCGGACGGTCGCGCGGGCGCCCGGCCCCGGGGACTGAGTCGAGGAGTTCCGCGGGATCGAGGGTCGGCCGTCGTCGGCCGTCGCCCGCCGACCGGTCCGCTCACATGAACTCGTCCAGCCCCGACTGCCCGTCGTCGTCCCCGGCCCCGTCGGCGCGGTCCGAGAGGTCCGGCTCGCCGTCGTCCCCGTCCCCGTCCGCGGGGTCGCCCGCTCCGCCGTCCGCCGGGGCCGCCGTCGCGTCGGCGTCGCCGCTGGCGTCCGCCGCCTCCCCCTCCCGCGCCGCCCGCTCGTCGGGCGCGAACGCCCCGCCGCCCCCCTCGACCGCCGCCGCCTCGCGCCGTTCGCGCGCGTCGGCGACGATCGACTCGACCTTGTCGGTGGACTCGCCGCTGCCGGTGACCAGCGCGACCTCCGCCTCCTCGAACCCGTACGCGGCCGCCATCGCGACGGTCAGTTCCCGGGGCTTGCAGTGGTGGGTCAGCGCCGAGAGCACGGGGAGGATCTCCCGGCGCGCGGTCGCCATGCTCGTCCCGTTGGCCCGCGCGACCGCCCGGACCACCGACTCGGTCGTCGCGTCCGTCGAGGACCAGAACTGGGGGCGGTCGAAGCGCGTCCACCCGCCCTTCGAGCCGTCGCGCGCGGCCGCCACGCCGGCCGCGAGGCCGTCGGTCGCGTACCGCCACCACGAGAAGTCGAAGTCGCTGGCGACGACCCGGCCGAGCCACCGGTCGGCGTCGGCCAGGTGGTCGTAGGCCCGCGCGAGTTCCCGGCCCTCGTAGACCTTCGGGAGGTTGTGCTCGACCCACTGCACCAGGTCGTCGGGCGTCTCGTCGGTGTCGTAGGCCGCCCGGAGCGCCGCCTCGGGGTCGTCCTCCTTCAGCACCCTGTCGAGGAACTCGAAGATCCCGAGGGTCCGGTCGCGGTCGCCGGCGGCGACGTCGTCGACGGTCACCCGGTCGCGGCCCTCCGCGGCGGCCTGCAGGTCCCGCACCGCCGCCCGGAGGTCGCCGCTGTCGGCCTCCGCGATGCGCTCCAGGGCCGCCTCCTCGAACTCGATCCCCTCCCGCCGGCAGACGTCCCGCAGGACCGGCACGATGGAGCGCGCCGAGACGTCGCGGAACTCGATCTCGCGGGTCGCCGACCGCAGGCCGCGGCTCAGTTCGTAGTAGTCGTTGGCGATCAGGACCACCGGCTGGTCGGCCTCCGTCGCCAGGTCGGTGATCGCGCCGGCCCCCCCGCGGTCGCGGGTGCCGTGGAGGTTGTCGGCCTCGTCGACGATCACCAGTTGCCGGCCGTCGTCGCCGCTCGCGGCCCCGCCGAGGGTGGCGTTGCGCGCCGCCCGCCCGGCGAACCGGTCGATCTCGTCGGCGGTGCGCCGGTCGGATGCGTTCAGTTCGACCGTCTCCCACCCCATGTCGTTGGCCAGCGCGTGGGCGGCCGAGGTCTTGCCCACGCCCGGGGCCCCGTGGAGGACGACCGCCTCCCGGTGGTCGTCCCACGTCTCGGCCCACTCCCGGAGGGCGTCGCGCGCCTTGTCGTTGCCCCGCACCTCCGCCAGGGTGCTCGGACGGTGCTTCTCCGTCCAGTCCATCACCGGCCGAAGGCGCGAGCCGCGTTTAGTGGTTGCGGAGCGTCGCCCCCGACACCTTTTCACCCGTCCCCCCGTACGGCGGCACCGATGGGACGCTCGTCCGGACGGGGCTGGTCGTCGTGACCGACGACCCCCGTGCCGACCTCGCGCGGCGGATCGCGGGCGAGATCACGCTCAGCGACGACCCCGGCGCGACCCTCCGGAAGTGGCGCACCGACTTCGACGTCTCCCAGACCGACCTGGCCGGGGAACTGGACGTCTCCTCGTCGGTCGTCTCGGACTACGAGAGCGGCCGGCGCGAGAGCCCGGGCATCGGCGTCGTCAGGCGGATGGTCACGGCGCTCCTGGACATCGACGAGCGCCGGGGCGGCGCCCGGATCCGCCAGTACGCCCGGGTCGTCTCCGCCGGCTTCGAGAGCGACATCGTCCTCGACCTCCGGGAGTACCCGACCGCCGTCCCCCTCGACCGGGTCTACGACGCGCTCGACGCGACCGAACTCGTCGCCGGCGACGGCGACCGCGTCAACGGCCACACGGTGATAAACAGCATCGAGGCGATCACCAGCCTCTCCAGCGACGAGTTCTACCGGCTCTACGGCCAGTCGACCAACCGCGTCCTGGTCTTCACGGGCGTGACCCGCGGCGAGTCGCCGCTGGTCGCGCTCCGGGTGGTCAACCCGACGCCGAACGCGGTGGTGCTCCACGGGCTCGACCCCGACGACGTCTGGGAGCACGCCCCGGCGCTGGCCTCCGTCGACGGCTTCGCGCTCGCCGTCTCGACGCGGGACATCGACGCCGCGCTGGCGGACCTCCGCACGCTGGCCTAGGCCCCCCGCCCGGCGACCGGCGGGCGCTCCCCGGGATCGGTGCCCGGCGCGCGGCGGCCGCCGGTCACTCCACGTACTCGTACTTGCGCTCGTTCATCCGCCCCCAGCCGACGTGGACGAACTCGCCGGACGGCTGGGTGAACTCCTCGATCTCGGCGTCCTTGGCGTGGTTGTGGGCGTCGTGGACCAGTTCGTACTCCTCGAACGAGAGGTCGTACCGGTCGTCCAGCTGCTCGTCGACGTCCAGCCCCTCGATCCGCTCCCGCCAGCCCTCCCGCACCGTCTCGGCGTGGATCTCGGCCTGCGCGCCGGAGCCGTACGAGGCGACCAGCAGCCGCTGGCCGGTCAGGTCCCGTCCGGCGGCCGCGGCCTCCTGCAGGGCGCTGATCCGCGCGAGGTGGACCGATCCCGTGTACCAGTTGCCGACCTGGCGCGCGATCGAGAGCGTGGGGTCGATGGCCTCGTCGTACCAGTCGCGGTAGCGGTCGGTCTCCTCCAGCGCGTCCATGTAGTCCCGGATCGCGGTCTCGTAGGCCTCGCGGTCCGCGTAGTCGGCCTCGCGGGGCTGGCGCCCGATCTCCTCGGCCAGGTCGGCCTCGATGTCGGTGTCGCGCGTGATGTGGCGGTACGCCAGCAGCGCGGCCTTCCGGACCATCCCCGGGAACGGGGTGTGAAACGGCGCGAAGACGACGTCGTCCGGGTGGACCCGTCCGGCCACGGACTCGAAGTCCGTCAGCGCCTCGCGCATCCGGGCGAGGTAGACCTGCACCGACCGCTTGCCGTCCACGCTCGGGAACTGCTGGTTTGGCTTGAGGAAGTCCGTCTCGTCCATGCTCCCGTACCCCTGCTCGGGCGAGAGTTCGACGAGCGACGGCTCCTCGGTCACGAACATCGCCACCGCGCCGGCGCCCTGGGTCGCCTCCCCCGGGTCGCCGCGCGCGTACAGCGCCGTGTCCGTGGCGATCACCAGCGCCCCGCGCCCGCGGTTGCGCCCCGCCCGGATCCAGTTGTACGCGTCGTCGATGCTCTGTGTGCCCGCGACGCAGGCGAACTTCCGCTCGCCCTTGTTCGCGTGCCGGAAGTCGCCGTCGAAGGTCTGCTCCAGACAGCCCGCGATGTACGTCGAGACGGGCTTGGAGTTGTCGAACGCGCTCTCGGTCGCGACGTCGATCCGGCCGACGTCCTCCGGTTCGATCCCCTCGCGTTCCATCAGGCGCTTGGCGGCGTTGGCTCCCATCGTCACGATGTCCTCGTAGGTGTCCGGGAGCGACGACGCCCGCAGCCCCAGCCCCTTGGTGTACTTCTCCGGGGACTCGCCTTTCACCGGCGCGAAGGTCTCGGGGAGGTCGAGTTTGAGGTTCCCCGTCCACACCTCCACGGCGTCGATGCCCACGCTGGTCATGCCGCCGCCTTTCGGCGGCCGGATGTTATCTCTGTCGATGGATCCGTTCGACGGACGACGTCATCCCGGATCGGCCGTCACCCCGCTTCGACGGTCTCGTCCGCGACGACCGTCTCGGTGGCGTTGTCCGCGACCACCACCCGGAGGACCGTCCCCTCGCGCACCGTGCGGGACAGGTCGTACCCCCAGCGGTCCCCGGGCCCGAAGCGGCCGTCGCCGGTCCCCGTCGAGGCGGAGTCGTTGCGCGTCCGGTCGGTCGGCGTCGATCCGTTCACCCCGACCAGCACCCGGAGGTCCGCCGCCGCGATCGAGTCCCCGCCGTTGTGGGTGATCGCCGTCCGGTTGGTCCCGACGGTCGTGTCCGCGTCCACGTCCGCGTACGTCCGCTCGTCGCCCCCGATGCCCCCCACGACGGCGAGTCCGAAGACGCTCACCGCGAGGACGGCGGTGCCCACGAGGAGGACGTTGCCCACCACCTCCGACTGGGCGCGGTCGGCGGTCATCGGGAGCCCTTCATCGGCCAGCGATAAAACGCTGTGCCGGACCGTCGGGCGGGTCGGCCGCGGACGGCGGGCTACCTGGTCTCGCTGAGCGTCATGTTCGTCCGCCCCCGGACGAGGGTGAAGACGATCTCGTCGGGGTCGTCGTCGTTCAGGTCCCCTCTCACCTGATCCAGCTCGGTCCCGATGTCCTTGTTGTACTCGCCGTTGTCGAGCAGTTCGAGCGGGTCGGTCTCGTCGTTCCACTTCGACAGTTCGTTCGTGTCGATCTGCGCGCCGTCGACCAGTTTCGTTGTCGATCCGTCGTTCGTCTCCTCGTAGATGTAGAGCTTGTTGTTCGACCACGAATCGGAGTTCGGCTTGTAGCTGATTCCGCTGCCATCACCGATACCGACGTAGTACCGGTGTCGCGTGGTGTCGTTCGTGTTCTCGTTGATCGTGAAGTACACCTTGATGTACCGCTCGTTCTGCTTGACGCTCTTGTTGTCGCCCTGCGTCGGAACGTACCTGGGCCCCGTCAGATCGATGGCGGAGACGTTCGTGATGTTGTACCAGCGTCCGCCCTCCCGTGCGACGACGGTCGTGTCCTCCTCGCCGCCGTCGTAGTTGGTGTCCCCGCCCAACCCCGGGTTGCCATCGCTCCCGGTGTCGGAGAAGTCGTTCTCGTCTACATTCACGACGACGCTCCCGTTCCCGTTGTCGGCCGTGTCCAGCGCCTCGCTCCCGTCGTCGAGCAGCGTCAGATTCACGTCCCCCGTCTCCCCGGCGTAGGTGAACGTCGCCCGGCCGTCCTCGCCGATGGGCTGGCTGTCGGGTTCGAGCACATCGGTGTCGTTGACTTCCACCGTCAGGTTCCCCCCGACCCGCGAGTTCGGCACCGGGTTGTTGAACCGGTCC
>JBDGPV010000082.1:0-13638 GCA_042219485.1 Haloferacaceae archaeon
GCATCGTTCCCTTCGCCGGCTTCTGGTCGAAGGACGAGGTGCTCTACGAGGCCCTGGTCCACGGGCTGGGCGGGTCGCCGCTCCTGCTCGGGGCCTACGCGATGGGGCTCGTCGCGGTCTTTTTCACCGGCTTCTACACCTTCCGGATGGTCTTCCTCACGTTCCACGGCGAGCCGCGGACGGCGACCGCCGAGGACCCCCACGGCGTGCGCTGGAACGTGAAGTTCCCGCTGGTGGTCCTGGGGATCCTCGCGACCGTCGGCGGGCTGATCAACATGACGCCGGTCGCCGAGATCCTCCACATCGAGGGGATCGAGCTCCTGCACGACTGGCTCGCGCACGGCAGCCTCGGCAACCTCACGAGCGAGCACTACGGCGAGGTCATCCACGAGTTCGCGGACTACTCGGCGGCGGAGCTCTCGCCGCTCCTGCCGGGCCTGGTCTCGCTCGGCCTGGCGCTGGCCGGCGCCGGCCTGGCCAAGCGGCTGTACGACGTGCCCGAACCGGTCGAACACACGGAGAAGCTCGGGGAACTCAAGACGGTGCTGTACAACAACTACTACCAGGACGAGTACCAGGTGTGGCTGGCGACGAGCGTCGTCCGGCCGCTCGCACGGGCGGCGAACACGTTCGATCAGGGCGTCGTCGACGGCGTCGTGAACGGCGTCTCGGCGGTGTCGCTGTTCGGCGGGCGGCGGATCCGCCGGATCCAGACCGGCGTGGTGTCGAACTACGCCGCCCTGATCACGCTGGGGCTGACGGCGCTCGTGCTCGCCGTCGCCCTGATGGGGGGGTGGTTCTGAGATGCTGATCGAGGCGCTGGTCGGCGTCACCTTCGTCGCCGCGCTGGTCGTCTTCCTCGCCCCCGACGACGCCGCCGAGCGGCTGGCGGCGGCGCTGAGCCTGGTCCCGGTCGCCGGGAGCCTCTACCTGTGGAGCCGGTTCGACGGGAGCGGCAACGCGCTCACGGGCGGGGACGTGGCCTTCGAGAACACGGTGCCGTGGTTCGAACTGGGCGGCTACGCCGTCCAGTGGCACGTCGGGCTCGACGGGGTCAGCCTCCCGCTCGTGGTGCTGACCGCGGTGCTGACGACGCTCGCGATCGTCAGCTCCTGGACCGCCATCGACGACCGGGAGTCGCAGTTCTACGGCCTGATGCTGTTCATGGAGGCGAACCTGCTCGGCGTCTTCGCGGCGCTCGACTTCTTCGTCTGGTTCGTCTTCTGGGAGGCCGTGCTGGTCCCGATGTACTTCCTCATCGGGGTCTGGGGCGGCCCGGAGCGGAAGTACGCCGCGATCAAGTTCTTCGTCTACACCAACATCGCGTCGCTCGCGATGTTCATCGGCTTCATGGCGCTGGTCCTCGGGCTGCCGGTCAACACGCTGGACCTGCCGGCCATCGCGGCGTCGCTGCGCGCCGGCGACCTCGGGCCGCTGTTCGGCATCGGGCCGGCGACGCTGAAGTTCGCCGCGTTCGTCGCGATGTTCGTCGGCTTCGGCGTGAAGGTGCCCATCGTTCCGTTCCACACGTGGCTGCCCGACGCCCACGTCCAGGCGCCCTCGCCGGTGTCGGTGCTGCTGGCCGGGGTGCTCCTGAAGATGGGGACCTACGCGCTCTTGCGGTTCAACTTCACGATGCTGCCCGAGACGGCGACGGGCCTCGCGGTGCCCATCGCGGTGGTCGCGGTGGTCTCGGTGATCTACGGCGCGCTGCTGGCGCTGGCCCAGCGCGACCTCAAGCGGATCGTGGCCTACTCGTCGGTCTCGTCGATGGGCTACGTGATCCTCGGGCTGATCGCCTACACGACCTACGGGGTCGGGGGCGCGACCTTCCAGATGGTCGCACACGGCCTCATCTCCGGGCTGATGTTCATGGCCGTCGGGGTGATCTACCACCAGACCCACACCCGGATGGTCGGGGACATGTCCGGGATGGCCGACCGGATGCCCGTGACCGCCGGCATCCTCGTGGCCGGCGCCTTCGGCTACATGGGGCTGCCGCTGATGGCCGGGTTCGCCGCCGAGTTCTTCATCTTCAAGGGCGCGTTCGAGTCCACGGTGATCGGGGCCATGCCCCTGTTCACCGCCCTGGCGATGTTCGGCATCGTGATCGTGGCCGGCTACCTGCTCTTTGCCATGCAGCGGACGCTCTTCGGTCCCTTCCGCCTGGAGACCGACTACGAGGTGGCCGGGGCCCCGCGGTCGGGGACGGTCCCGCTCGCGGTCCTGCTGCTGTGTATCATCGCGCTGGGCGTCGCGCCCGACCTCTTCTTCGGGATGATCCGTGACGCGGTGACGCCGATCCTCGAGTTCGGAGGTGGGATCTGATGTACGCGACCGACATGGTGCTCCAGACCACGGCCCTGCCCGACTGGACCGCGCTCGGCCCCTCGATCGTGCTGGGCCTGACGGCGCTGGTCCTGCTCGGGATCGACAGCATCGCAGACGACGTCGACAACGACCTCCTCGCGGGCGTCGCGACGGCGGGCGTCGTCGCCGCCTTCGGGCTGGCGGGCTGGTACCTGCTCGCCGGCACCGGTCAGCCGGCGACCGGCGGGGCGATCACCCTCTACGGCGACGCGCTGGTGGTCGACGGCACCAGCCTCTTCTTCACGCTGGTGTTCACCAGCGTCGCGGCGATGGTGACCGTCGCCTCCGCGGACTACCTGCGCGGCGAGGACTACCAGGCCGAGTTCTACTCGCTGGTCCTCCTGGCGGTCACGGGCATGAGCCTGATGGCGTCGGCCAACTCGCTGGCGACGGCGTTCGTGGCGCTCGAACTCTCCAGCCTCCCCTCCTACGCGCTGGTGGCGTACCTCAAGCACAACCGCGGGAGCGTCGAGGCGGGGCTGAAGTACTTCCTGATCGGCGCGCTCTCGTCGGCCGTGTTCGCGTTCGGCATCTCGCTGGTGTACGCCGTCACCGGGTCGCTGCTCCTCGCGGACGTGGCGGCCGGCATCGCCGGGGCCGAGGGGCTCGTCGGGGTCGCGGGCCTCGGGGTCCTGTTCATCGCCGGCGGGTTCGCGTTCAAGACCGCGGCCGTGCCGTTCCACTTCTGGGCGCCGGAGGCCTACGAGGGCGCGCCGGCGCCGATCAGCGCCTTCCTCTCCTCGGCCTCGAAGGCCGCCGGCTTCGCCGTCGCGTTCCGCGTGTTCGCCGTCGGGTTCCCGGTCGCCGACCTCGTTCCCATGGGGATCGACTGGGTGCTGGCCTTCCAGATCCTCGCCGTGGTGACGATGACGCTCGGCAACTTCGCCGCCGCCACCCAGGAGACGGTCAAGCGGATGCTGGCCTACTCGTCGGTCGGGCACGCGGGCTACGCCCTGATCGGGCTCGCGGCGCTCTCGGGCGGCGGGCCCAACGGCGACGTGCTCGGCGCGTCGATGGCCCACCTGCTGGTCTACGGCTTCATGAACACGGGGGCCTTCCTCTTCATCGCGCTGACCGAGCGCTGGGAGATCGGCCGCACGTTCGAGGACTTCAACGGCCTCGCCACGCGGGCGCCGATGGCCTGCGTCGCGATGACCGTCTTCATGTTCTCGCTGGCCGGCCTCCCGCCGTTCGGGGGCTTCCTCTCGAAGTACGCGCTGTTCTACTCGGCCATCGAGGGCGGCTTCTGGTGGCTCGCGGCGGTCGGCGCGGTCAACAGCGCGCTCTCGCTGTTCTACTACTCGCGGGTCGTGAAGGCGATGTGGATCGAGGAGCCGGGCGGCGACCTCGAACTCGGGGACAAGCCCGCGGCGCTGTACGCGGCGGTGCTCTTCGCCGCGCTCGGAACCCTCCTCCTCCTGCCGGCGTTCGGGCCCGTCGTCGAGACGGCCCAGGCGTCCGCGGCCGCGCTGTTCGCCTGACCGGCGCGCGACGCCCCGATCCGGGCCGGCCCGGCGGACGCGCGCCGGTCCGACCCCGCACCCGCGTCCGTAGCGTCCGCGCCCCGCGGCCCGCGGTCCACCCCCATCGACGCCGGCCGTCGTGCGCCCCGACAGACGCCGGCCCCACGGCCGCCGGCCGGTCAGTCCGACGGCGCCGGGCCGTCCGCGAGCAGGCGCGCGAGGGCCTCGGCGACCTCCTCGGACCGCCGGATGGTCAGGCCGTCGGTCGTGACGAAGACGCCGCGGTCGCCGGCCGTGACGCGGGTCAGGTAGCCGTTCTCGAACGCCCGGACGGTGTAGCGGTACTCGCCCAGTTCCGAGCCCCGGTAGGCCGTGTTCGCCCGGAAGCCGTCGGATTCGAGGTCCACGAACCCCGCGAGGTCGGCGTCGGACTCGAGGTCCGACCGGAGGTAGAGCTGCCGGTAGCCGTCACGCGTGAAGTAGGTGATGCTCCGGAGGGTGTCGCCGACGGCCGTCCGACAGGCCCGTTCGAGCCGGTCGGCGAACTCCGCGTCCAGGGGCGCGGCGTCGGAGCGCATGACACACGGTACCAAACCACTTCGCGCGCTTAACTCCATCGATGGAACGGGTTTTTGGTCGGGGAAGCCGACCCGACGGGTATGGTCCGTCGGCTGGTCCTCGGGAGCGGGAGCGTGGCCCGGACCGTCCTCGGGGAGCTCTCGACGTGGACCGGCGACTGCGCGGCGGTCGTGGACGAGGAGGGGCTGGCGGCCGCCGGCCGGACCGGGAGCGCCGACGTCCGGGTCAGCGACCCGGCCGACCGGACGGCGTACCCGGACGGCGCTGACGTGGTGTTCGTGGCCGTGCCGTCCGGGCGGGTCCGGGGGACGGTCGAGGCCGCCCGGGGGGCGTTCCCGGACGCGCGGCTCGTGGTCTCGCTCGACACCGCCGCCGATCCGGGGGTCCGGGAGGCCGTGAGGGCGGTCGCGGACGATGTGATCGACGCGACCGCGCGGCTGGCCGGCACGGTGCTGGACGCGGCGGCGGGGAGGGAGGCGGCCCGCCTCCGTGGGTTGCGGGGGGCGCTCCGGGCGGCGACGGGGCCGCTTGCGGTCGTCACACACGACAACCCGGACCCGGACGCCATCGGGAGCGCGCTGGCGCTCGTGGACCTGGCCGGGGCGGTCGGGCTCGACGCGCAGGCCTGCTACTTCGGGGAGATCTCCCACCAGGAGAACCGGGCGCTGGTCAACCTGCTCGACATCGACCTCCGTCGGCTCTCCGGGGCGGAGGAGGCGGCGGAGTTCGGGAGCGTGGCGCTCGTCGACCACGCCCGACCCGGGGTCAACGACGGGCTGTCGCCGGACACGGCCGTCGACGTGGTGCTCGACCACCACCCCCCGCGGGGCCCCGTCGAGGGGCGGTTCGTCGACCTCCGGACCGAGGCGGGAGCGACGAGCACGGTGCTGGCCTCCTACCTCGAGGGGTACGGGACGGAGCCCGGCCGGCGGGTCGCCACGGCGCTCCTGTACGGCATCCGGGTCGACACCCGGGACTTCACGCGCGAGGTCTCGACGGCCGACTACGAGGCGGCCGCGTACCTGATCGATCACGCCGACACCGAGGTGCTCTCGAAGGTCGAGTCGCCGAGCGTGACCGCCGAGGTGTTCGAGACGCTGGCCCGGGCCATCAGGAACCGGGAGGTGCGCGGCGACGCGGCCGTCGCGGGGACGGGCCGGATCGGCGACCGCGACGCGCTGGCACAGGCGGCCGAGCACCTGGTCGGCATGGCCGGCATCCGGGTGGCGCTCGTCCACGGCATCCTGGACGGGACGGTCTACGTCTCGGCGCGGGCCCGGGGCTCCGAGGTCGACCTGGGCGAGGCGCTGCGGGACGCGTTCGCCCCCATCGGGAGCGCCGGGGGCCACGCCGAGATGGCGGGGGCCCAGATCCCGCTCGGCATCCTCGCGGAGGTCGGGGAGGGGGCGAACGACTCGCTGGTCGCGGCGGTGGACGACCTCCTCGCGCGGCGGTTCTTCGAGACCCTGGAGTCGGCTCCCGTCCGCCCGCCCGACCCCTCGGCGACCGGGTTCCCGTTCGACGCCCCGTCGGGCGACGGCTAACCTTTTCTATCGGCGCGCTGTAGGCCGGGCCGATGAGCGACAAGGCGACCGTCGAGGAGTACATGACGAGCGACGTCGAGACGGTTTCGCCGGACGACACGGTCGCGGAGGTCGCCACGCGCATCGTCGAGAGCGACGGCTACAACGGCTTCCCGGTCTGTGCCGGCCGGAACGTCGAGGGGTTCGTCTCGGCCCGCGATCTGCTGCTCGCGGACGACAACGCCCGGATCTTCACCGTGATGGTCGAGGACATCGTCGTCGCCCACCCGGAGATGGACATCGACGACGCCGCCCGGGTCATCCTCCGGTCGGGGATCCAGAAGCTCCCCGTGGTGGACGACGCCGGCAACCTCGTCGGCATCATCTCGAACACGGACGTGATCCGGTCCCAGATCGAGCGGGCGACCCCGGAGAAGGTCGGAAAGCTGATGCGGACCCTCGAACGCATCCACGGGATCGAGGTCTCGCAGGCCCGCCGGACGGTCGACCTCGGCGACCTGACCCCGACCCAGGGGCGGGTCTACGCCGACGAACTCGAGGGGCGGCGGTACGAACTGGAGCGCGGCCTCGCCGAACCGCTGGTGGTGATCGACAACGACGGGACGCTCATCCTCGCCGACGGGCACCACCGGGTGATGGCCGCCGATCGGCTCGACATCGACGAGATGGACGCGTACGTGATCGTCATCGGCCGCGAGGTCGAACTGGGGATGGCCCGAACGGCCGAACGGGAGGGGCTGGAGTCGATCGACGACATCGAGATCGTCGACTACGCCCACCACCCGCTCGTGGAGACGACCGAACGGCTCCAGTGAGCGAGCCGGGGTCCGGCCGGCGGTCGGGCCGCGGCGACGGGCGCCGCCCGGGCGGCAGGTATTTCGCCGGGCCGCCGGAAGCGGGACCCATGACGCCGACCGAACGGCGGACACGCGCCACACAGGAGCGCCTGCGCGACGCCGGGGCGGCGGCGCTCGTCTGCGGGCCCGGGCCGAACGCCCGGTACCTGTCCGGCTACGGCGGGGAGCCATCCGAGCGCCACTGCCTGCTCGTCGTCCCCGCGACCGGCGACCCGACCTTCCTCGTGCCGGAGCTCGTCGCCGCGGACGTGCGGGACGCGACGTGGATCGACGACGTCCGCGCGTGGGCCGACGACGCGGACCCGACCGCGCGCGTCGAGTCGATCGTCGCGGAGGCCGGCCTCGACGGCGAGCGGGTCCTGCTCGACGACCGGATGTGGGCGACGTTCGTGCTCGACCTGCAGGGGGCGGCGCCCGGGGCGACGTTCGGCCTCGCGAGCGAGGTCCTCGCCCCGCTCCGGCGCCGGAAGGACGACGCGGAACTGGCCGCGCTCGAACGCGCCGCCGCGGCCGCCGACGCGGTCCTCGAGGACCTCCGCGCCCGGGGGCCCGCGGTCGTGGGGCGTACGGAGACGGAGCTCGCCCGTTCGATCGAGCGCGCACTCGCCGACGAGGGGGGCGAGGGGACGCCGTTCGATCCGGTCGTCGCCGCGGGGCCGAACGGGGCCCGGCCCCACCACGCACACGGCGACCGGGAGATCCGCCCCGGCGACCCCGTGGTACTCGATTTCGGCACGCGGATCGGCGGCTACCCGAGCGACCAGACCCGGACGCTCGTGTTCGACGGCGACCCGCCGGAGGGGTTCGCGGCGGTCCACGGCGCCGTCCGGGAGGCCCAGGCCGCGGGCGTCGCGGCCGTCGAGCCGGGAGCGACCGCGGGGGCGGTCGACCGGGCGGCCCGGGCGGTGATCGAGGCGGCCGGGTACGGCGACGCGTTCGTCCACCGCACCGGCCACGGGGTCGGGCTGGAGATCCACGAGGAGCCGTACATCGCCGCCGACAGCGGGGTCGAACTCGAACCGGGGATGGTCTTCAGCGTCGAGCCGGGGGTGTACCTCGAAGGGCGGTTCGGCGTTCGGATCGAGGACCTCGTCGTCGTCACCGGGGACGGCGCGCGGCGGCTGAACACCACCCCTCGGGGGTGGGACGCGTCGGCGTGAGGGGGCCGGCCAGCCGGCAGCGGGGGGGCGCGGGGGGCGCTCCGGCCGGTGGAACTATCCGGGCCGCTCGACTGGGGTCGCGTACGGGTCCCCCGACGGGACGGGGACGACCGGCCGGGAGCCGATCACATGAGCGAACGAACCGAACGGGCCCAGGAGGCGGGCGCGGACCGCGGGCGACGGGCCGACCGGCCGATGACGCTCACCAGCCGGCTGGTCGAGGGCGTGATCCGCCGGCTGCTCCGGTACCGGCCGAGCGTCCCCGGCCGACCGCCGGCCGTCCTCGGGGCGGTCGGGGCGGCGCTGGCCGTCCTCTCGGTCGCGCAACTCGCCATCGATCCCGAGCCGCTCGGCGCGTCGCTCGTCGAATCCCTGATACCGCTGCTGGGCGCCGGACCGGTCGTCGCCGCCGCGCGGTGGACCACCCGGATCGACCGGAGCGCGGAGAAGGCCGCGAGCGCCGTCATCGTCAGCGTCGTCTTCATGGCGGTGGCGCTTGCGACCGTCGGGCTCGTCCTGCTCACCCAGTTGCCGGCGGCCGCGAGCGGGTTCGACTACCCGTTCGCCGTCGTCGCCGCGCTGACCGCCGGGGCCCTCGTGGGCACGCCGAGCGGGTTCGTCTTCGACGAGGTGATCGCGCGACAGGAGGAACTGGAGGCGGAGTACCGCGAGGTCGCACGGCTCAACCAGCGCCTCCAGGTGATCAACCGGGTGATGCGGCACAACGTCCGGAACGAACTCACGGTGGCGCTCGGGGCCATCGCCGGCCTCCGGGAAGCCGAGGGCGAGGCCGAGAGCGGCGACGGGAGCGAGCGCGGGTCCGGGGGCGGGGACGCGCCCGCGGCGGCCGGAACGGACGCCGACGCGTGGCTGGAGCGGTCGGCCGCGGCGCTCGAACGCCTGCGCGAGCACACGGAGAAGCTCCTCGAACTCGAATCCCTGGAACGCTCCACCGACGACCGGACCACCGTCGACCTCGCGGCCTACGTGGAGGAGTACCTCGGGGCGAACGCCCCCGACGGGGTTCGGATCACCGCCGACCTCGCCGGGAGCGTCCCCGTCCGGGCCCACCCCCTCGTGGGGACGGCCGTCGTCGAGGTCATCGAGAACGCCCTCGTCCACAACGACCACGACGACCTCGCGGTGGCCGTCCGGATCGCGCCCGACGGCGACGAGGTCGAGGTCGAGGTCGCCGACACGGGCGAGGGGATCCCGGAGACGGAACGGGCGGCGCTCGACCGGGGGGCCGAGACCCCGCTGGTCCACGCCCAGGGCGTCGGCCTCTGGCTCGTCAGGTGGGTGTGTGACGTCTCCGGCGGTCGGCTGGAGATCGAGGAGAACTCGCCGTCCGGAACGGTCGTCCGCCTCCGGCTTCCGCGGGCCTGAGGGGGCCGTTCGCGGGCGGCGGCCCCCCGCCGCCCGAGCGCCCGGCGATGCGGCCGGGCGACCGCCCGCGGCGACGACCGCCGCCGTCCCGGCCGGGTCTAGGCCGCCCAAAAAGATAAAAAGAGTGATACTTATGCGTCCGTCCCCAAGCGGGAGCATGGTCGAGGCGGGCGCCGTCGCGTTCGTATTCGCTGCCGGGCTCCTGACCGCCCTGGCGACGGGACTCGGCGCGGTCCCGTTTTTCTTCTTCGATGACCTCTCGGACCGGTGGAACGTCGTGCTCTGGGGAGTGGCCTCGGGCATCATGGTGTCGGCGTCCGTGTTCGGGCTCGTGCTGGAGGGCCTGGCCGAGGGGTCCCTCGTCGCGGTGGTCCGGGTCGGGGGAGCGGCGCTGCCGGCCGGCATCGTGCCGGGGGTGCTCGCCGGGGTCGTCCTCGTGGTCGTCTCCCACCGGATCATCGAGGACTACGAGGTCGATCCGGGGCGGTACGAGGCCGCCGACGTGCGGAAACTGCTGCTCATCCTCGGCATCCTGACCGTCCACAGCTTCCCCGAGGGCGTGGCCGTCGGGGTAGCGTTCGCCGAACTCGGCTTCGAGGGCGGGGTGCCGATCCTGGGGTTCTCGGTGCCGCTGCTGGCGATCTTCATGACGGTCGCCATCTCGATCCACAACGTGCCCGAGGGGGTCGCCATCTCGATCCCGCTGCGGGCGATGGGGGTGCCGACCCGGCGGATGGTCTGGTGGGCGGTCTTCTCCAGCCTCCCCCAGCCCCTGGGGGCGGTCGTCGCCTTCTACTTCGTCCGGATCGCCCGGGAGTTCCTCCCGTTCGGCTTCGGCTTCGCCGCCGGAGCGATGGTGTTCCTGGTCGTCTCGGAGTTCATCCCCGAGGCCCTGGAGGCCGGCGCGGACCTGCCCGGCGGCGGACGGACGGAACTCGTCGCGGGGCTGCTCGCGGGGTTCGGGATGATGGCGCCGCTCGCCGTCATCTAGGCGGGTGCGCCGATGGGCCGGCCGTCGTTCGAGCGCCGTCAGGGGCCGGTGCGGTCGCCGGTCAGTGGCTGTGGCCCATCGCCTCGGTCAGCGTGAGGCCGAACCGCTCCTCGAACAGGGTTTCCATGCGCTCGTTCAGCGCCGCGAGTTCCTCGGGCGGATCGCCGTCGGAGTGGTGGACGGCGGCGTGGGTCTGCTGGGCGAACGTCTGGACGACGAACTCGGCGAGCACGTCGGTCGGCTCCTCGCCCTCCTCGGAGAAGACCTCCGCGAGTCCGGCCGGCAGGTCGACCGTCGATACCGTCCCGTCGGGCCCCTCGATGGTGTACGTCTCGTCCTCGACCATACGCGGCCGACGCGCTCCAGTCGTAAGTAGGCGGCGGGGTCGTGCGGGCGGCGGTGGGAGGGGTGCCGCGGACGGCCCTGGTCCGGACGCCAGCGAGCAGTGCGACCCGCGGGCCGCGGGCGGTGCGGTCGCCGGCGGACCGGCGGACTGCGGGGGATCCCGGCGAGCAGTCGTCGGTCGCCGGTCGTCGGTCGTCAGTCGTCGTCGGCCGCGGCCGTCCCGGCCGCCTCGGCCCGTTCGCGCTCCAGGTCCTCCAGGTAGCCGTCGGCGTCGATGGCGGCCTTGCAGCCCATCCCGCCGGCGGTGATCGCCTGCTGGTAGTGGTAATCGACCACGTCGCCGGCGCCGAACAGCCCCGGTACGCCGGTGGCGGTCTGGCCGGCGCCGTCGCCGCCGACGGTTTCGATGTAGCCCGCCTCGTCGAGGGTGACGCCGGTGTCCTCCAAGTACCCGGTGTTCGGCGTGTGGCCGATGGCGTAGAACACGGCGCCGACGTCGAACGCGAACTCCTCGGTCGCGGGGTCGTCGAGGCGCTCGGTGGGGTGCCCCTCGGGGTGACGGACGAGCGTGACCTCCTCGATCCCGTCCTCGCGGGTGCCGTGGATCTCGGTCAGTTCGGTGTTGAGCATGAGTTCGATATCGCCCGCCTCGACCTGCTCCCGGATCCGGTCGACCCAGTAGTCCTCGGCGCGGAACTCCTCGCGCCGGTGGGCGATGTAGACGGTGTCGGCGAACTTGGTGAGGAAGGCGGCCTCCTCGCAGGCGGCGTCGCCGCCGCCGACGACGAGCATGTCCTCGCCGCGGAAGAAGGCGCCGTCGCAGGTGGCACACGTCGAGAGGCCGTAGCCCATCAGTTCGTCCTCGCCGGGGACGCCGAGGGTGCGCGCGCTCGCCCCCGAGGCGGCGATGAACGCGTCCGCGGTGACGACGTCGCCGTTCGACAGCGTCACCCGGAACGGCCGCTGGGAGTCGTCGACGGACTCGACGACGCCGTTGCGGACCTCGGCGCCGAACTTCCGGGCCTGCTCTTTCATGTTGTTGATCAGGTCCGGCCCGGTGATGCCCTCGGGGAAGCCGGGGTAGTTCTCCACGTCGGTCGTCAGCGTCAGTTGCCCGCCGGGTTCGTCGCCCTCGATGACCAGCGGATCGTTGTTCGCGCGGGCGGCGTAGATGGCGGCGGTCAGGCCGGCGATGCCCGTGCCGGCGATGAGAAGTCTGCGGTGCTCGGGGCCGGTCCCGTCTGACTCGCTCATACCGTCGGTAGACCGGCGGCGGGCCTATACCTTGTGTTGTCCGCCGACATCCTTACCGGCGGCGGCCGCGGAGGCGGGGCATGGCCGCCGACCTCGCCGCGAAGACGGACCGCTACGAGGACGCCCTGGCCGACGCGCTCGACGCCGCGGAGCCGGCGGTGCCGCCGGGGAGTCCGCTCGGGACCGCGGCGGCCGACTGCCGGGAGATGGCCCGGTCGTACCTGACCGACGGCCGCCACTTCCGGGACGATGACGACCCCGTGAACGCGCTCGCGGCGTTCGCCTACGGGCACGGGTGGCTCGACGCCGGGGTCCGCCTCGGGCTCTTCGACGTGCCCGACGGATGTGAACTGTTCACATCCGAGCGATGACCTTACCCGTCGCCGCCCCCTCCCGCCTAGTGATGGAGTCGGTCCTCTGGTACGTGCTCACCGGCACGCGGGGCGGCGAAAACCGGGCGCGGATCCTCCGCGCGCTCGACGAGCAGCCCCGCAACGCCAACCGGCTCGCGGAGGACCTCGACCTGGACTACAAGACCGTCCGCCACCACCTCGACGTGCTCGTCGAGCACGACATCCTCGAATCCAGCGGCGAGGAGTACGGCGCCGTCTACGTCCCGACCGGGGAGGTCCGGGCGAACTGGGCGGTCGTGGAGGACATCGTCGCGGAGCTGGGCCTCGACGAGGAGTGACGACCGGCGCCGCGTCCGTCAGCGTTCGATCCGGTAGGTCGGCCCGTCCGCGCCGTCCTCGACATCGACCCCGAGGGCCGCGAGGTCGGCCCGGAGTTCGTCGGCGCGCTCGTAGTTGCCCGCCTCGCGCTCGGCCTCCCGGACCTCCAGCACGAGTTCGACCAGTTCGTCGGCCAGCCGGGCGGTTCCGTCGCTCCCGCCGTCGAACTGGAGGCCGAGGACGCCGCCGCCGAGCTCCTCGAACGCCTCGACCGCGCGCCGGAGCCCGCGGTAGTCGTACTCGTCTGCGCCGTCGACGTGCCGGTTGACCGCCGTGGCGAGGTCGAGGAGCGCCGCCGTCGCCGCCCGGACGCCGAAGTCGTCGTCCATCGCCGCGGCGAACTCCTCGCGGGCCTCGGCCACCGCGGCCCGGAGCGCCCCGTCCGCGACGGTCGTCCGCGCGTCGACGGAGTCACAGGCTGCCACGGCGCGCTCGTGGGCCCGCGAGAGCCGCTCCCAGCGCTCCTCGGCCTCGGCCAGCGCGGCCTCCGAGAACGCCTGCTCGGTGCCGTAGTCCGCGCCGAGGTAGAACGCCCGCACGACGTTCGGCCCGAACTCCGCCAGCGCGTCCGCGACGGTCAGGAAGTTGCCGAGCGAGGAGGACATCTTCTCGCCCTCGGTCTCCAGCAGCCCCGTGTGGAGCCAGTACCGCGCGAACCGCTGCCCCGTGGCCGCCTCGCTCTGTGCGATCTCGTTCTCGTGGTGCGGGAAGACCAGGTCGCGGCCGCCGAGGTGGATGTCGATGGTCTCGTCGAGGTGGGTCATCGACATCGCCGAGCACTCGACGTGCCAGCCGGGGCGCCCGTCCCCCCACGGCGAGTCCCACGTCAGGGCCCCCTCGGCGGCCTCCTCGGGCGGCGCCGCGTCCGCGGTCCGGTGCTCGTGGAGGGTTTCCGGCTCGACCCCCCCGGCCTTCCAGAGCGCGAAGTCGGCCGGATGGCGCTTCTCGCCGCGCTCCT
>JBDGPV010000076.1:0-1205 GCA_042219485.1 Haloferacaceae archaeon
AGGCCTCCGACGTGGCGAACGCGGTGCTCGACGGCACCGACGCGGTGATGCTCTCCGGCGAGACGGCGATCGGCGACCACCCCGTCCGGGTCGTGGAGACGATGGACCGGATCGTGCGCGAGATCGAGGCCACCGAGGAGCACGCCGAGGCCGTCGAGCGCCGGGTGCCGCCCGCGGCCGAGGAGGCCCGCACCGAGGCCCTGGCCCGGTCGGCGCGCTACCTGGCCCGCGACACCGGCGCGGCCGCCATCGTGGCCGCCTCCGAGTCGGGCTACACCGCCCGGCGGACGGCCAAGTTCCGACCGGCCGTGCCCGTCGTGGCGACGACGCCCGACGACGCCGTTCGCCGCCAGCTCGCGCTCTCGTGGGGCGTCCACCCCAGGTACGCGGACTACTCCGGGGGCGTCGAGGAGGTGTTCGAGGGCGCCGTGCGGGCGGCGCTGGACGCCGGCGTCGCCGAGAGCGGCGACACCATCGTCGTGCTCTCGGGGATGATGACGGAACTCGAAGACGCGAACACGACGAACATGCTGAAGCTCCACGTCGCCGCCGAGGCCATCGCCCACGGCCGCGAGGTCGTCGGCGGGCGGGCCGCGGGGCCGCTGGCCCGGACCGACGACGGCGACCTCGCGGAGGTGCCCGACGGGGCGGTGCTGGCGCTCGACGCGGAGTTCGAGGGCGAGTTCGAGGGCGACACCTCGCGGCTGGCCGCCATCGTCGATGCCCGCCCCGGCATGAGCGGCTACCCGGCGCTCGTGGCCCGGGAACTCGACATCCCGATGATCAGCGGCGCGCCCGTGCCCGCGACCGTCGCCGACGGCACCACCGTGACGGTCCACGGCGAGCGCGGCGTCGTCTACGAGGGCGACGTGGTCCAGGACGGCGCGGAGCCGTAGCGCCTATGCCGGTCCCGTCCCTACCTTTCGCCGATGGCTGACAGCGGACCGATCGACCGCCTGCTCGGCGCCGGCGGGGGGGACAGCGACGGGGACGGCGACGGGGACGACGAGTGGCGGTTCTCGGTCGCCGAGGTCGGACCGGACGACGGGGCCGGCGAGGACGGGCCCCGGCCGCCCGAGCGGGAGCCGATCGAGCCGGAGCCGGTCTCCCCGGAGCACGCCGCGTTCGTCCTCGCCGGCGCGGCGCTGACCGTGCTCGTCGTCGTCGGCGCCGTCTACCTGTAGTCCGGTCGTGTTCGCCGTCGG
>JBDGPV010000076.1:1305-12935 GCA_042219485.1 Haloferacaceae archaeon
CGTCGGCGCCGTCTACCTGTAGTCCGGTCGTGTTCGCCGTCGGTGTCGTCCACCTGTGGTCCGATCCGGTCTCCGGTCCCCGGTCCGGGGTTCCGTTCCCGGTCCCCCCGGTCGTCGGTGGACCGTCCGGGCGGTTTTAACCGCTCCGGGCCCTACCCGATCGCATGGGCCCGTCCGCCCCCGTCGCGTTGCAACTCGACGCCCTCGGCCCGGGAACGCTGCCCCTCCTGCTGGTCGTCCTCGGCCTCGGGCTGTCGGTGGCCGAGGCGCTGATCCCCGGCGCGCACTTCGTCGTCCCGGGGGTCGCGCTGCTGCTCTCCGGCGTCGTCGGCCTCCTCGTTCCCCCGCTCGCCGGCCCCATCGCGCTCGGCGCCCTCGTCGTGCTGTTCGGCGCCGTGGCACTCTACGGCTACCGCGAGGTCGACCTCTACGGCGGCGAGTCGGGCCGGACGACCGACTCCGACTCGCTGCGCGGCGCGACCGGCCGGGTCACCGAGCGGGTGACACCCACGGAGGGCGAGGTCCGGGTCGAGGGCGGCGGGTTCAACCCCCACTACGCGGCGCGCTCGGTCGACGGCACGTTCCCCGAGGGGACGGAGGTGATCGTCGTCGATCCCGGCGGCGGCAACGTCCTCACCGTCGAGGCGCTCGATCCCGTCGAGGACGAGATCGACCGCGAACTCCGGCGCGGCCGGGAGCGGGCGGGCGGACCGGGCGCCGGCGACCGGCAGCCGACCGGGGAGTCCCGGCCGGCCGATCACGGGCGCGAGCGCGAGCGCGAGCGGGAACGCTGACCGGGACGTTGTCCCCGGTCGCTCCCGGCCGCGAACCCGAACCTGACACCGGGCAAACCCTTATTCCCGCCTCCGCCCAATCCCGTGCATGGCCCCCCCGCTGCAGCTCGGGTTCGACCTCGGAACGCTCGTCGTCGGGCTCCTGGTCCTGGCGCTGGCGGTGGCGACGGTCAACTCGATGGTCGAGATCGTCGACGCCACCGAGAAGAAGGCGCTGACGGTCTTCGGCGAGTACCGCAAGCTGCTCGAACCGGGGATCAGCTTCATCCCGCCCTTCGTCTCGCGGACCCACGCGTTCGACATGCGGACCCAGACGCTGGACGTGCCCCGGCAGGAGGCGATCACGCGGGACAACTCGCCGGTCACCGCCGACGCCGTCGTCTACATCAAGGTGATGGACGCCCGGAAGGCGTTCCTGGAGGTCGACGACTACAAGCGGGCGGTGTCGAACCTTGCCCAGACGACGCTGCGCGCGGTGCTGGGGGACATGGAGCTGGACGACACGCTGAACAAGCGCCAGGAGATCAACGCGAAGATCCGCAGGGAGCTGGACGAACCGACCGACGAGTGGGGGATCCGGGTCGAGAGCGTCGAGGTCCGCGAGGTCAACCCCTCGAAGGACGTCCAGCAGGCGATGGAGCAGCAGACGAGCGCGGAGCGGCGGCGGCGGGCGATGATCCTGGAGGCGCAGGGCGAGCGGCGGAGCGCGGTCGAGACCGCGGAGGGGGACAAGCAGTCGAACGTCATCCGGGCCCAGGGCGAGAAGCAGTCCCAGATCCTGGAGGCGCAGGGGGACGCCATCTCGACGGTGCTGCGGGCCCGCTCGGCGGAGGCGATGGGCGAGCGGGCGATCATCGACAAGGGGATGGAGACGCTGGAGGCGATCGGGCAGGGCGAGTCGACGACGTTCGTGCTGCCCCAGGAACTGACGTCGCTGGTCGGGCGGTACGGCAAGCAGTTGACCGGCAGCGACGTCCAGGAGCAGGCCGGCCTGGAGGGCCTCGAGTTCGACGCCGAGACCCGCGAGATCCTCGGCCTCGACGACATCGACGACATCCTGGGCCAGATCGACGAGGCCGCCGAGATGGACGTCGAGCGGATGGAACAGGAGGCCGAGGCCGTCAAGTCCGGCGAGCCGAACATCAAAAGCGCCGACGAGGTCATCAGCGAGGCCGACGAGGGGATCGAGGACCCCGACGCCCTCGACGATTCCGAACCGGAACCCGAGGTCGAGTGAGGGCCGGCGCCGGTCGGGCGCCCGTCCCGCCCCTTTTGATCCCCCCGCCCGTATCCCGCCGACGATGGACGACGGCGTGGACGCGGACAAGCGGGCGACGCTCCGCCGGTTCGCGGCGCTCGGCGCCGCGACGCCGCTCGCCGACCTGGGCGGCGGCCGCGGCGGGGACGACGCGGACCCGCCCGACGGGGGCGACACGCGGGCCGCCGTCCGGGGGTACGTCGCCGCCACCCCCGGCGCCCACTTCTCGAAGGTGCGCGACGACCTGCGCCTGGCCACCGGCGAGGCCCAGCACCACCTCCGGCGCCTCGTCGACGCGGGCGACGTCGAGTCCCGTCGGGACGGGGACTACCGCCGGTTCTACCCCGCCGGGCGCTTCACCGCGTTCGAGCGGACGGTGCTCGGCCACCTCCGGCGGGGGACGCGCCGCGGCATGGTCCTGGCGGCGCTGCGCCGGCCGGGCGTCTCGGGGGCCGACCTCGCGGCGGCGCTGGACGTGACCCCCGCGACCGTCAGCGCGCACGCCGGCGACCTGACGGCCGACGGGGTGCTCGCGCGGACCGACGGGACGGGGGAGGACGGTGGCTACCGGGCGTGTCGCCCCGCGACGGTCGTGACGCTGGTCGTCCGCCACGCCGACTCGCTGGGCGCCGACGCGGCCGCGTTCGCCGCCGACGCCGACGGCCTCCTGCGGTACGACCCCTAGGGCCGCACCAGCCAGGTCGTTCCCGAGGAGTAGCCCCACTTCTCGACGCTCAGGCCCACGTCGCCCTCCCGGACGGCGGCGATGTTCGCGCCGACCTCCTTGGCCGACAGCCCCAGGTCGTCCGCGACGTGCCGCGACTTGAAGTAGCTCCGCCCGTCGGCGTGCTCGCGGAGGTACTCGAGGATGCGCCGCTGCTTGGCCGTGAGGTCAGCCCGTTCCTCGCCGGCGTCCCGCCCGGCGGTCGTGCTCATGTGCCGGGGAAGGATCCCGACCGTCATAGCCCGTTTGGTACGTCGGGCTAACCCGGCGCAGTCCGTCGGTTCCGGGGCGTGACGGCCGCGCGAGCGCCGCGCGCGGCCCCCGGCGTGGTACGGCCGGCTAGCGCCGGCGGCGGCGCGGTGCGGCCGGCCGGCGTCGGCCGTGTCAGAAGGTACTTAGCCGGCCGGCCGCCAATGGGGAGCCGATGAGCGGCCCGTCCGCCCCCGAGGTCAGCGTCGTCCTCCCCGCGTACAACGAGGCGGCGACCATCGAGCGGACGGTCGGGACGACGATCGACCGCCTCGCCTCGTTCCTCCCCGCCGGGGCGTTCGAGGTGATCGTCGCCGAGGACGGCTGCGACGACCGCACCCCGGATATCGCGGCCCGCCTGGCCCGGACCGACGACCGGGTCCGGCACGTCCACAGCGACGAGCGCCTGGGGCGGGGCGGTGCGCTCGAACGGGCGTTCGCGGCCGCCGCGGGCGACGTCCTCGTCTACTTCGACACCGACCTCGCGACCGACATGGACCACCTGGAGGAACTGGTCGAGCGGGTCCGGTCGGGCGAGTGTGACGTGGCGACGGGGTCGCGCTGGCTGCCGGGCGCGGAGGCCGACCGGCCGGCGAAGCGCGGCGTGCCGAGCCGGGTCTACAACGGCCTCGTGCGCCTGTTCCTCCGGTCGGACCTCCGGGATCACCAGTGCGGGTTCAAGGCCGTCTCCCGCGAGGCGTTCGAGGACCTCCGGGACGAGATCGGCGACGACCACTGGTTCTGGGACACCGAACTCCTGGTGCGGGCCCAGCGGGCCGGCTACCGCGTCGCGGAGTTCCCCGTCGCGTGGGAGCCGAAAGGCGACTCGAAGGTCGACCTGGTGCGGGACGTGTTCGGGATGGGGAGCCAACTGCTCCGGACGTGGTGGGCGCTGTCGGTCCGCCCGCGGATCACCCGCCGCCGGACGGTCGTCGGGGGGGTCCTCTTCACGCTCGTGGCGCTCGGGCTCATGACGCTGTACATCGACCCGAGCGATGCGCTGGCGGCGCTCGCGTCGGCCGACCGGCGGCTGGTGGCGCTCGCGGTCGGCGTCTACGTCCTCTCCTGGCCGGTGCGCGGGCTGCGCTACCGGGAGATCCTGTCGGAACTGGGGCACCGGGAGGGAACGGCCTTCCTGACCGGCGCGGTGTTCGTGAGCCAGACCGGCAACCTCGTCTTCCCCGCGCGGATGGGCGACGCCGTCCGGGCGTACGTGGTGAAGGCGCGCCGCGGGGTGCCGTACCCGACGGGCTTTGCCTCCCTGGCCGCCGAGCGGGTGTTCGACCTGCTCACCATCGCGGCGCTGGCCGGCGTCGTGCTCCTCGGCCTCGCGGCCGCCGGCGACCTCTCCGGGCTGGCGGCCGCGCTCTCCGGGACGGTCCCGCTGGTCGATCCGGCGGCGGTGCGGACGGCCGTCCTCGTCGCCGCGGCGGTCGGGACCGCGGCCGTCCTCGTCGCCGCGGCGGTCGCGGCGAGCGCGCGCTCCGACCGGAACCTGGTCCGGCGCGGGATCGGCCGCCTCTCGACCGACGCGTACGCCGAGCACGTGGCCGGCGTCGTCGGGCGGTTCGTCGCCGACCTCCAGGCGGTGACCGGCTCCCGGGGTGCCTTCCTCCGCATCGGCGCCGCGAGCCTCCTGGTCTGGGGCCTCGACGTCGTCACCGCGGTCGTCGTGCTCGCGGCGTTCCCCGGCGTGACGCTGCCCCTCCCGCTCCTGTGTGCGGTCGGCCTCTTCGCCGTCAGCGTCGGCAACCTGGCGAAGGTGCTGCCGCTCTCGCCCGGCGGCGTCGGCCTCTACGAGGCCGCGTTCACGGCCTTCGTCGTCGTCCTCACCCCCGCGGGGGCCGTCCCGGCGTCGGTCGCGTTCGCCGCCGCGGTGCTCGACCACGCCGTCAAGAACGCGGTCACGGTCGCCGGCGGCGTCGCCTCGATGCTGGCGCTCAACGTCTCGCTGACCGCCGCAGTCGAGGAGGGCGGCGAGGCCGCCGGCTCCCGGTCGGTCGGCCCGGGCGTCGAGGACTGACCCCGCCCCCCGCATCCCGCCGGCGCCCCCGCCCGTGCGCCGGCGGGGGCCAACAGTTACGTCGGTCGCCGCCCCTGGACCGGCATGGCCGCCGACCTCGCGTTCGACTCGTTCACCCTCGCCGCGAGCCTGTCCGACCTGGGCGACGAGCCGGCCGCCCGGGCCCACGCCGACGCCGTCGAGTTCCGGATGGACCTCGCGTCCGACCCGCTCGACGCGCTGGCGGGCTACGACGGCCGCCTGCCGCTGATCGCCACCAACCGGGCGGCCTGGGAGGGGGGCGAGGCCGCAGACGACGGGCGGCTCGCGGCGCTCCGGGCCGCCGCCGAACGCGACGCCGTCGCGGCGGTGGACGTCGAACGCGCCGCGCTCGACGACCCCGCGGGCCGGGAGACGGCCGCCCACGCCCGCGAGCACGGCGCCGCGGTCGTGGCGTCGGTCCACGACTTCGAGGGCACCCCGCCCGTCGCGACGATGCGCGACCTGCTCGCGGGCGCGGCCGCTCGCGGCGACGTCGGCAAACTCGCCGTGACGGCGACCGGCCGCGACGACGCGCTCGCGCTCCTCCGGGCGACCCGCGCCGCGACGGCCGCCGGCGACCGGGTGGCGACGATGGCGATGGGCGCCCCGGGCCGGCACACCCGGGCGGTGGCGCCGCTGTACGGCTCGCGGATCGGCTACGCGCCGGTCCGTCCGGCCGACGCGACCGCGCCCGGACAGTACGACCTGGCGACGCTCCGGGACCTGGTCTCGCGGCTGTCCGATGGCGGCGATCGGTGACCGGCGGGCGGGGACGCGCGGCCCCCTACTTCTCGATGATGCTCTCCTCGACGGCCTCGCCGAAGTGGCGCGCGGTTTCCTCGTAGTAGAGCAACACCTCGTCGCCGGCCTCCAGGTCGGTCACGGCGGTGCGGCCGTCGCGGGTGGCGACCTTGATGGTCTCGGCGTTCTGGAGCAGCGTCTCGACCCGGTCGTCGTCGACCGCGGCCTCGACGCGGAACATCGGCCGCCGCTCGATCTTCGCGCGCCCGACGACGGCCTCGCGGGTGGTCCCGTCGAGGTCGACGACCTGCACCTCGTCGCCGCTCCGGAGCTCCGAGAGGTACTTCGTCTCGCCGCCGGGGGTCCGGACGTAGGCGTGGACGGCGCCGGCGTTGACCCGGAAGGGGCGGGAGGCGACGTACGGGGACTCGGCGGTCTCGGCGTGGACGAAAAAAAGCCCCCGGGACATCGAGCCGACGAGCATCCCCTCGTCCCCGTCCATCAGCGACCCGGTATCGACACACACCCGGTCGGCGCTGCCGGCGCGCTCGACCTCGGTCACCTCCGCCCACCGGAGCTCCAGGTGCTCGCGCTCGGCCTCGTCCCGGACCGCGACGGTCTCGCGGATCTCGTCGGGGTCGTCCGCGTCCAGGAGGACGGCGTCGGCGCCGAGTTCGAGCGTCTCGAACGCCGTCTCGGCCTCCTCGGCGCTCGTGACCCCCGCGACGAGCGTCGTCTCGTCGCCGATCCGCGCGATGAGGTTCTCCAGCGGGATGATCGTCCAGTCCTCGCCGACGACGACGGTGTACTCGGCCTCGCGGGCGGCCTCCTCGGCGAAGCCCTCGTACTCCTCCGTCAGGATCCGGACGTACGCCCCCTGGGCCCGGTCGTCCGAGCGCCGGAGCGTCGAGAGGTCGGCCGATCCGCCGAAGTCGCCGGGCAGGTCGATGGTGCCGTCGCCCTCCCCGTTCTTGCCGACCACGTAGGCGTCCGCCTCCGCGTCGTCCTCGGCCTCGGCGACGAGGTCGGCGTCGGATCGGAACGCGGCCACGTTCACGTCGCCCAGTTCCCGGACGCGCGCCACGTCGCTCGCGTCGACGAGCACCCAGTCCACGCCGGCCTCGAGTCCGGCGGTGATCCGTCGCTTGCGGTCCGCCCAGTCGCCGACCTCGTCGTCGGCTTTCAGCCAGACGCTCCGTGTCATTGCCCCACAGTCCGCGTCCCGGGGCTTGAACGTGGCGGAAGGCGCGACCGGCGGGCGGCTGACGGCAGGCGGCGGGCGGCCACCGGGCCGCCCGGGTCGCGGCGCGTCAGCCGTCCGGCCCGGCGGGTTCGACCGGCCCGTCCGCGGCCCCGGCCCCGCGGACCGCGCCCGCCTTGAGTTCCCGGGCGAGCGACTCCAGCCGGTCGGTGACGACGACCGGCGGGTCGCCGCGCTCCTCGCCCTCCGCGACGATGTCGACCAGCGCGCTCCCGACGATGACGCCGTCGGCCCCCGCCTCCACGACCCGTTCGGCGTGCTCCCCGGTCTTGATGCCGAACCCGACCGCCTTCGGGAGCGGGTCGCGGTCGGTGGCCTCGCGCTCGACGGCCCGCACCCGCCGCAGGGTCTCGGCCGTGCGGTCCGAGAGGTCGTCGCGGGCGCCGGTCACGCCGAGCCTGGCCTGCACGTAGACGTACCCGGACGAGAGCCCCAGGAGGTCCCGGAGGCGCTCGTCGCCGGTCGTGGGCGCGACCACGAACGCCAGGTCCAGGCCGTGCTCGTCGCAGGCCGCCCGGAGCGCCCCGGCCTCCTCGGCCGGCAGGTCCGGCACGACGAAGCCGTCGATCCCGACCTCGGCCGCCCGGCGGACGAACGGCCCCGGGTCGCCCCCGGACCGCCCGTCGCTCCCGTACCGGTAGATCAGGTTGTAGTAGGTCATGCAGACGACCGGCACGTCGAGGTCGAGGTCGGCGACGAACTCGAAGTAGCGGTCGGTCGTCATCCCCCCGTCGAGCGCGCGGGCGATGCCCGCCTGGATGGTGGGCCCCTCCGCGATCGGCTCCGAGAACGGGAGCCCGAGTTCGACCGCGTCCGCGCCGCCCCGGACCAGCGCCTCGACGTACGAGAGCGACGCCTCGCGGCTCGGGTCGCCCGCGACGAGGTAGGGGACGAAGGCCGGACCGTCCGCGAACGCCGCGGACAGCCCGCCGCCCCGGCCCGCACCGCCGTTCCGGGTCCCGGTCCGGTTCGCGCCGGACCCCGCATCCGCGCTCGCGCCCCCGTCGTGGTCGGCGTTCCGGTCCGGCGCCCCGTCGCCGCCCTCGGGGGCCATCAGTCGCCCCCCGTCCGCTCGAAGACGTCCATGTCGGGGGCGCCCTCCACGTCCCGCTCGGCCGTCTCCTCGACCACCGCCTCCAGGTCCTTGTCCCCCCGCCCCGAGACGTTCACCAGCACGCGGTCGCCGAGCGCCGCGCCGTGGCCGTCGAGGTACGCGAACGCGTGGGCGGTCTCCAGCGCCGGGATGATGCCCTCGGTCCGCGAGAGCAGGTGAAATCCCTCAAGGGCCGCCCCGTCGTCGACGTTGACCGCCCGCACCCGGCCGGTGTCGACGAGGTGGGCGAGTTCCGGCCCGACCGCCGCGTAGTCCAGCCCCGAGGAGACGCTGTGGGACTCCATGATCTGCCCGTCGGCGTCCTGGAGCACACGGGTGCGGGCGCCGTGGAGCACGCCCTCGCTCCCGGTCGAGAGCGACGCCGAGTTGGGGGCGACGCCCGCCTCCTCGTCGACCCCGAGCGAGGAGCCGCCGGCCTCCACCGCGTAGAGGTCCACACCGTCGTCGTCCAGGAAGTTCGCGAACGTCCCCATCGTGTTCGACCCGCCGCCGGCACACGCCAGCACCGCGTCCGGGAGGCCCGGCCCCTCCCGCATCTGGCGGCGGGCCTCCTCGCTGATCACCGCCTGGAAGTCCCGAACCATCGAGGGGAACGGGTGTGGGCCGACCACGGACCCGATGACGTAGTGGGTGGTCTCCACCGTCGTCGCCCAGTCGCGCATCGTCTCGCTGATGGCCTCCTTCAGCGTGCCCCGGCCGACGGTCACGGGGGTGACCTCGGCCCCGTTCAGCAGCATCCGGAAGACGTTGGGGCGCTGGCGGTTGATGTCCCGCTCGCCCATGTAGATCTCGCAGGGCACGTCGAGGTGGGCGGCGGCCATCGCCGTCGCCGTGCCGTGCTGGCCGGCGCCCGTCTCGGCGATGATCCGCTCTTTGCCCATGTACTTCGCGAGCAGCACCTGCCCCAGGGCGTTGTTCAGTTTGTGCGCGCCGCCGTGGAGCAGGTCCTCGCGCTTGAGGTAGACCTCGCAGTCGTAGCGCGCCGAGAGCCGGTCGGCGCGCTGGGTCGGCGTCGGCCGGCCGCCGAACGCCCGCAGGCGGCGGCGGAACTCGTCCATGAAGCCGTCCTCGTTGTCCAGCACGTACCGCTCGTAGGCGTCCTCCAGCTCCTCGATTGCCGGCATCAGCGCCTCCGGCACGTACTGGCCCCCGTACTCCCCGAACGTTCCGTCCGTTCCCGTGCTCATGTTCGTGCTCCGGTGAACCGCTCCGTGTTCGTCCGCACGTCGCCGTCCATGATGGCGCTTCCGATCAGGAGCGCGTCGGCGCCCGCCGCCCGCATCCGCTCGACGTCGCCCGGCGACCCGATCCCGCTCTCGGCCACCAGCGTCACCCCCTCGGGCGCGGCCGGCGCCACCCGCTCGAACGTTGACAGGTCGACCTCCAGGCCCGCGAGGTCGCGGTTGTTCACGCCCACGACCGACGCGCCGGCCTCGACCGCCGCCCGCAGTTCGGCCCGCGAGTGGACCTCGACCAGCGGCTGGAACCCCCGGTCCTCGGCCGCCGCCACCAGGCCCGGCAGGTCGTCGACGAACCGGGCGATCAGGAGCACCGCGTCCGCGGCCACGCGGTCGAGTTGGGCCTCGCGCAACACGAAGTCCTTCCTGAGGACGGGCACGTCCACGGCCGACCGGACCCGCCGGAGCGCCGCGGGCGATCCCCCGAAGTGCTCGGGTTCGGTCAGCACCGACACCGCCGCCGCCCCGCCGGCGACCATCGACTCCGCGAGCGCCACCGGGTCGTCGTCGCGCTCGCCCTCGGCCGTCGGACTCGTGGGTTTCACCTCCGCGATCACCGGCACCCGCCCGTCGGCGGCCGCCGCCGCGAACGCCGCCGGGAGCGACCGCGCGTCGACGGCGACCCGCCCGCCGCCGTCGGCGTCCCCCCGGTCGCGCGCGCTCGCGAGGATCGACCGCACCGCCGGCGCGAGTTCCTCGTCACTAGCGTCCATCCTTGTGCACTCGTGGGCACTTCTGTACATAAGGGTTGCGTCACGCCGCGCGGCCCCGGATTGAAGTCGCCGGTCGGCGTGGGAGGGGCATGGACGACACCGCCGACGCAGGGGTGTTCGCCCGCGAGTCGGAGTTCCTCGGCCGGGCCGTGCAGGTCGGCGTCGCGGCCGGCCGCGCGATCAGCGTCTCCTTCCCGGAGGCGGTGCCGCCCGAGGCCGGCGCCGACCACCCGCTGCTCGACCGCCTGTTCGCGTACCTCGACGGCGAGCGCACGGACGTGACCGAGGTCGAGGTGGCGCTCACCGTCCCGACGGCGCGACGGCGGGTGCTGGAGGCGGTCAGGACGGTCCCGTACGGCCGGACGGCCGACCTGGCGGCGGTCGCGCGGATGGCCGACCTCGACCCCGACGACGCGGACGACCGGGAGACGGCCGTCGCGGCGCTGTCGGAGAACCCGGTTCCCGTCCTCGTGCCCGACCACCGGGTCGAGGGGGTGCGGGGCGCGACGCCGGCCGAGGTGGCCGAGCGCCTGCGGGACCTGGAGGGTTAGAGCGCCGCGGCGGTGACCTCGCCGTCCGCGCGGACCGCCACGACGCAGTCCCCGACGACGAAGCTCAGCGTCCCCCCGGTCCGGGCCGACCCGTCGGGCCGGTCGGCGAACAGGGCGTCGAGCGCGTCGGGGTCGACCGCCCGGTAGAGCGTCCCGGGCTCCGGCCGCTCCCCGGTCGCGCGCGCCACCGCCTCGACCACCGCGACGCTCGGCCGGTCGGCGGCCCCGCCGACCTCGACCCGGCCGACCGACGGCTCGTCGCTCGCGTCACGCTCGGCCTCCGCCTCGAACGGTTCGACGGCCATCGTGTCCGCCGCGTGCGTGCGGCGTCGGATATAACCACCCCCCCGCTTTTCAGCCCTGAAAACCCGCCCCGTCCGGTCCCGCCGGCCCCTCGCAGACGGTCAGTTCCCCGGGCGCGGGATCCCCTCGGACGGGTCGATCCCCGCCCACTCGTGGACCAGGAACTCGAGGGCGTTGACCAGGTAGTGGGCCACGACGACGGCCAGGAGGCTGCCCGTGAGGACGAACGCGGCGGCGAGCACGAACCCAAGCGCCCCGGTGACGGCCATCCCGACCCGCCCCTGGGCGCCGTGGCCGGCCGCGAACGCGACCGACGACCCGAGGGCGAGCGGCCAGGGCGACAGCCCGAAGCCGGCGCTCATCGCCCCGATCAGCGCGCCGCGAAAGAGGAGTTCCTCGAAGCCGGCGATGATCGGCAACACCACCAGGAGGAGGACGGCCCACCCGCCGGCCGTCTCCGGCGCCAGCGCCGCCCGCAGTTCCTCGCCGCCGCCCAGGCCGACGTGGCGCCCGACCGCCGCGCCGGCCTCGTTGGCGACGTACAGCGCCGCCCCGAGGCCGAGGCCCGCGGCCGCCGGGACCGGCCCGATCCCCGCCGCCCCCGCGCCGAGGGCCCCGGCCGGCACCGCCGCGTACCACG
>JBDGPV010000063.1:0-6725 GCA_042219485.1 Haloferacaceae archaeon
CGCTCCGGCAGGGCGTGCTCGACTCCCGGGAGGACTTCGACCTGCTCGTGCTCGCGCGCGAACTCGACGCGGGGATCGTCACCGAGGACACGGGCATCCTCGACTGGTCCGAGGACTTCGGGCTCCGGTGTCTCAGGGGGCGCAACTTCCCGACGCTCCTCGAGGAGTACCTACGTGTCGCCGGCGAACTGGACGCCCGGCCGGGCGACCGCCCGGGGGCCGGGTCCGGCGACGGGGACGACGACGCCGGGACCGGAACCGGGGAGGGGGGCTGAGGCGGACGCCCCCGGCCCCACGCCGCGGTAGTCGCGGCACGGTAGTCGACGGATAGAACGTCCGAGGCCGGCGAGCGCGCCGGTTTGGACCCGGACGGGGGACGTTTTCCGCGGTCCGTGCGGCCCCCGTCTCCGGTTTCGCGACCGCCGCTTCCGCGACGGCCGGTACTCGGACCTTCGCAGCCGTCCTCCCGGGCGGACGGCCGTCTGGACCGCTTCGGTTCCCCTTCGGGGCCTTCACCTTGTTCCCCTCCTACGGGGAGTTCGGTTTTACCCCTGATCCGGTTCAGACCGACCCGAACGGTCGGTCCCCCCCGGATCGTCCGGTGGGTCCCCGGGCGCTCGCCTGGACCATGAGGTTCGTTGCCAATAGACATAAGCCTTTCCGGGGGTCCGCCGGCGGTGTACGGATGCCCACGGGGACGCGTGCCCCGACGATCACGGCGGACGGCCGCGGCGCCCGGCGGCCCGCGAGCCGTCAGCGGCGACCGCCCGCGGCGGGCCCACGGGCGTCGCCGACGGTCACTCGTAGAGCCAGGGTTCGTCGATCCGCTCCCAGTCCACGAGTTCGTCCTCGTCGAAGAAGAGGTCGATCTCGCGCTCGTTGGCGCCGGGGTCCTCGTGGTCGGAGCCGTGGATGACGTTCCGGCCCAGGTCGAGGCCGAAGTCGCCCCGGATGGTGCCGGGGGCCGAGTCGGCGGGGTCGGTCGCGCCCATCATCCGCCGGACCTGCCGCGTGGCGTCTTGCCCCTCCCAGACCATCGCCATCACGGGCCCGGCGGTGATGAACTCGACGAGCCCCTCGAAGAAGGGCTTGTCCTCGTGCTCGGCGTAGTGTTCGTGGGCCAGCACCTCGTCGATCCGCATGAACTTCGCGCCGACGAGCTTCAGCCCCCGGTCCTCGAACCGCGAGACGATCTCGCCGATCAGCCCCCGCTGGACGCCGTCGGGCTTGACCATCACGAACGTGCGCTCGCGCCCGTCGTCGCTCATTCGTCCGCGCCCCTGTCGTCGCCCGTCCACTCCAGGTCGCGCGCCTCGCGGCCGAGGTCGGCGTTCTTCTCGCACTTCGAGGAACAGTAGTGGATGACGGTGCCGTCGGCCCGGACGAACATCGTACCCGTCCCGGGCTCGATCGCCGACTCGCAGTAGTCACACGTGCGGCTCCCGGACATCACTGCCCCCCGATGGAGTCGGCGTCGCGCTGGGTCTCGCGGAGCTGGAGCACGTCGCCCTCGCGGACGGGCCCCAGCACGTTCCGGGTGATGATCCGACCCTGGTTGCCCCCTTCCTGGATGCGACACTTCACCTGCATCGCCTCGCCGTGCATCCCGGTCTTGCCGACGATCTCGATGATCTCGGCGGGCGTGGAGTCGCTCTCCTCTTCGGCCGACATGGGTCTATCGCAGGTCCTCGACCTTGGTCGCGACGTCCTCGACGGTCTCCTCGGCCTCGCCGGGATCGACGATGGCCGCCGCCGCGCTCCCGACCTCCAGGCCGGCCGCCCGGCCGAGGTCGTCCTGCGTCTCGACGAACGCGTAGGGGACGCCCTTCTCGTCGGCGAGCTCCGGCAGGTGCATCACGATCTCCTCCGGCGAGACGTCCTCGGCGACCAGGACCAGTTCGGCGTTGCCGCGCTCGACCGCCTTGGTGGTCTCGTTCGTGCCCTTCTTTACCGTGCCCGTGTCCCGCGCCACTTCCAGCGCCTCCAGGGCGCTGTCGGCGAGGTCCGCCGGCGTATCGTAATCGACGTAGACTGACATGGTGGATCACCGCCCGCCCGCGGGCTCGCGCCGGCCGCCGGGCCGCGTCCCTGACGGCGGCCGGCCTCATCAACCCCGGGCGGTGCTGTCCTCGGGTTGCCCCCCGCCGCATAAAAGCGTGTCCAAACCCGCGGGGGCGTGCCAGCCCGGCACACGGGAAACCGCCTTACGTTCCGGCCCCGACGCGGGCGTATGACCGACGTCGCCGCCCACGCCGCGGCCCTCCGCACGGAGGCCCGGGCCGCCGACGAGCGCCGCCTGCTCGTCCTCGCCGGCGACCGGACGGCCGGGCTCCGGGCCGCCGGCGCGGCCGTCGACGCGGCCGGCCTGGCGGCCACGGCGGTGAGCGACCGCGCAGACCTCGGGTTCGCCGCCGCCGAGCGACTCCCGCCCGCCCGGAGCGGCGACCTCCTCGGGACGACCCGGGAGGCGGTCGTCCTCGACTGCCACGCCGGCTTCGCGCCGAACGTCCTCGGCCGCGTCTGCGGGGCCGTCGACGGCGGCGGCCTCCTCGTCCTCGTCGTCCCCCCGCTCGATCGGTGGCCGGACGCGACGACCGACTTCGACCGCGGCCTCGCGGTGCCGCCGTTCGACGCGGCCGACGCCGGCGGCCGGTTCCGCCGACGGCTGGTCGGGACCCTCCGGGCCCACCCCGGCATCTCGATCGCCGACGTGGACGCCGGACGGCTGGTCCGGGACGGCCGGACGGGGGCCGACGCGCCGCCGCCCCGCGAGCGCCCGTCGGTCCCGGCCGACGCCCGGTTCCCCGCGGCCGCGTACGAGGCCTGCCTCACCGCCGATCAGGCCCGCGCGGTCCGGGCCCTGGAGCGCCTGCGCGACCCGGGCGAGGCGGTCGTCGTCGCGGCCGACCGCGGCCGCGGGAAGTCGGCGGCCGCCGGCCTCGCGGCCGGCGCGCTGGCCGCGGACGGGCGGACCGTGCTCGTCACTGCCCCCGACCGTCGCGGCGCGGACGAACTGTTCGTCCGCGCCCGCGCCCTGCTCGACGACCTCGGGACCCTCGACGCCGCCGCGAGCGACGACCGTGACCTGCGGACCGGGATCGGCGGGCGCGTGTGGTTCGAGTCCGCGGCCGCCGCCGGGGAACTGGCCGGCGACGCCGACGCCGTCGTCGCCGACGAGGCGGCCGGCCTCCCCGTCCGACGGCTGTCGGCCCTGCTCGCCGCGCCGGCCGCCGCGTTCGTCACGACCGTCCACGGCTACGAGGGGGCCGGCCGGGGGTTCGCCGTGCGGTTCCGCGACCGGCTGGCCGCCAGCGAGTTCGCGGTGACCGACGTCGGCATGGCCGAGCCGATCCGGTACGCCCGCGACGACCCCGTGGAGGCGTGGTCGTTCCGGGCGCTCCTGCTCGACGCGACGCCGGCGGTCGAGCCGGCGGTGGCCGACGCGACGCCGGAAACCGTCGCCTACGAGTCGCTCGCCCCCGACGACCTGCTCGACGACGAGCACCGCCTCCGGGAGGCGTTCGGCCTGCTGGCGCTGGCCCACTACCGGACCGAGCCCGACGACCTCGCGCGCCTGCTGGACGCGCCGAACGTCCGCGCCCGGGCGCTGACCCACGAGGGCCACGTCGTCTCGGTCGCCCTGCTCGCCCGCGAGGGGGGGCTGGACGCCGACCGCCGACGGGCGATCTACGAGGGCGAGCGGATCCGTGGCCACATGATCCCCGATGTGCTGACCAGCCAACTGCGCGACGAGGACGCCGGCCGCCCGGTCGGCGAGCGGGTGCTCAGGATCGCCACCCACGGCGCGGTCCGCTCGCGCGGCCTCGGGTCGCGGCTGCTCGCGGCCGTCGCGGAGGAGGTCGGCGACGGCGCCGACTGGCTCGGCGCGGGCTTCGGCGCCACCCCCCGCCTGCTCGACTTCTGGGCGGCCAACGGCTACGGGACCGTCCACCTCTCGACGACGCGCAACGAGCGCAGCGGGGAGTACTCGGCGGTGGTGCTCCGGCCGACGAGCGACGCGGGACGGGCCCTGCGCGACCGTCACGCCCGCCGGTTCCGTGACCGGGCGGCCGGCGTCCTCGCCGATCCGCTCCGGGACTGCGATCCCGACGTCGTCAGGCGCGCGCTCCGTGCGACGGATGCGCCGGCCGCCCCGCTGGCGGCGACCCTCGACGACCACGAGTGGCGCGTCGTCGCCGCGGCGGCGTACGGACCGGGACTGTACGTCGCCGCGCCGGGCGCGGTCGCCCGCCTCGCCGTCGCGGGGCTGGTCGAGGGGCTCGACGGCCTCGACGCGCGCGCCGAGCGCCTCCTCGTCCGCAAGGCCCTCCAGGGGCACCCGTTCGAGCGGGTCGCCGACGACCTCGACTTCGTCTCCCGCCGGGCGGCGATGCGAGCGCTCGGCGACGCCTGCAGGCCGCTGGTCGAGGCCTACGGCGGCCCGGCCGCCCGGACCGAGCGCGCGCGGTACGGGGGGGACGCGGACGACGGTGCGACCGACCGGGACGCGGCTTCCGACGATCCGCCCGGGTGACCGGCGGCGCCCGCGCGGGCGGCGGCCGGGGGTTTATGCCTCCCGGCGGCCTCCACCGGGTATGGCCATCGACCCGGGATTCGAGGAGAGCCGCGAGCGCATCGACGAGCACGAGGGCCACGACGTCTGGGGGCCGGTCGAGGAACCCGAGACGCTCGGCATCCACGGCACCCACGTCGCCGTCGACTTCGACATCTGCATCGCCGACGGCGACTGCGTCGAGAGCTGTCCGGTCGACGTGTTCGAGTGGGTCGAGACGCCGGGCCATCCCGAGAGCGAGCGCAAGGCCGACCCGGCCGACGAGAACCAGTGCATCGACTGCATGCTCTGTGTCGACGTCTGTCCGGTCGACGCCATCGACGTGGACGGCGGGCGGCCGAACCGGGTCTGAGCCCGGCGGACGCCGGCCGGAACCGGGGTGGCCCCGGACGGCGTCGCCGCCGGGCCAGTCCCCCGGTCAGTCGGCGCCCGCCGCGTCGCCCGGCGGCTCCGGGACGGTCCCCTCGTCGGTCCAGCCCCGGCGGTCGTAGTAGCGGTCGAGGGCCTCCTCGAACCCCGGCAGGTCGTACGGGAGCCGGTCGTCCCCGCGGTCGAACCCCCGCCGGTTGTTGAAGTGACGCTCCAGTTCGACGACGCGGGCGCCGACGTCGAGCAGGTCCCCGTGGTCGGCGTCGAACAGCGCCTCGTACCGCTCGGGGCTCATGGTCCCCCGCGAGAACCGGCAGACGATCCCGCAGTCCTCCAGCGCCCGGGCGTTCTCCTGCTCGACCAGCGCGTCCACCTTCGCCGCCGTGAGCCCCGCGGGGTCGAAGGCCTCGCCCTCGTCGACCAGCGGGTACTCCCAGGCGTACATCGTGGCGTACATGTGGTCGGCGCCGCGGTTGGCGGTCGCGAACCCGAGGCCCTGGCCGTTGAGCGTCCGGCCGTCGTGGGCCGAGAAGCTCATCCCCTTGACCGTCCAGTCCTCGACGCCGAGGTCGTCGTGGATCCGGCCGATCCCCTCCGCCAGCAGGTCGCCGATCCCCTCCCGGCGGGCGATCCGTTCGACGGTCTCGTGGACCAGCTCGGCGTTGCCGAACTCGTCCTCGGCGGCGAGGTAGGCCGCGACCGTGTTGCCACACGAGATGGTGTCCATCCCCAGGTCGTCACACAGCTCGTTCGACCGCATGATCGCGACGATGTCGTCCACCGCGCAGTTGCCGCCGAACGACATGAGCGTCTCGAACTCCGGCCCCTCGGTCTCGATGCCCGTCGCCTCGTCCCGGGTCGGGAGCTTGCACGCGAAGGCGCAGGCGGAACAGGTGCCCCGCTCGTACTTCTTCCTCTCGACCTGCTCGCCGTTGATCCGCTCGTACTGCTCGTAGCGGACGTCCTCGAAGTAGCGGGTGGGGAACGTGCCCATCTCGTTGGCGAGGTCGGTGACGCTGGTCGTCCCCTGGCGCTTCATCACGTGGTCGCTCGTCGCGGCCTCGCGGTGGATCTCGTCGGCGGCGTCGGGCAGGTCGAGGACCGGCGGCTCCTCGCCGTCGACGGTGATCGCCTTCACGTTCTTCGACCCCATGACCGCCCCCAGGCCGCCGCGCCCGAACGCCCGGCTCTCGGTCGTCATGATCGAGGCGAAGCGCACGAGGTTCTCCCCCGCCGGGCCGATGCACGCGACGTGTTCGGCCCCGAGGTCGTGGCGGTCGGCGACGTACTCCGTCACCGCCGACACGGTCGCCCCGGCGAGCTCCGGCACCGGCTCGACGCGCACGCCGTCGTCCCGCACGTGGACGGCCACGAGGTCGTCGCTCGCGCCGGTCAGTTCGAGGACGGCGTTGCCGGTCGCGGCGAAGTTCCGCGACATGAACCCGCCGGCGTTCGAGGACGCGAGCCCGCCCGTGAGCGGCGAGAGCCCGGTCGCGGCCATCCGGCCGGTGAAGCTCATCCGGGACTGCTGGAGCGGCCCGGTCGCCAGGTACAGCCGGTTCTCCGCCCCCAGCGGGTCGGCGTCGAACGGGATCCGGTCGTGTGCCAGCCGGGTCGTCACCCCCCGCCCGCCGACGTACGAGGCCAGGACGTCGCCGATCGACTCGCGGTGCACCTCCCGGGCGCCCACGTCGACCGAGCACAGGGGCCCCTCGGCGTGGAGCATGGCCCGGCTTCGGGGCCGGCGATCATAAATCGCCGCCCCGGCCTCGGGCGCGCCCCG
>JBDGPV010000063.1:6825-12863 GCA_042219485.1 Haloferacaceae archaeon
CGCGCCCCGGGTGCCGGCGGCCCGGCTCGGCCCGTCAGTCCTCCGCCGGCGCCGTCCCGCCGAGTTCGATCGGGCCGAACACCGCGGCGACGACGGCGGCCGCCGGCCGGTCGGCCCGGTGGACCGCCGTCCGCGTCCCCTCCTCGCGCCAGTCCCAGTCCCGGCGCGCCCGGGCGCCGTCGAGTTCGGCCGCGATGTCGTCCTCGCACTCCGCCTCGGTCGCGCCGTCGGCCTCGAAGAACACGCCGCCCTCCGCGGCCGTCGCCCACCCGAGCCCCGCGGCGACCCGGTCGCCACCGACGGCCGTCCCCCGGGCGAGCACGACAGCGACCGCGTCGCCGACCCCGAGGCCGCGGTCCGGGGGGAACCGATCCCGGGTCACCACCGGCCGTCCCGGGGGGACCACCGACGAGAGGGGCACGAGGTTGTAGTTGTGGAGGCCGGCGTCGGCCAGCGCGGCGTCGAACGCGCCGAGTTCGGTGGCGCCGTCCCCGACGCCGGCGACGACGACGATTGGGGAGCCGGTCATGGCGGTCGGATCCGACCGTACCTTCAGGCATCCCGCATACCACTCTTTCCCTTTCCGGCCGCCGGCCGGCGGACGCGACGCCGCGCCCGCGGGGCGCCGGGTCAGGGGTGGGCGTAGTAGGCGACGGGCCGCTCGCCCGCCTCGTCGACGCGCGCGAACCCCACCCGCTCGAACTGGACCACCTCGTCGGCGGCCGCGTCGGCGACGGCCGGTTCGGCCCGCCCGCGCACGTCGCCGTCCGGCGTCCGCAGCCGGGTCGGGAGGCTCGCCCCCGCCGGCACCCAGTGGACCACGGGTACCCCCTCATCGCGGACGACGCCGATGTCCTCGCCCGTCCACGCGAGTTCGTCGCCGGTCCGCCGCACCGCGCCGTACCCCTTCAGCCACGTCCGCTCGCCCTCCCCGGGGACGTCGTCGGGTTCGAGCAGGACCGCGTCCCCGACCGGCACGGTCCGCCGCCCCCGCTCCTCGTGGTCGGGATGGCGCGGCGGCTCGCCCGCGTCCGGGCCGCCGGCGACCGGGAACCGCTCGCCGTCGCGGACGAGGAAGTAGCGGTCCGCCTCGTCGTCGACGCGGTCCCGGTTGGCGGCGTAGACGCTCGACATCGACAGTTCGACGTTCGATGTCGACGTCCCCAGCCCGACCATCGCCTCGACCACCGCCTCGCCCCTGATCCCCCGCCGGCGGAGGGCGGCGAGCGTCGGCGCGCGCGGGTCGTCCCAGCCGTCGAGGTCGCCCGCCTCGATCAGTTCGGCGATGGTCGAGGTCGAGAGGTCGACGTCGTACTCGTCGACCTGCACGTGGCCCCAGTGGATCACCTCCGGGTACTCCCAGCCGAAGTAGTCGTAGACGAACCGCTGGCGCTTCGCGGAGTCCTGCAGGTCGATGCCGCGGATGATGTGCGTGACGCCCGTGAGGTGATCGTCCACGCCGGACTGGAAGTCGAGCATCGGCCAGCACCGGTAGTCGGCCGCCTCGGGGCGCGGGTGGGGCCGGTCGATCAGCCGGAACGCCACCCAGTCCCGGAGCGCGGGGTTGGGGTGCTCGATGTCGGTTCGCACCCTGAGCACCATCTCGCCCTCGTCGTACTCGCCGGCCACCATCGCGTCGAACTCCTCGCGGACCCGCTCGCGCCCCTTGTCGCGGTGTGGGCAGGCCTCCCCCGCGTTCTTCAGGTCCGAGAACGCGTCGGCGGGGCAGGCGCAGGTGTAGGCGCCGCCCGCGTCGATCAGCCGCCGGGCGTGGTCGTAGTAGGTCTCCAGGCGGTCGCTGGCCTTGAGCACCTCGTCGGGCTCGAAGCCCAGGTACGAGAGGTCCGCGAGGATGGCGCCGTAGGCGTCGAGGTCCGGCCGCTTGGTCGCGGGGTCGGTGTCGTCGAACCGGCAGATGAACCGGCCGTCGTACAGGTCCCGGTAGGTGCCGATCACGGCCGGCATCCGGGCGTGGCCCAGGTGCCAGGGGCCGTTCGGGTTCGGCGCCGCGCGCATCACCACCTCGCCGGGCTCGGCGTTCGGCAGGTCGGGCAGCGGCGGTCCCTCGTCGGCGTCGTCCTCGGCTTCGAGTTCGGCCAGGAGGTCCGAATCGAGGTCCGCCAGCCGCTCCCGGCGCTCGGACGGCGGGAGGTCGTTCACCTCGGCGACCACCCCGCCGACCACCTCCGGGACCTCGTCGGCGTGCTCGCGGAACTCGGGGTTTTCGCCCATCAGCGGGCCCATCACCGCCCCGACGTCGGCGTCGTCGTCGTGCTTGAGCGCGTTGTAGAGCGCGTGGCGCTCGGCCGCCCGCTCGACGCGCTCGCGAAGGTCCGCGTCCATCTCGCCGGCGACTACCCGCCGGGGAAGGAAAACGGTCGTGGGTTCCGGCCGGGCCGGCCGCTCGCCCTGCGGCACCGTCCCGTCGTTCCGCGGGCCGCGCACCGCCCGCCGCCCGTCGCGTCGCGGGGTCCCGTCGGCCGTCACGCCGTCGGGCCGCCGCGTCCCTCCGTCGTCCGTCGTCCCTCGGCCCGCCGTGCGCCCTCAGTACTCCCTGTCGACGAGGTAGTCGGCGATGTCGGCGAGCCGCGCCCGCGCCTCGTTGTCGGGGAGGACCGCGAGGCTGTCCTTGCTCCGCGCGACCAGGTCCGTGGCGGTCTCGCGGGCGTGATCGATGCTGCCGGCCGCGCGCAGTTCGGCGACCGCGGCCTCGACCGCCTCCTCGTCGACCGACTCGACGTCGGTCGCGTCGAGCAGGCCGTCCACGTCGACCCCCTGCTGGCGGGCGTGCAGCGTGATGAGCGTCTCCTTGTCCTCGACCAGGTCGGAGCCGCGCTGCTTGCCCAGGCGCTCGCTCGGCACCGTCAGGTCGAGCACGTCGTCCTGGATCTGGAACGCCCGCCCGGCGTCGATGCCGTACCGGTAGAGCGCGTCGGCGACCCGGTCGTCGGCGCCGAGCAGGACCGCGGGGGTCGCGGCGGCCGCGCCGTACAGCACCGCGGTCTTGCGCTCGATCATGTCGAGGTACTCCTCGGTGCCGATCCCGGTCCGGCGCTCGAACTCGACGTCCAGGGCCTGTCCCTCGCAGATGCGGGTGCACGTCTCGGCGAGGGTCCGGACCGTCTCCACGACGTTCCCGGCGGGCGCGCCGGTGTCGAGCATGATCTCGAACGCCGTCGAGAACAGCGTGTCCCCCGCGAGGATCGCGGTCGAGAGGTCGTACTCCCGGTGGACCGCCGGCACCCCTCGCCGGAGGTCGTCCTCGTCCATGATGTCGTCGTGGATGAGGGTGAACGACTGAATCACCTCGATGCTGATGGCCGCGGCCATCACGTCCACGGCCTCGCCCTCGCGGGACGGGAACGACCGGTAGTCGGTCGAGAGCGGTTCGACGTCGGCGACCGCCTCGGCCGCGAGCAGGAGGATGGTCGGGCGGAGGCGCTTCCCGCCGGCTTTCAGCAGGTAGCGGGAGGCCTCCCAGAGCCGTTCGGGGTCGTCGGGGGGGAGGTACTCGTCGAGGGCCCCGTTGACCCGCTCCCGCCGCTCGCCGATGGCGGCGAGCACCCGCTGCTCCGTCGCGTCGGACGGCATTATACCAGCCGGATCATGTTGCCGTTCCGCGTCACGTGGAGGTCACGCCCCAGGGCGTACCCCTGATCCTCGCAGAGGTCGACGTAGGGGGCGAAGCCCTCCAGGTTCTGGTGGGCGGGGATCACGTGCTGGGGCTGGAGTTCGTCGAGCATCTGGTAGTGGCCCTCCTCGCGGAGGTGGCCCGACACGTGGATCTCGTCGTAGATCCGCGCGCCCTGCATCTTCAGCAGGCGCTCGGACTGGTAGCGCTGGCCCTCGTTGGTCGGCTCCGGGATGATGCGGGCCGAGAAGATGACCTTGTCGCCGTTCTCCAGTTCGTACGGCGTCTCGCCGCGGCCCATCCGGGTGAGCATCGCGCGGGGCTCGCCCTGGTGGCCGGTGACGATGGGCAGGTAGTTGCCCTTCCCCTCCTTCATGATGCGCTTGAACGTCCGGTCGACGCTCTTGCGGTGGCCGTACATCCCGAGGTCCTCGGGGAACTCGACGAAGTCGAGTCGCTCGGCGGTGCCCGAGTACTTCTCCATCGACCGCCCCAGCAGGACGGGCTGGCGGCCGATGTCGTCCGCGAACTCCACCAGCGACTTCACCCGGGCGATGTGCGAGGAGAACGTGGTGGCGACGATGCCGCCGTCGTAGTCCTCCATGCTGTACATCGCGTCCTTGAGGTGCCGGCGGGCGACCGCCTCGCTCGCGGTCCGGCCCTTCTTGCCGGCGTTGGTGCAGTCCTCGATGTAACAGAGGATGCCCTCGCCCTCGCGGCCGATCTCGCGGAACCGGTCCATGTCGATCGGATCGCCGATGACCGGCGTGTGGTCGATCCGCTTGTCGAGGCCGTAGACGATCGACCCCTCCGGGGTGTGGAGGACGGGGTTGATCGCGTCGATGATGGAGTGGGTGACGTTGACGAACTCCAGCGAGCAGCGCTCGCCGATCTGTCGCCGGCCGCCGGCCTCCATCTTCTCCAGGTCGTTGCCGACCTCGAACTTGCTCTCGTCTTTGACCTGCTGTTTGACCAGTTCGATGGTGAACGGCGTCGCCACGATGGGCGCGTCGTACCGGTGGGCCAGCTTCGACAGGGCGCCGATGTGGTCGAGGTGGCCGTGGGTCGGCACGATGGCCTGCACGTCGCCCTCGAGGTCGGACATCACCCGGTCGTCCGGGATGGCGCCCATGTCGATCAGGTCGAGGCTGTGCATCTGCTCGGTCTCGACGTTGTCGTGGATGAGGACCTGCGAGAGGTTGAGGCCCATGTCGAACACCACGACGTCGTCGCCCGCACGGACGGCAGTCATCTGCCGGCCGACTTCCTCGTAACCGCCGATTGTCGCGATCTCTATTTCCATGGTTGGCATGAAACGCCACGTCGCGTGGCAGGGGGTCCGCAATCCGCGTCCCGTCGGGGCCCCGACGGCCCCAGGCGTTCAGTCCGCGTCCCCGCTCGTGTGTCGCCACACGTTACCCGCGGGCGTCTCGGTACCCCGCCGTAGCGCCCGGAGTGGTAAAAGTTACGCGGGTCGCCGGCCGCGGCCGCTCCGGTACGTTTAACCCGCGCGCCCGGCCCCCTGTGGGCATGAGCGGACGCCCTCTCGACGTGCTCGAGGACGCGCTCGACCGACCGGTCACCGTCCACCTCAAGGACGGCCGCGCGTTCCACGGCACGCTCGCGGGCTACGACCAGCACATGAACGTCGTCCTCGACCCGGTCGGGGACGCCGGTCCTGCCGACGGGGACGGGGACGGCGACGGGGACGGGGACGCCCCCACGGATCCGGCCGCCCCCGACGACGTGCGGGCGGTCGGAGACACAACGGTTATACGCGGCGACAACCTCGTCACGATCGAGACATGACTGGGGCCGGCACGCCGAGCCAGGGCAAGAAGAACACCACCACGCACGTCAAGTGCCGCCGGTGTGGCGAGAAGTCCTACCACGTCAAGAAGAAGGTCTGTTCGTCCTGCGGGTTCGGGAAGTCCGCCAAGCGCCGGGACTACGAGTGGCAGTCGAAGGCGGGCGAGTGACTCCCGGCGGCACGTCCGTTCCCGTTTCCGCTCCCGCGTCCGCCCGGCGGCGCGTCCGTTCCCGTTCTCGCGTCCGCCCGGTCCCGTCCGCGTTCGCGCCCGCGCCCCTCCCCGGCCGGGACCCGCGCCGCTTCCCGGTCCCCGCCGGCCGGCGCCGGCGCCGGTGCCGGCGTCGGCGCTCGCTCGCCCGCGCGCCGACCGGTGGACGAGCGATGACGAGGGTTTTTGAGCCCAGGCGTCAGAACTCCACCCCATGGCAGCCGACCCCGGCATGGGGCTGACCGAGAAGTGCGGCGTTGCGGGGGTCTCGCTCGCCGACCGCGACGTCGCTCGGCCGCTATACTACGCGCTCTACGCGCTCCAGCACCGCGGCCAGGAGTCGGCGGGCATCGTCACCCACGACGGGTTCCAGCAGCACAGCCACGTCG
>JBDGPV010000040.1:0-12685 GCA_042219485.1 Haloferacaceae archaeon
GAAGGGCAGCGAGGAAGTCGCCAGCGACGCGATCTCGGCGGGCGTCACCGACTACTTACAAAAGGATACCGGGACCGGCCAGTACACCGTGCTGGCAAACCGGGTGCGAAACGCCGTCGAGCGGTATCGCGCCGAACAGGCGCGCCAACGCCAACAGGACGCCATCGAGACGGCACTCGAAGGCATCAGTATCCTCAACAGCGACGGCGAATTCATCTACGTCAACCGGACGTACGCGGACCTCTACGGGTACGAGCCCGAAGAGCTGCTCGGCGAACCCTGGGAGCTGATCTATCCGGACGACGAAGTCGCGTTCGTCCGCGAGGAGATTCTGCCGACGGTGGCCGACGAGGGGTACTGGCACGGCGAAACGACGGGGCTCCGGGCCGACGGCACGACGTTCCCGGAGGACCATGTCGTCTCACGGACGAACCAGGACGAGTTGGTGTGCACGGTGCGTGACCTGAGCGCTCGACGCGAACGCGAGACGGAACTCCGACTGAAAACCCGGGCGATGGACGAAGCGCCCGTCGGCATCACGATCACCGACTCCGCCGGGGACGACAATCCGCTCGTCTACGTCAACGACCGGTTCGAGGACGTGACGGGCTACGACCGCGAGGAGATCCTCGGCCGGGACTGTCGGTTCCTCCAGGGGGAAGCCACCGCCGACGAGCCGGTCGCCGAACTGCGAGAGGCGATCGATGCCGACGAGCCCGTCACCGTCGAACTCCGCAACTACCGGAAGGACGGGACCGAGTTCTGGAACCGGGTTTCGATCGCCCCGGTGGACGGCGAGGGCGGTTCGGCAAGCAATTACGTCGGATTCCAGCAGGACATCACTGACGACCGGCGTCGGAGGGAGCGCCGCAAGCGCCAACACGAGGCGCTTCTCGAACTGACGACCGACGATGCGGTCGCGGCCGGTGACTTCGGGACGGCCGCTCGCCGGATCACCGAGACCGCGGCGGATGTACTGGACGTACCGCGGGTGAATATCTGGCTGGTCGACGACGACGGCGACGATGCGGTCTTCAGGTGTGTCGATCACTACGACCGGGACGGCGACGAGCACGCGTGCGGGATGGAGTTGGACCCCGAAGCGTACCCGGCGTACTTCGAGGCGCTGGCCGCCCACCGAGTGATCGACGCGGTCGATGCTCGCCGGGATCCGCGGACAGCGGAGCTGACCGACGACTATCTCGACGCACACGGCATCGGGGCACTCCTGGACGGCGCGCTCAGATCCGAGGGCGACGTCGTCGGGGTGATCTGTCACGAGCAGACCGGCGGCCCCCGGGAGTGGACGGACGACGAGATCGAGTTCGCCGACGACGTCGCTGACATCGTCCACCGGGTGCTTCGGAACCAGGAACGCAAGGAGCACCAGCAGGAACTCGAACGGACGAACGCCTTGCTCTCGACCCTGATCGAGACGCTTCCCTTCGGCGTGCTCGTCGAAGACGCGTCGCGGGACGTCCTGACCGTCAACGAGCGGTTGTTCGAGCTGTTCGATATGCCCGGATCCCCGGACGAGGCCGTCGGTGCTGATTGCGAACGGATGGCCGAGGACGTCAGTGATGCGTTCGCCGACCCCGAGGGATTCATCGACCGGATCAACGCGCTGGTGGCGGAACGGGAGCCGGTCACCGACGCGGAACTGCCGCTTCGGGACGGGCGAACGTTCGCGCGCAGTTACGAACCGGTCGAACTCCCCGATGGGGACGGCCACCTGTGGGTGTACCGTGACATCACGGAGCGCAAAGAGCGCGAACGGAAACGGGAGTCGACGATCGAGTTCCTCCAGAGTCTCTACGACGTGGCGACCGACCGGACGTCGAACGCCGACGAAAAGGTCACGCGGCTGCTGGAGCTCGGCCCCGAGAAGTCCGATCTCCCGAGCGGCTATCTGACTCGGATCGAAACGGGGGACGAGGCCCACGAAACGGGGACCCAACGGGTGATCGAAGCGAGCGGGGACCACGAGTTGTTACAGGTGGGCGACGCGGCCCCGCTTTCCCGGTCGTACTGTCGGAAGACGATCGAGACGGACGAGGTGGTAGCGATCCACGATGCGCTCGCGGCCGGGTGGGAGGGCGATCCGGCCTACGAGCTGTTCGGCCTCGACTGTTATATCGGGACCAAGGTCACGGTCAACGACGACCTGTACGGGACCGTCTTCTTCGGCTCGGACGCCCCGCGCGAGGAGCCGTTCACCGACGCCGAGAAAGCGTTCGTCCGGCTCATGGGTCAGCTGGTGAGTTACGAACTCGAACGGGACCACGCACGACGGGAACTCGAACAGCGGAAAGAACGGCTCGAGGAGTTCGCCAGCACCGTGTCCCACGACCTGCGGAATCCGCTTCGGGTTGCCGAGGGTCGGTTGGCCCTCGGCCGCGACGAGTGTGACAACGAGCACTTCGAGAGCGTCGCCCGGGCACACGAACGAATGCACGTCCTGATCGATGACTTGCTCGCGTTAGCCCGGGAGGGCGAGGACGCGACCGAGCCGGAGCCGGTTCCGCTTGCGGAGTGCAGCGAGGCCGGTTGGCGAACCGTCGAAACCGCCGACGCGACGCTCGTGACCGACGCCGATCGGACGCTCACCGCCGACCGGAACAAACTGCAACAGCTGCTGGAGAACCTCTACAGGAACGCGGTCGAACACGGCGGGGAAGACGTAACGGTCACCGTGGGTGAACTGGAGGACGGCTTCTACGTCGAGGACGACGGATCGGGCATCCCCGAGCGCGCGCGTGACGAGGTGTTCGACGCGGGGTACTCGACGAGCGACGAGGGGTCCGGCTTCGGGTTGAGCATCGTCAAGCAGGTCGTCGACGCCCACGGCTGGGAGATCCGCGTGACCGGGAGTTCCGGGGGCGGCGCACGGTTCGAAATCACCGGGGTCGAATTCGCCGCCGAATAGGGTCCCCGTATCCGGAACGGCTCCGAGAACACCGACGCGACCGGCGGACGCGGTGGCGGTACGTCTGCCCCGGCGAGCGGCCGTTTCGGGCCGGAACGGACACGAACCGGGCCGGGGACGCCGTCGGCTACTCCCGTCGTCCCTGTCCGTCCGCCATCGCCGGAGACGGCCCCTCACCCGAACCTGTCGAGCCCCGCCTGCCGGCGCGCGGTCCCCTCGGGGTCGGCCACCCAGGGCGTCCGCGCGTCCCGGAGCGCCGCCCGGTCGAGGTCGGGCGGCGCCGCCCGCTCGAACCCCGGGCAGTCCGGGCCGCAGTCGGTCGCGGGATCGACCACGCGGTCGAAGTGCGCGCACCGCGGCCGGCCGTCGTCGGTCGTCCCGGCCCGCGCACACGGCGGCGGCTCGTAGGTCCGCCAGCCCTTCCCGTAGGCCCGCTCGGCGATCCGCCGGCGCGCGCGGGCCTTCTCGGCCGGCGGGACGACGGCGACGTCCGTGCGGTCGGCGCGCTCGGCGACCGGCTCGATCCCCGGCTCCCCGACCGGGAGGGCGGCCGGCTCGCGGACCACCGTCCGCTCGCCGGTCGCCGGATCGACCCGCCAGACGCCGACCGGGTCCGGGAGCCGGTTCAGGTGCGCGCCGGTGACGTGGTCGGCCGTGGCGAGGACGACCTCGTCGAACAGGCCGAGCGCGGCGTCGTGCCGGAGCTGTCGCCGCAGGGCCCCCGGGCGGTCGAGGTCCGGCTTGTTCTCGACGGCGATCAGCCGGTCGAACCAGTCCTCGGGGTAGCGGGCCGTCCGCCTGACGGTCGTCCGCCCGTTCCGCCGCCCGCGGTCGAGGACGCCGAGTTCGACCGCGCGGTCGATCGCGGCCTCGCGGCGCCCGGGCGGACAGTCGAACGCCGCCGCGGCCGGGACGGCCTCGCCGACGCCGACGTCGGCCGCCAGCACGGGCGCCGGGATCGTCCCGTCGGTGAGGGCTGCGCGGGCCCCGAACCCCGGCCCGGGAACGACGGCGCAGACGTCGATCACCCGGCCGGTCGGCGCGGCGACGCCCCCCCCGAGCTGCCGGGCGGGGAGCCAGTCGGTCGTCGCCTCCAGGCGCGCACACAGCGCGAGTTCGAAGGCGAACTCCGGGACCGACGCGCCCGACACGCCTCAGTCCACGACGACCTCGACCGGTCCCTCGTCCTCGTCCTCGCCCTCCGCGGACGGCGCCGCCATCCCGTCGCCGCCCGATCCCCGCTCGTGCCAGACCAGCGCCCCCACCACGAGCAGGACGACCCACGACCGCCAGCTCGCGAGGTTGAGGGTGTAGCCGACGCCGAACGGCTTGCGCACGAGCATCCCCTCGCCGGGCTGCCAGTACGCGGAGAGCATGCGGCCGAGGCTCGGCCGCTCGAAGTTGTACGGGACGCCGAACACCTTGCCGGAGGGTTCGTCGCTCATGCCGCCGGATACGGGCGACCGCGCTAAATCCCTTTGGCCGCTCCCGACGGCCGCCCGGGGGCTCCCGGACCGGTCCCGAGGCCGCCGGGCGGCGTCCGTGCCGCCCCCGGTTCGGGGGAGCCCAGAATCCCCCCGTCGTGCCCGCGCGGGCGGTCCGGGGCGGCCCTCAGCGGTACCGGCCGCGGTCCTCGACCGCGTCGAGGCGGTCCAGGACGTCGCCGGGGGTCCACCCCTCGCCGGGCGCCGCCTCGGCGTACCCCGCCCGCGCCGCGTCGAGCAGCGGCCCCGCGCCGTCGACGGTCCCCGCGAGGCTCCCCCGGAGGACGTGGAGGTCCATCGCGTGGTCCTCGACGTGGCCCGAGTGGTATCCGAGCCCGAAGTCGATGAGGTAGACCCGCTCCTCGCCGTCGCCGTCGCCGTCCGCGATCCGGGCGTTGCGGGTCGTCGGGTCGCCGTGGACGATTCCGGCGCGGTGGAGGGTCGCGAGGTGGCCGCCGACCGTCCGGGCGCGCTCGGGGGTCGGGGCCGCCGCGAGGTCGCGGTCCCCGACGAACCCGAAGACCAGGCGCGCCTCGGGCACGTCCACGTCGTGGACGACCGGCGTCGGGACGCCCTCGCGGCGCGCGCCGCTCGTCAGCCGGGCCTCCCCCCGCGTCCGCTCGCGGCGCAGGCGCTCGTCGAGGTCGGGGTGGCGGTACCCCTTCGGCCGGCGGACCTTCACCACGCGGTCGCCCTCGATCCGGACCACCGCCTCGGCGCCGCGCACCTCGGCCGCGTCGCCGGCCGCCGCGTCGTCCGCCCGCGGTTCCCCCCGCGCGACCGACTCGCCCGACCGCCACGTCACCGGGACCTCGTCGGGCCGGAAGTCCGGGTCGACCCGCGAGTCGGCGATCGGGACCGTGTCGCCGGCCGCGTACATCTTCGCGCCCAGGACGGCGATCATCCCCGCGTTGTCCCGCAGGAACCGCGGCTCCGGGGCGTAGAACTCGGCCCCGCGGTCGGCACACATCGACGCCAGCATCCCGCGGAGGCGGTCGTTCTGCCCGACGCCGCCGCCGAGGACGAGTTCGTCGGCTCCCGTGAGCGCGAGGGCCCGCTCGCTCACCTCGGTCAGCATGGCGAAGACCGACTCCTGGAGCCCGCGACAGACGTCCTCGACGGGCGTTCCCCCGTCGTGGGCCTCCTTGGCGGCGCTCACCAGCCCGGAGAAGGAGAAGTCCATCCCCTTGACGACGTACGGGAGGTCGACGTACTCGCCGTCGTCGGCGGCGGCCTCGACCTTCGGGCCGCCGGGGTGGCCCCAGCCGACGTGGCGGGCGAACTTGTCGAGGGCGTTGCCGACCCCGGTGTCCATCGTCTCGCCGAGCACCCGGTAGCGGCCGTCGCGGTAGCCGAGCAGGTGGGCGTTCGCCCCGCTGGCGTTCAGGCAGACGGGCGACGCGAAGCCAGAGCGGTGGCGACCGATCTCCAGGTGGGCGACCATGTGGTTGACGCCGACCAGCGGCAGGTCCAGCGACCCGGCGAGCGCCCGCGCGGCGGTGCCGACCACCCGCAGGCAGGGCCCGAGGCCGGGCCCGCGGGAGAAGGCGACGGCGTCGATCGGGTCGGCCCCGTACTCCGCCCGCGCCCGGTCGAGGACCGCCTCGATCACCGCGGGCACCGCGTCGCTCATGTGCTCGGCGGCCTCCCGCGGGTGAATGCCGCCGCTCCCGGGCCGGTAGGCGTCGGTCTCCATCAGCACGGCGTCGGTCCCGGCGTCGTAGACGGCGGCGCTCGCGGCCCACGCCGTGCCCTCGACCCCGAGGACGCGCACTTACGCTTCCTCGGCCTCCGCCTCGGCGTCGGCGTCCGCGCCCTCGCCCTCGTCCTCCGCGACGTCGATCTTGTTCCGTTCGAGCATGTAGTCCTGCTCGACGTCGCGGGCGTGCTCCGGGGTCTCGTACACCTTGGCGTACCCGACCGTCGTCCGCATCCCGAACCTGGTGTCGAGTTCGTGGACGACGACCTCGTCGGCGTCCTTGTTCAGCATCGCCGCGAGGCTGTCACGCACCGAGAGCCGCGACGGCGTCACGTCCTCGTGGGTCACCTCGAACCGGACGTCCGTCCGGTGCAACATCGGGTTCTCGTCCTCCTCGATGATGTCGATCTCCATGGGTCAGTTGGTAGAAACCCGCCGACGAACGGCAAAAGGATTGCGATGGCCCGGCGAGCGGGGGTCTCGGGCCGTCCGCGCCGCCCGCTCGGTCACGAGAGCAGGTCGAGCGCCGCGTCCGTGTCGCCCTCCATCCGCGCGAGCAGGGCCCGCGCCCGCTCGCGGGCCGCCGGGTCGACCGCCACGAGCACCATCCCCTCCCCGGGCTGGCCGTAGACGACGCTCCCGCCGTCGGGCGCCGCGACGACGGCCGGGAGCGCCGCCAGGTCCTCCTCGCCCTCGACCCGGATCACGACCGGCCCGTCGGCGGCCAGCGCCTCGCGGAGCGCGACGAGCAGGTCACGGGAGAGCGTGCCGGGGTCGTTTCGCACCGTCCGGTCGGCGGCCTCGGCGGCCGCGCGGACCGCCGGCCGCGCCCGGCGCCGCTCCGTGCGGCCGTCCACGACGGCCACCGCGGGCTCGTGCCCGGCCGCCCGGAGGTGGTGGGTGACGACGTCGCCGACGCTCACGATCGGCTCGCCGGCGTCGGCCAGGAGCGCCCCGCCCGCCTCGTAGACGGGCCCGAGCGGGTCCTTGAACGCCCCGCGCAGGTCGTCGGGAAGCCGGAGCACGGCTCCCTACCTGACCTTCAGCGCGTAGCCGCCCGGTTCGCTGACGTTCATCTCCTCGGCGATCTCGGAGTCCTCGGGGTGGACGATGATGACGTAGCCGGCCCAGTCCTCGGTCATGCTCGACGAGCCACAGGACTCGCAGGTCTGTCGGTCCGGGTCGTTGATGCGGTGACACTCCCGGCAGGCCAGCCTGTCGTCCGCCATCTAGTCGCCCTCCGTGGCGGCCTGCTGGGACTCCCGATCCTCCCTGAGCCACCCGTGCTTGCCCAGCCCCGGCTGCTTGGCCGTCAGGCCGATCTTCGAGTCCCGGGGGTTCCGCTCGTCGATGCTCTTGGTGACCACCCGGACGCGCACGGCGTCGTCCTGCGCCAGGACGCGGTCGGACTCCGAGGACGCGAGCTGCTGGTTCTCGCCGTCGTAGGCGAGGTACTCCTCGGAGATCTGGGAGACGTGGAGCAGGCCGTCCACCGGGCCGATGCCGACGAACGCGCCGAACTCGACCACCTCGACGACGGTCCCGTCGACGACCTCCTGCATCTGCGGGTCGAAGGTGATGGCCTCGAACTCGGCCTCGTAGTACACCCCCGGCCGGTTCGGGAGGACCGTCCCGTCGCCGACGTCCAGCACGTCGATCACCGAGACGACGCTACCGACGTCCTCGTCCATCCGTCCTTCGAGCTTGTCCTGGAGCAGGCGCCTGACCCGCTCCGGCGTCACGTCGGCGAGGTGCCTCGGCGGCACCTCGACCGTGTCCTTGAGTCGTACCCGTTTGTACATGTTACGCGTGTGCCTCCGCGAGTTTCGATTCGCCCCGCAGACCGAGCACCCGGACCCCGCGGTCGAGCAGCCGGTCGCGCAGCGGACGGTCGTTCGTGACCACGCAGTCGGTCCCGTCGCGGTCGCCGAGGGCGGCGACCGCGTCGTCGGCGTAGCCCTCGGCGGTCTCGACGACCCGACACCGCTCGACGAGGTCGCGGCCGACCCGGGCGGCGGTCGCCGCCTCGCCGTTGCCCGCCGACAGCTCCTCCAGTTCGGCGACGACGGTCGCCGGGACGAGGTACTCGACGTCGTCCCCGTCGGCGCCGAGGACCCGCTCGACCTCCTCGAACAGCCGGCAGTCGCGCTCGACGGGCATCATCAGCGCGTTCGTGTCGAGCACGACCGTCGGTCCCGTCCCGGTCACCGTCTCACCCCTCACGCCGCTCACCCGAGGGTCCCGATTCCGATGAGCCGCCACCGCGAGCCGACGCGGCGGTTGATCGCGATCTTTGCGCCCTCCTCCGCACAGACCGGCCGCTTCAGCGCGACCTCGGCCTCCCGGTCGCGCGCGCTCGTCACCGAGCCGACGGTCGTGGCGGTCCCGACGGTCAGCATCAGCGGCTCGCCGGTCGATATCTCCTCGACCTCGTCGTCCTCCTGGCCGACCACGCGGTCGAGCAGTTCGACGTCCATCTCGAAGCGCTCGCGGATCGGGGGGAGCGTGCCGGGTTCGCCGGCGACCTGTCCCCCGAGCGCGTCCCCCTTGGTCAGCGACGGGTCGAGCCCCGTGCCGACGCCGAGCAGTCCCCCCGGATGCGCCCGCTCGACCGGCTCGCCGCCGGCCTGGATCGACCGCACCGACGTCGTGATGGGGCGGTACTCCGACTCGCCGCCCTCCTCGACCTCCCGGCCCGGCCGGAGTTCGAGGTCGTCGCCGACCGCCAGTTCCCCCTGGACGAGGCTCCCCCCGACGACGCCGCCCTGCAGGTCGTCCCACGTGGTCCCCGGACGGTTGATGTCGAAGCTCCGCGCGACGGACATCCGGGTGGGGCTCGTCGCGGACCGCTCCGGGGTCGGGATCTCCTCCTCGATGGCCTCGATCAGCAGGTCGAGGTTGACCTCCTGGCCCGCGCTGATGGGGACCACCGGGGCGCCCTCGGCGACGGTCCCCTCGACGAAGGACTCGATCTGGCGGTAGTTCTCGCGCGCCCGCTCCCGGTCGACCAGGTCGATCTTGTTCTGGGCGATCACGATGTCGTCGATGCCGATGATGTCCAGCGCCATCAGGTGTTCCTCGGTCTGCGCCTGGGGCACGTCCTCCGTCGCGGAGACCACGAGGACCGCCCCGTCCATGATGGCCGCGCCCGAGAGCATCGTCGCCATCAGCGTCTCGTGGCCGGGGGCGTCCACGAACGAGACCGTCCGGAGGGGATCGCTCGTCGACCCGTCGGGACACTCCTCCTCGACGGTGTAACACTCCGGCGGCTCGACCCCGGGGCACTTCCGAAAGGTCGCGTCCGCGTACCCCAGCCTGATGGAGATGCCCCGCTTCATCTCCTCGGAGTGTTGGTCCGTCCAGGAGCCGGAGAGCGCCTGAACCAGCGTCGTCTTCCCGTGGTCCACGTGACCGACGAGTCCGATGTTCACCTCCGGTTGTCGTTTCGTGTCCTCCATTGGGAGTAATCTCGCCCGTCCTTGCCCCGAGCGCCCCATAAAGTTGCTGTTATGGCTCGACAGCGCCCGAGCGGCCCGCCGCCGCCGTGCGATCGACGCGCCTAACCTCCCGCCCGCCCTCCGCCCGGTATGCTCAGGTACGTGACGACGAACCCCGGGAAGGTGCGCGAGGCGGAGGCGTACCTCGACGAGGTGGGCCGCCTCGAGTTCGACTACCCCGAGATCCAGGCCGACGACCTCGGCCCCATCGCCGCCCACGGCGCGCGCGCGGCCCACCGCCACGCCGACGCCCCGGTCCTCGTCGACGACGCCGGCCTGTTCGTCGAGGGGTTCGACGGCTTCCCCGGGCCGTACTCCTCGTACGTCCACGGGACGCTGGGCGTCGACTGCGTCCGCCGGCTCTGCGAGCGCGAACTCGACGCCCCCCGCCGGGCCGCGTTCCGGTGTGTCCTCGCGTACTGCGACGGGGCGCCGTTCGCGGCCAGCCCCGACCCCGTCGACCGCGCCGACCGGACCGCCGCCGCGGCCGCCGGCCCCGACGCCGACGCCGATGCCGACGCGGCCGACGACGCGCTCCCCGTCCGGCTGTTCGAGGGCGTCGTCCCCGGCCGCATCGTCCCGCCGCGGGGCGACGGCGGCTTCGGCTACGACCCCATCTTCGAGCACGACGGCACCACGTTCGCCGAGATGTCCACCGAAGAGAAGAACGCCGTCTCCCACCGCGGCCGGGCCCTGGCGAAGTTCGCCGAGTGGTACGCCGACCGGTGACGCCGGCGGCCGGTCCCGCGCCGAGCGTCCTCAGTGGCTGTGTCCGCCGTCCCCGGCGTACTCGGGGTTCATCGGGGTGAAGACGCCGTCGGGGTTCTCGGCGTGCACCCACACGTGTAGGGTGTGCAGGTCCGGGTGCGTGGTGACGAAATCGACGACGCGTTCCGTGCGTTCGCCCTCCTTCCCGTGTGGCGTTCCCCAGTTCAGCGAGACGGCGTCGCCGCGCTGGAGGTTCGAGTCCGGCGGCCGGAACTCCGCCCACGCCCCCCGCGTCGTCCAGTCGCTCAGCGGGAGGTCCTCCAGCGGCGTCGCCTCGCCGTCATCGAGCGCGAAGACGTGCGTGGCCGCCTCGTGTGCGTGCCACTCCTCCGTGGCCTCGGCGTCCCCGTCGTTGAACAGGTCGGGATCGTCGGGGACCGCGTCGGCGGGAGCGGCGTACTCGGCGGCACCGAGCCGGAGCCCGGAGTCGGTCTCGAGGTACGTGAGCACCGGCGGCTTCTCGAGCGAGAACCCGTTCTCGGCCGCCCGGCCGAGCCACTGCTGGTTCTGGAAGTGCCACCCCATCCCCGGGACGTACGGGCCGCCCGGCTTGAACCCGTCCGCGAGCGCCCGTTTCGGGTCCTCGTACTTCGCCGTCGCCTCCCGGACCGTCCGGAGCTGTTCGTCCAGGGACTGCGCCGGGGTGGCGGTCCCGGCGACCGTCCCCGCCGTCGTCCCCGTCGCCGCGTCGGTCGCCGCGCCGTCGCCGCCCGTACAGCCGGCGAGCCCGGCGGCGAGCGCCGTCCCGGCCGCGGCGAGCGCCCCCCGCCGGCTCAGCCGTGGCGTCTCGCTATCCATGGTTACAGCCGGGGATGGCGGACAATCCTATAAAACGCTAGCGCCTCTCGACCTCCGCGAACCCTCCGCAGTCCCCCGGATCGGTGCGCACCGCGGGTCGCACTCCACGGGCCGGTCGCGCCGTTCGCGGTCGCCGGTCAGGCCCGCGGGTCGCGGTCCGGCCCCGGGTACTCCCCGCCGACCGCCGCCCGGTACAGCCCCTCGGCGTCGAACACCCGCGCGAACGCGTCGGGCCGCCGGACGCTCGTCTCGACCCGGTCCCGGACCGCGACGGCCCCCGCCGCGCCCGTCAGCTCCCCGTCCAGGCTGAGCACGTGCATCGCGCCGCCGTGCAGCGCCGAGGCCAGCGCCGGGTGGTCGCCGGCCGGGTGCTCGACCCGCTCGCGCCACGCCTCGACCCGTTCGCGCCAGTCGGCCGCCAGCGCGTCGTCGGCCACCGCCGCGACGGTCGCCTCGGCGTCGGCCAGCAGCGGATCGCTCGCGACGAGCGTCGTCCAGGAGTGACGCCGCAGACAGTCAAGCGCCTCGCGGCTCGCACCCCCGACCAGCAGGTCCGCGGCCAGCACGTCCGCGCCGGCGACGACCCGCGCCGGCGAGCGGTCAGGGTCGGCCATCGCCCCCGGCGTCCGTGGGTCTCCCGTCGCCGTCGCCGTCCCCGTCGGCCGCCGGGCCCGTCCGGTCGCCGTCCCCGGCGTCCGTCCCGCCGCGGCGGTCCGCCAGCGCCGCCCGCACGTCCCGTTCGGTCGCCCCGTACTCGGCCGCCCGGTCGAACAGCGCGCGCCAGGTCGCCGTCCCCATGGGGGCCCCTCCCGGCCGCGCCGACAAGTGCCTTTCTCGCCCCGCCGGCGCTCGTCACGGGGGCGCCGGGTCCCGCCCGGCCGCGGGGGGCGCCTACCCCCGGCGCTCGCGGACGGCCGTCGCGGCGACCCCGAGGAGGAACGCCGCCCCGACGTTGACCAGGAGGCCGACGACGCCGACGGCGGCGGTGAGCGCGGCGGCCTCGGTCCGGGCGGCGGTCGTCCCGAGCTGGAGGGCGACGAGGCCGAGGAGGACGCCGAGCACCGCCGTCGGGAACGCGACGACCAGCCCCGCGACGGCGGCGGCGGCGAGGTAGCCCGCGCCGAGCAGCAGGTTCGCGCCCCCCGACCGCGCGCCGAACGCGTACTTCCCCGCGAGCCCGCCGCTCCCGTGGCACATCGGCAGGCCGCCGAGCGGCACGGCGGCGAGCGTCATGGCGCCCATGCTCCCGGCCAGCCGGTCGGGGGAGACGTCGGCGTCGAAGTAGTCCGCACACAGCGCCGCCGTCGCCACCGCGGCGTTGCCGACGCTCATCGCCAGCTGGCCGGCGGCGCCCGCGGCGGCGTCGAGCGTCGCGGCCGGACCCCCGCCCGGGAAGGCCGCGAGCGCCGGCAGCGCCGGGGTCGGGACCCCGACCCGTGCGACGGCGAGCGCCGCCCCGACGCCGAGGACGGCCACCGGCGCCGCCCGGCGGTCGAGGGCGACGGCGAGGACG
>JBDGPV010000091.1:0-12167 GCA_042219485.1 Haloferacaceae archaeon
CCTCGAACTTCCTGCCCTGGCACGCCAACGGCAACGAGGCGGCGGTCTACTTCTGCGCCCCCTACTGGCCGGAGTTCTCGAAGCTCGACTTCCTGCGGGGCATCCGCACCTACGAGTCCCGGGAGGCGTCCTGGCGGCGGACCCGCGCCGAGCGGGCGGCGACCCTGATCGGCGCGGTCGCCGAGACCTCCGTCGAGGAGGCGCGGACTGTCGCCGGCCGGCTGCGCGGGACGCTCGCCCCCGACGACGGCGAGGCGGGGGCCGTCGACGTCCCCGCGGCCGACGTGCTCGACGCCGACTGAGACCGCCCCGGTTCCCCGGCCGCCGCCGGGACCTGCACGGCCCGCACCGGGTCGGACGGCCCGCTCCGCTCACCGTCCGAACCACCGCGGGACTCGCGGGGCTCGTCTCGCGTCGTTCGGACGGCCCGCTCCGCTCACCGTCCGAACCGCCGCTGGCGGCTCTGGTAGTCCAGCAGCGCCCGCAGGTAGTCCCGGCGGCGGAAGTCCCGCCAGTTCACGTCGGTGAAGTACAGTTCCGAGTAGACCGACTGCCAGATGAGGAAGTCCGAGAGCCGCTCGGCCCCCGTCTTGATCAGCAGGTCCGGGGCGTCCGGGAAGACCAGCCGATCCTCGACGGCGCCGGCGTCCACGTCCTCGGGGTCGAGCCGTCCGGCCTCGGCCTCCTCGGCGAGCGCCCGGACGGCCTCGGCGAACTCCCGCTTGCCCCCGAGGCCGATGCTCACCTGGACGGGCGCGTCGGCCCGCTCCGTGTCCTCGGGGCCCCGGACGGCCACCGGCCGGGGGGCGTCGATCCGGCCGAGTTCGCGCGCGAGCGTCGGTACCACCGCCTCGTCGAGGACGCTCACCGACACCGCCACCCGCTCGGCGTCGTACTCGAACGCCCACCCGAGGAACCGTTCGAGGATCTCGTAGGCCCCGGGTTCGAGCAGGTCGCGCTCGGTGATCACCACCGCGACCCGCTCGGGCGGCGGGGCCCCCCGGCGCGCCCGGAGCCGGTAGCGCAACGCGAGGTACCGGTCGTAGAGGCCCACGGGGCCCGGTTCGGCGCCGGGGGGCGTGTGCCTTGTGCTCCGCGCCGTCCCCGGGCGGGCGTCGGGAGCGTTAAGTGCGTGTCGGAGATACCGCCGGGTGTGACCACCCCGATCCGGCGTGCCGGCGGGTTCGCCGTCGTCGGGACCTTCGCCCTCGGAGCGCCGGCGCTCGGCCGGGCCGCGGCGGCGCCGTTCGTCCTCGTCGCGGTGCTCGCCGCGTTCGTCGTGGACGAGGGGCCGCTGTTCGAACTGTTCGCCCGCCCCGGCGACGAGCGCGATGGGCGCCTGAGCGGGCTGACGGGGTTCGCGCTCGCCGCCGCCGGCCTCGCGCTGCTCGCCTCCGTCCCCCGCCCCCCCGCGATGATGCCCCCGACCGTCTACGTCGCCGCCGTCCTCACCGTCGCCTACGGCAACCTCGGCGCCCGGGCCGTCGAGGCGACCGCCGACGCCGACCCGTTCGGCTCCGTCGCCGGCTACGTCTGCGGGGCCGTCCTCGCCGCCACCGCCGGCCAGGTCGCCGTCGCGGCGGCGACCGGCCGCGACGCGCTCGCGGCCCTGCCCCGGTTCGCGTTCCTCGCGGCCGCCGGCGCGCTGGTCGCCGGCCTCCTGCACGCCCTGCTGTACGTCCGCGACGACCCGCTCGTGATGCTCTCGGTCGGCTTCCTCCTCTGGCTGTTCGAGGCCATCGCGGGCCCCGTGACCCCCGCCGAGGTCGGCGCGGCCCTCGGGATCACCGCCGCGCTTGGCTACCTCTCCTATGCCCTCGGGACCGCCTCCGTGCCCGGGATGCTCACCGGCGTCCTGCTCGGCCTCCTCACCGTGGTCCTCGGCGGGTTCGGCTGGTTCGCCGTCCTCATCGCCTTCTTCGCCGTCGGCGGCCTCTCGGCGAAGTACCGGTACGAGGAGAAGCGGTCGCGCGGCGTCGCCGAGGACGACGAGGGCGCCCGCGGCACGGGCAACGTCCTCGGCAACGCCGCGGTCGCGCTCGGGGCCGTGATCGGCTTCGCCGCCGTCCCGGCGCTCCCGGTCGACGCCGCGGTCTTCCGGTTCGCGTTCGCCGGCTCCGTGGCCGCCGCGATGAGCGACACGCTCTCCAGCGAGATCGGCGGCCTCTTCGACGACCCGCGGCTCATCACGACGTTCGAGCGCGTCGATCCCGGGACCGACGGCGGCGTCACGTGGCAGGGCGGGCTGGCGGGGCTGGTCGGCGCCGCCCTCGTCGCGACCGTCGCCACCCTCCTCTTCCCGCCCCCCGTCGGCCTCGCCGCCGCCGCGGTCGTCGTCGTCGCCGGCGTCGTCGGGATGCTCGTCGACAGCGTGCTCGGCGCCACCGTCGAGGGCGGCCGGATCGGCAACCAGACGGTCAACTTCGTCGCCACCCTCGCCGGCGCCGCCGTCAGCGTGGCCCTGGCCGCGCTCGCGCTGTGACGCCGCCCGTCCGTCCCGCCCGGGCGGCCGACCGCCCGGCGCTGCGCCGACTCCAGGCCCACCTCCCAGAGCCCGCCCCCCGGCTGCTCGCGGCCGGTCTCGCCGCCGGCGGCGTCCTCGTCGCCGACGCCGGCCGCCCGGTCGGCTACCTGCTGGCCGTCGGGGTCGCGTTCGACCGCCACACGCCCGTCCCCCGCCCGTCCGACCCTCCACCCGAAGCCGTCGGCCGACCGGATGCACCCGACCCACCCGTTCCACCCGAAGCGTCGGACGCCGGTCGGACGCGCGCCCGCGGCGCCCACCTCGCCGAACTCGTCGTCGCGCCCGCCTTCCGGCGCGAGGGACGCGCGACGGCGCTGCTCGACCGCCTGCTCGCGGTCGCCGACGGCCCCGTCACCGTCGCCGTCCGCGCCGACAACGACCCGGCGCTCGCGCTGTACCGGTCGCGGGGGTTCGAGCGCGTCGGGCGCCGCGAGGGCTACTTCGCCTCGGGCCCGGCGCTGTGGCTGGTCCGGGCGTGAGCCGCCGGCACCCGTCCGACGCGCCGCGGATCGCCCCCGACCCCGGGCCCGTCAGGCGGTCAGCTGGTCGGCGGTCCTGACGCGCACGCCCACCGGCCGCTTCACGAACTCGCCGGTCGAGCGCGCGACCGCGTGATCGACGCCGCGCTGGGCCGCCAGGTCCAGCAGCCGCTGGGAGAGTTCGCCGTCGAGCACGACCGCGCGCGGCTCCCCGTCGAGGTCCTCCAGGCGGTCGAAGGCGGCCGCGGCGTCGGCCTCCGCCAGCGGCCGCAGGTCGCCGTCGAGGACGCGAACCCGGCCGGTCCCGGCCCCGATCACCTCCTCGACGTGCTCGCGCAGCGAGCGGGGGCGTTCGGACCCGTCCGCGTCGTCGCCGGTCGCGCCGTCCGTCCCGGCGGCGTTCCCCTCCTCGGACTCGGTTCCGCCGGTGGTCCCGTCGTCGCCGGTCGCGTCGTCGGCACCCCCGGGATCGTCGGTTCCGGGCGTCCCGGTCGCGTCGTCGGCGTCACCGGGGGCGTCGGTGTCCGGCGCCCGGTCGGGGGCGGCCGTCCCGCCGTCCGTCCCGGCGGGCGCCCCGGGGCTCCCGCTCGCTGCCCCGCCGTCGGCCGCCTCCGCGGCCGCGGTCCGCCGGTCCCCGTCGGCTGGGAGCCGGTCGTGGGGCACCTTCTCGCGGAGGGCGGCCATCACCTCGCTCCGGTCGAGGTCCTCGACCGAGCGGCCCTCGGGGGCGAACGCCACGTAGTCCACCTCGCCGACCTGCGCGAGCTCGCGCAGGATCAGTTCGCCGCCCCTGTCGCCGTCGAGGAAGGCCGTCACCGTCCGCTCCCGGGTGAGGTCGGCCACCGCGTCGGGCACGTCGGTCCCCTCGACGGCGACGGCGTTCTTGATGCCACACCCCAGCAGCGTGAGCACGTCCGCCCGCCCCTCGACCACGATGACGGCGTCCGAGTCCGGGACCCGCGGGCCCGCCGGCAGGCCCTCGTACTCCGTGATGTCGTCCACCTTGACCGCCTCGCGGACCTGCCGGAGGATGTCGCCGCTGGTCATCACGCCGTCGTCGAACGACTCGGCGAGCAGTTCCTTCGCCCGCTCGACGACCTCGCGGCGCTTGGCCTTCCGCACGTCCTCGATCTCCGTGATCTCCACCCGGGCGCGACAGGGGCCGACCCGGGTGATCGTCTCGAGGGCCGCGGCGAGGATCGCCGTCTCGACCCGGTCGAGGCTGGACGCGATGGTCACCTCGCCGAACGACTGACCGCCCTCGCTGGAGATCTCGACGTCGATGCGTCCGACCTTCGATGACTGCTGGAGGTCGCGGAGGTCGAGGCCGTCGCCGAGGAGTCCCTCGGTCTGTCCGAAGATGGCGCCGACCACGTCGCTCCGCTCGACGACGCCGTCGGTCGTGATCGCCGCGTGAATGAGGTATTTGGATGTATCGTCCATGGTTCCGCGCGCCGACGGCGTGCGTCCCGGCGCCCGACGACGCATAACGGCCCCGGCGGGCATATACCTGTCGTAGCGGCGGCCGACGGCCGCGCCGATCCGCCCGCCCGCCCGCGCCGGGATCCCCGGGGCGATCGACCTTCACGATCTTTTTTCTGAGATCTATCGACTATTCCATCCGGTATCGAAGACAAAATATTTTCAAACTTCCGGTCCGACGAGTCAGTACCCACAGAGTGGTCACTCATGCCGGAGATGGAAACGGCTGGGCTCGAAACCGACCTCAGCCTCTTCAAGTACGACGACCTCGAACGGCTCCCGGCGGCGTACCGCGACCTCGACGAGGCCGAGCGGACCGAACGGATCGGGGCGGCGCTCGACGACCTCGGCGACGACGTCGTGATCCTCGGTCACAACTACCAGCGGCGCGAGATCGTCGAGCACGCCGACTTCGTCGGGGACTCCTACCAGCTCTCCCGCGAGGCGGCCGACGCCGACGCCGAGTACGTCGTCTTCGGGGGCGTGACGTTCATGGCCGAGTCCGCCGACATCATCACCGACGAGGACCAGACGGTGATCCTGCCGTCGATGGAGGCCTCCTGTCCGATGGCGGGCATGGCCGAGGCGCTCCAGGTCGACGCCGCCTGGGCCGAACTCACGGCCGCGACCGACGCCGACGTGGTGCCGGTCACGTACATGAACTCCTACGCGGACCTGAAGGCGTTCTGCGCCGAGCAGGGGGGGCTGGTCTGCACCTCCTCGAACGCCGCCGCCGCCTTCGAGTACGCCCTCGACCGCGGGGACAAGGTCCTCTTCCTCCCGGACAAGCACCTCGGGGAGAACACCGCCCACCGGCTCGGGCTGGCCGACGAGATCGTCGACTGGGACCCGTGGGACCCCGAGAGCGCCGACGCCGGGCGCGTCGTCGAGAACGACGTCATCCTCTGGGAGGGCTACTGCCAGGTCCACGAGCGGTTCCGCCGCGAACACGTCGAGCGCCTCCGCGAGGAGCGCCCCGACGCGAACGTCGTCGTCCATCCCGAGTGCCGCCGCGAGGTCGTCGAGGCCGCCGACGTGGTGGGCTCTACCTCGACGATCTGTGAGACCGTCGAGGACGCCGCGCCCGGCGAGACCTGGGCCATCGGCACCGAGATCCACCTGGCGAAGCACCTCGACCGCTGGCATCCCGAGGTGGAGGTGGTGCCGCTCTGTGGCGACGCCTGCATGGACTGCAACGCCATGCGCCAGATCGATCCCAACTACCTGACCTGGGTGCTCGAGGAACTCGTGGCGGGCCGCGAGCGCAACGTCATCGAGGTCGCCCCGGCCGAGAAGGAACTCGCGCGGGTCGCGCTCGACCGGATGCTCGAACTATGACCGGGACGACCGACGTGCTCGTGGTCGGCTCCGGCATCGCCGGCCTGACCGCGGCGCTGGCCGCCGCCCGCGAGGGCGCGACGGTGACCGTCGCGACCAAGGCCAGCGGGCCGGAGGGCACCTCCTCCTGGTGGGCCCAGGGCGGGGTGGCCGTCGCCCGCGGGGAGCCCGCGGCGTTCAAGCGCGACGTGCTCGCGGCGTCGGACGGCACCGCCGACCCCGACGCGGTCGACGTTCTGGTGGAGGAGGCCGACGACGCCGTCCGGGACGTGCTGCTGGCGACGCTGGACGTCCCGTTCGACGCCGCCGGCGAGGGCGAGGGGTTCGACTTCGGCCGCGAGGCCGCCCACTCCGCCGACCGGATCCTCCACGTCGACGCGGCGACCGGCCGGCATATCCACGTCCCGTTCCTCCGGCACCTGGCGGACCACGACGCCGTCCGGTTCCGGGAGGACACCGCGGCGCTCGACCTCATCACCCACGAGGGGCGGGTCCACGGCGCGCTCCTCGAGTCCGGCGGCGCCGTCGAGCCCTGCTACGCGGGCGCGACGGTGCTGGCGACCGGCGGCGTCGGCGACCTCTTTCCCCGCTCGACCAACCCGCCGGGATCGACGGGCGACGGGATCGCCATGGCCGCCCTGGCCGGCGCCGACGTGACCGACGCGGAGTACGTCCAGTTCCACCCGACGGCCTACGCGGGCGAGGAGCCGTTCCTCGTCAGCGAGGCCGTCCGCGGCGCGGGCGCCGTGCTCCGGAACGCCGACGGCGAGCGGTTCATGCCCGACTACCACCCGGACGCCGACCTGGCCCCACGGGACGTCGTGGCCCGCGCGGTCCGGGCCGAGCGCGAGGCCACGGGCGGGGTCCGCCTCGACGTCTCCGGGACCGGGTTCGCCGACGCCTTCCCGGGGCTGGCCGAGCGGTGCGCGGAGCGCGGCGTGGACCCCGCCGACGGCATCCCGGTCGCGCCCGCCGAGCACTTCCTCTGTGGGGGGATCGCCGTCGACGACCGGGGCCGGACGACGCTGGACCGCCTGTACGCGGTCGGCGAGTGTTCGCGCACCGGCGTCCACGGCGCGAACCGCCTCGCCTCCACGTCGCTGCTGGAGGGGCTGGTGTGGGGCCGGCGCGCCGGCGCCGACGCCGCGGGCCGCGAGCCCCGGACCGACGTCGAGCCCCCGGACCTCCGCGACCGGGACCCCGCTCTCCCGGACGCGTTCGCCCGGGAGAAGTTCGTGCGCCTCCGGCGCGTGATGGGCGAGCACGTCGGCCTGGAACGCGACCCCGAGGACCTGCGCCGCGCGCTCGGGGTCCTCCGGCGGCTGAAAGGCGAGGTGGACGCCTACGTCCGAACGCGGACCTCGCGGTCGCTGTACGAACTGCGGGCGGCCGCGGTGACGGCGCTGCTGATCGCGCGCGCAGCCGCGGAAAACGACGAGTCCGCCGGCTGTCACCACCTGCGGGCCGCGGCCGACGGCGGCGGATGATCCCCGACTCGCAGGTCGAGCGGTGGCTCCGCGAGGACCTCGGCCACCACGACGTGACCAACGACGTCCCCGGCACGGCGGCCGGACGGCTGGTGGCCACCGAGGCCGGCGTCGTCGCGGGGCTCGACGCCGCGGCGGCCGTCTTCGCGTACCTCGGCGTCGACGCGGAGCCGCGGGCCGGGGCCGGCGACCGGGTCGAGGCGGGCGCGACCGTGCTCGCGGTCGAGGGGCCCGCCCGCGCGGTCCTGCGTGGCGAGCGGGTCGCGGTGAACGTCGCCGGCCACGCCTCCGGGATCGCCACCCGGACCCGCCGGGCGGTCGAGGCGGCCGCCGGGGTCGCCGACGACGTGGCGGTCGCCGGCACCCGCAAGACCACCCCCGGCCTCCGGGGGATCGAGAAGCGCGCCATCGCCGCGGGCGGCGGCGACACCCACCGGCTCGACCTCTCGCACATGGTGATGGTCAAGGACAACCACGTCGCCGAACTCGGCCTCGAAACGGCCGTCCGGCGGTTCGCCGAGCGGGCGTCGTTCGCGACGAGCGTCGAAGCCGAGGTCGAGGAGCCGGCCGACGCCCCCCGCGCGGCGGCGGCCGGCGCCGACGTCGTCCTGCTCGACAACATGTCCCCGGAGACGACCGCCGAGGCCGTCCGGGAGCTCCGCGCGGCCGCGCCCGACGCCGTCGCCGAGGCGTCCGGCGGCATCGCGGTCGCGGACGTCCCCGACTACGCCGCGACGGGCGTGGACGTGATCTCGATGGGGAGCCTCACCCACTCGGCCGACGCGCTCGACTACTCGTTTCGCGTCGAGTGACCCGCAGCGCGCGCCGCCGCCCCTCCCCGCCGGATCGAAAAGGAAAGTTCTTCAATACTCCATATTGGAGTCAAAAACGGAAATTTTAGGTCGCGTGAATCGATACGGTCGTCCATGCGAGGCACGTGGAGATCGTTCGCCTGGGCGGCCGCCTTCCTCCTGCTGGCCGCGCTGGCGGTGCCGTGGTTCATGTGGGGCGAGTCCACGACGGCGGCCGGCCTGCCGACCTGGCTCTGGTGGCACGTCGGGTGGATGGGCCTCGCGGCCCTGCTGTTCTACGCCTTCACCCGGGACGCCTGGGGGCGCGGTATGGGGGTGAGCGGCGGTGGCTGACCTGTCGGTGACGCTCGGCATCGTCGTCGGCTACCTGCTCGTGGCGCTGCTCGTCGGCCTGGTCGCGTACCGCGTCGCCGGCCGCGGGGCCGAGGAGTACTACCTGGCCGACCGGTCGCTCGGGACCGTGGTGTTGCTGTTCACGACCTTCGCCACCCTGCTGTCGGCGTTCACGTTCTTCGGCGGCCCCAACCTCGCGTACGCCGCCGGGCCGGAGTGGATCCTGGTGATGGGGCTGATGGACGGCATCGTGTTCGCGATCCTCTGGTACGTGATCGGCTACAAGCAGTGGCTCCTGGGCCGGGCCCACGGCTACGTCACGCTGGGCGAGATGCTCGGCGACCGGTTCGGATCGCGGCTCCTCCGGGCGCTCGTCGCGGGGGTCAGCCTGCTGTGGCTGTTCCCGTACGTGATGCTCCAGCAGATCGGCGCCGGCCGCGCGCTGGTCGGCCTGACCGACGGGGCGGTGCCGTTCTGGGGCGGGGCGACGCTCATCACGCTGTTCATGATCGGCTACGTCGTGATCGCCGGCCTCCGGGGCGTCGCCTGGACCGACACGCTCCAGGGCCTGTTCATGCTGACGGTCACCTGGCTGGCGGTCGGGTGGGTGCTGTACGCGGTCGGCGGGCCGGGGGCTGCGACCGCCCGCCTGGCGGCGTCCAACCCCGACTTCCTGGCCCTGGGCGGCGGCCCCTACTCGCCGCAGTTCGTGATCGGCACCGCGCTGACCATCGCGTTCGGCGTGACGACGTTCCCCCAGATCAACCAGCGCTTTTTCGTCGCCGACAGCGAGCGCGTCCTCAAGCGGTCGTTCGTGCTCTGGCCGGTGCTCGTCCTCCTGCTGTTCGTGCCGGCGTTCATGCTCGGCTCCTGGGCCGCCGGCCTCGGGGTCGAGGTCGGACAGGGGAGCAACGTCGTGCCGGCGCTCCTGAACGCCTACACGCCCGCGTGGTTCGCCGCGCTCGTCATCGCGGGGGCCCTGGCCGCGATGATGTCCTCCTCGGACTCGATGCTGCTCTCGGGGTCCTCGTACCTGACCCGCGACCTCTACCGGCCGCTCGTGGCCCCCGACGCCTCCGCGGACCGCGAGGACCTGGTCGCCCGGGTCGGCGTGGCCGGCTTCGCGCTCGCGGCCCTGGGCGCCTCGCTCCTGGCCGGCGGCGGCGGCGGCCTCGACGTGCTGGTCACGCTCGGGGACACCGCCTTCGGCGGCTACGCGCAACTCACCCTGCCGCTGATCGCGGCGCTGTACTGGGGCGGCACCACCCGCGCCGGGATGCTCGCCGGCGTCGGCGGCGGCCAGGCGGCCTACCTCCTCCACGTGTTCGTGCCGGAGGTGACCGTCGCCGGCGTCGGCCTGTTCGGCGACGCCTACCTCGGCTGGGACTTCGCGCTGTGGTGTATGCTCCTGGGCCTGGCCCTCACCGTCGGCGTCTCGGCGGTCACGGGCCCCGCGCCGGGCGAGGCGCCCGCGAAGTTCGGCGTCGGGGCCGACTGAGGCCGCGCCCGCCGCGGCGGCGCCGACGCGGGGCGGTTATGAGCCCCGGGGTGCAAGGACCCCCATGCCACCGCAGATCACGCCCGCGACCGACGCCCCGGCTCGGACCGTCGTCACCGACTTCGTCGCCGGCATCCTCGGCGCCCTGCCGCGGCTGCTCTCGGCCCTGCTCTTCCTGGTCCTCGCCTACGTCGCCATCCGGGTCGTCCGGCTCGCGACGCGGTCGTTCCTCGACCGGCTCTACCCGGCCGACCAGGACCTGGTCGTCGATCTCGGCGTGACGGTGGTGAGCCTCTTCCTCTGGTTCGGCGCGGGGCTCGCGGTCCTGCAGATCGTCGGGATGGGGGAGATCGCGGCCAGCCTCGGGACGGCCACCGGCTTCGTCGCGCTGGGCGTCGCGTTCGCGCTCAAGGAGATGATCGCGGACACGGTCGCCGGCGTCTACCTCCTCCGGGACCCCGACTTCAACGAGGGCGACCTCGTCACCGCCGCCTCTGTGACGGGTACCATCCGCTCCATCGACCTGCGCAAGACGCGGATCCGAACCGGGGACGGCGACCTGGTCGTCGTCGCCAACCGCGAGGTCGAGAAGCGGTGGACCCGGGAGGAGGGGTCCGAGGCGGAGACCGGGGCGGCCGGGGGCTGAGCGGGAGCCCCCCCGCGGCGTCCGGGGTCCGTCGACCGCACGCCGCCGCGGCGCCCGCGGCCGCCGTCCCGTCCGCCGCCGTCCCGGTTTCCCGTGACCCCCTTTTTTGTCTCCGTGCCCACTCACCCCGCGCATGCAGACCCACATCGTTCTGGTCGGCTTCGACTACGACCGGCTGATCGCGCCGCTGATCCGCGACCAGTTCGACGTGGACCGCGTCATCCTCCTGGAGGGCGCCGTGGGCAGCGAGGAGAACGTCGAGTACTCGCGGGACATCTCCGACAAACTGGAGGCGGACTTCCGCAACCTGCTCGGGGCCGACACCGAGCGGGTCGTGGTCGCCGACGTCTACGACTACGACGCGGCCTTCGAGCAGGCCTACGACCTCGTCGACGCGACCCTCGACGCCTCCGAGGAGGGAGAGGTCTGGGTCAACGTCTCCTCGATGCCCCGGCCCGTCTCCTTCGCCTTCGCCACCGCCGCCCACTCGCTCATGGTCGAGCGCCAGGCCGACCGCGACCGGATCCACACCTACTACACGGCCCCCGAGAAGTACCTGGAGACCGACCTCGTCACCGAACTGCGCGCGACCCGTGACCTGCTGGCCGACCTGCTCGATTCCGCCGAGGCGGCCGACGCGGACGCCGGGGGCGTGACCGTCTCGGCCGACCGCGACCGCCTCGCCGCCCGCCTCGCCGCCGCCGACGGGGTCCTCGAGGAGTTCGACGAGCGCGGCACCACCGTCGGCGCCAAGCGCATCGGCGACGACCACATCGTCGAACTCCCGGTCGCGTCGTTCTCGAACGTCAAGCCGTTCGAGGAGGTCATCCTCTTCCAGCTCGGCGAGCACGGCGAGTTCGAGTCCGTCTCGGAACTCGCCGAGGCGCTCGCCGACGAACTGAACGAGGAGTACACCGACAGCTTCCGGTCGAAGGTCATCTACAACGTCGACCGGCTGGGCCCCGGCGGGAAGGGCTACATCGAGCGCGAGGAGCACGGCAAGTCCTACCGGACGCGGCTCTCGCGCATCGGCGAACTGTGGGTCCGGGCCCACGCCGACGAGGAGCCCGCGGCGCTGGAGTAGGCACCCCGTCCCCGCGGCGGTCGTGGCGGCCCCCACGAGCCCCGGACGGTCGTGCCGCCGGCGGCGCCCGTGGCCCGGACGCGGGCGCGTCGCGGTCACTCGCGTCCGGCGATCAGCAGCCCGGCGAGCAGGAGCGCGCCCACGGCCAGCGCCGCGCCGAACCCGGCGCTATCGCCCTCCGTCGTACCGGATTCCGCCGGCGCCGGCGTCGCCGTCGACGCGGTCGCCGTCCCGGTCGGCGTCGGCGTGGCGACGGGCGTCGCGGTCGCCGTCCCGGTCGGCGTCGGCGTCGCGGTCGGCGTCCGTGTCGACGCTGCCGTCGTGGCCGTCGCCGTCGTCGGTCGCTCCGTCACCGCGAACACGGAGAACTCGTTGACCTCGACCACCAGCGTCGCGCCACCCTCCGCCTCCTCGACCGTCGTCTCCAACGTCTCCCACTCGTCCGTCGCCGCATCGTACCGCTGGATCGCCATCTCGTCCGGCG
>JBDGPV010000044.1:0-11676 GCA_042219485.1 Haloferacaceae archaeon
CCCTCGACGACCGGATCGACCGCGAGTGGATGCGGATCCCGCACTTCTACATGGGCTATTACGTCTACCAGTACGCCACGGGCATCTCCGCCGCCAGCGCGATCGTCGACCGCATCACGGCGGAGGGGGCCGACGCCGCGGACGACTACCTGTCGGCCCTGGAGATGGGCGGCTCGGCCTACCCGGTCGAGGTCCTGGAGCGGGCCGGCGTGGACGTGACCGACGCCGGCTACGTGGAGGCGGCCGTCGACCGATACCGGGCGCGCCTGGACGACCTGGCCGGACTCGTCGGGGACGGGGCCGCCTGACAGCCCTCGCCCGCGACTCCCGTCCCACGACTCCCTGGCCGGTTAACCCGGCTTAATCGGAATTGATCCCGCGCGAGCGTCGCCCGCGATTATATGGGTTGCCCCCGATCGGTGGGACGTGATGCAACGAACCGCAACGGTACTGCTGGCGGCGCTGGTCGTCGTCGGGACGCTGGGAGCCGTCCCGACGGCCGGCCTGGCACAGACCGCGACGACGGACGGGGGGACCGACACCCCGACGCCGACGGAGACGCCGGACGGCCCGGACGAGAACGCCACCGCACCCGGTGACCTGCTCGAAGGGGTCGTCGGCGTGCAGGAGGCCGAGGTCGAGGGCGAGATCGAGAACCGGACGTTCGGCATCCGGGTGGCACAGGCCGCCACCGACGAGGCGAAGGCCGACGTGGTCGCCGAGCGCCTCGGCGAGATCGAGGAGCGGCTGCGAGCCCTCGAGCAGCGCAAGGAGGAGCTGAACGAGTCCCACGAGAACGGGAGCATCAGCACGGCCGAGTACCGCAACCGGATCGCGGTGCTCGCCGTCCGGACCAACAACACGAAGCGGCTGATCGACCGCTCGGCGAACGTCTCGGAGGGCCTCCCCAACGAGACGCTCGAGGCGAAGGGGATCAACGCGACCGCGATCCGGACGCTCGCCGAGCGGGCGGAGCAGCTGACCGGCCCCGAGGTCTCCGAGATCGCCCGGAGCATCGCCGGGCCCTCCGTGGCTGCCGATGCCTCGGACGGCGCGTCCGAGCGGCGGGGGCCGCCCGAGGACGGTGCCGGAAACGCGACTGAGGCCGGCGGGAACGCGACCGCCGGCGGCGGTCAGCCCACCGAGACGCCCGACCGCGGCGGGTCCGGCTCGGGCTCGGCTTCCGACTCCGGTTCCGGCTCCGGGAGCGGTAGCGGCTCCGGATCCGGAACGGACGGGGACGGCAACGGTAGCGGAGCCGGCGGCGGCTCCGGCGGCCGGCCCTGACGGTGGGTTTTATGAACGCGCGCGCATCCCCTCGACCATGACGACGCGGACGTGGCTGGTCGCTGCGGGCGTCCTGCTGCTCGTCGCCGGCGCGGCCGCGCCGGCGAGCGCCGCCCACCCGGACCCGGCGCTCGTCGTCGACCTCGACGAGGACGGATCCGCGACGGTGACGCTCCGGCTGACCTACGACCTGACGACGGACGCCGAACGGTCGGCGTTCGAGGAGCTACAGGGGAGCGAATCGACGCGCCAGGCGACGCTCTCCCGGTTCCGCGAGCGGCTCTCCCGGGTGGCGAACGCCTCCGAGGAGGCGACCGGACGCTCGATGTCCGTCACGGCCGGCAGCGTGGACCTGACGACGACCGACGACGACGTCGGCGTCGTGCGGCTCTCGGTCGACTGGCGGGGGCTGGCCGCCACCAACGACGGGGAACTCGTCGTCACGACGCCGTTCGCCGACGGCTACGACCCCGACCGGGCGCTGGTGATCACCGGCCCGGAGGGCTACGAGGTCGTAGACGCCGCGCCCTCGCCGACCGCGCGCGACGGGCGCACGGTCCGGTGGGCGCCGGGGACCGACCTCGAGGGATTCGCGGTGACGTACGCGCCCGCCGACGGCGACGGCGGCGACGGTGGTGACGGCGGCAGCGGCGACGGTGGCGGGAGCGGCGGCTCGGCGCCCGGCTTCGGCGTCGGGGCCGGGCTGGCGGCGCTGCTCGGGGCCGCGGCGCTCGCCCGGCGGTCGTGAGCGGCCGCCTCCTCTCCGTTCCGTTCCCTTCGTCGGCCCCGCCGTCCCGTCGCGCGCTCGACGGCCCCAACGCCCGGGACCCAAAGGCACAATACTACCCGTCCCAAACCGTCACCCTAGATGTCACGGAGCCCGTCGTTACCCGACAGACCCCGGCTCGATCTCGACCCGGAGATGTCGGACGCGGAGCGGCTGGAGGCGATCCGCCGCCACTACGAGCGGATCGTCAAGGTGAACCGCGAACTCGACCAGCGGCTCTCGGACGCCGACGAGCGCCGCGACGAACTCCGCGAGGAGGTCGACCGGCTGAAGCGTCGCAACGAGGCGCTCAAGACCTCGTCGCTGTACGTCGCGACGGTCGAGGAGATCACGGACGACGGGGCGATCATCAAGCAGCACGGCAACAACCAGGAGGTACTGACCGAGATCTCCCCGAAGCTCGAATCCGAGCTCGAGCCGGGCGATCGCGTCGCCGTCAACGACTCCTTCGCCGTCCAGGCGACCCTCGACGACGAGACCGACGCGCGCGCGCAGGCGATGGAGATCGACACCTCCCCGGAGGTGCGCTACGAGGACATCGGCGGCATCGACGAGCAGATCCGGGAGGTGCGCGAGGCCGTCGAGGACCCCCTGGAGGACCCCGAACAGTTCCGGGAGGTCGGCGTCGACCCGCCGTCGGGCGTCCTGCTCCACGGGCCGCCCGGGACGGGCAAGACGATGCTCGCCAAGGCCGTCGCCAACGAGACCGACGCCACCTTCATCAAGATGGCCGGCTCGGAGCTCGTCCGCAAGTTCATCGGCGAGGGCTCGCGGCTGGTCCGGGACCTGTTCGACCTCGCCGAGGAGCGCGAGCCGGCGGTGATCTTCATCGACGAGATCGACGCGATCGCCTCCAAGCGGACCGAGTCGAAGACCTCCGGCGACGCCGAGGTCCAGCGCACCATGATGCAGCTGCTCTCGGAGATGGACGGCTTCGACGAGCGCAACGACGTGCGCATCATGGCCGCGACCAACCGGTTCGACATGCTCGACGAGGCGATCCTCCGGCCCGGCCGGTTCGACCGCCTCATCGAGGTGCCAAAGCCCGACCGGGAGGGCCGGGAGGTCATCCTCCGCATCCACACCCGCGACATGAACGTCGCCGACGACGTGGACTACGGGGCGCTGGCCGCCGACCTCGACGGCTACTCCGGCGCCGACATCGCGGCGCTCGCCACCGAGGCCGGGATGTTCGCCATCCGGGACGAGCGCACCGTGGTCACCCAGGCCGACTTCGAGGACGCACACGAGAAGATCGAGAACGGCGAGGGCGAGGGGTCGGTCCCCGGCGTCACCGACTACCACTACTGAGGCTCCCGGTCCCGGCCCCGTTCGGTTCCGGCCCCGCTCCGGTCCCCCTTCCCGGGCCCGGACTCCCCGCCACGTTCCGGCTGCTCCGCCGGTTCCTGCCCGGAACGCTGGCTTTTTGATCCGCCTTCCCCTACATCGGTCGACTCGAATGAACGGCAACACTCCCTACGCCGGCGCGCCCGGCGCGGTCGACGCCGGTCGGCCGGCCGACGACCACGACGTATCCAGCGAGGAGCTCAGGGCCTTCCGCGAGGAGGTCACCGGCATCGTCGCCCGGGCCCGGACGTACCTCCCCGAGGGCTACGCCGTCGGATCGGAGGTGAGCCGCGGCGCCCGCGGCATCGAGGCGACCGTCGCCGTCCGGCCGCCGGTCGGCCAGCCCGTCAGCGCGGGGCTCACGCCCGACCGCGACGACGTCGGCGACGGGATGGGCGACGAGGACCGCGAGGAGGTCGCGCGCGGCCTGGCCGCCAGCGCGGCCCTGCAGGTGATGAACGCCGTCGGCGACGACCTCACCCCCACCGCCCGGTAGCACGGTCGCAGCCGCCACCGGCGTCGGCGCAAACGGCCGGTCCCGGACCGACGACCGGCGGCCCGCGACCCGCCCGGGGGTCGGCGTCCGCCACCGTTATCTTCGTGCGGGTTCCAGCCGCCGAGCGGATGCTCCGATCCCCGCGGCGCCCCCCGCGTGGCCCCCGACGCGCCCCCTCCCGGTCCGGGAACCCCCCTCCACGAGCGACGACCCCCGCGGTCGGCCCGTCCGGGCCGGGAGGCCGTGAGTGATCGGGCGGCTCCGGGATTCCGCCCTGCCCCTCGCCACCCCGGCGGCGCGCCGGGCGCGCCGGGCGCTCCGGGTCGCGGTGCTCGTCCTCTGTCTCCTCACGGCCCTCTCGGCCGGCCACTCGGCGCTGACGTACGACCCGGTGACGGGCGCGGCGGCCGGGACCGAACCGGGCGCCGCCGACCCCGCGCTCGTCGCGACCATCGACGGCGTCGGCCCGGGGGCGATCGTCGCGTACGACGCCGACGGGAACGTCGTCTACCACGAGGACTCGCTGCTGCTCTATCACGACGTGGACCCGAGTCCCGCTGGCGAGCACACCGTCACCTACGTCGCGTCCGACGGGGCGCCCCCGGGCGCGTGCGACGGGTCGCGGTGCCTGCGGAACGTCATCGAGCGGGCGAACCTGACGACCGGCGAGGTGACCCGCCTCCACTCGCGGGTCCACCCGCGCAACGGCTCGACCCAGATCCACGACGTGGACCGGATCAACGACTCGGCGTTCCTCGTCGCCGACATCAGCTTCCCCGACCGGGTCTACGTCCTCAACACCACGACCGGCGCGGTGACCTGGGAGTGGCGGGTCTCGGAGGCGTACGCCCCCGGGAGCGGTGGCGCCTACCCCCGCGACTGGACCCACCTCAACGACGTGGAACGGCTGCCGGACGGGCGCGTGATGGTCAGCCTCCGCAACCAGGACCAGGTGGTGTTCGTCGAACCGGGCGAGGGGATCCAGCCGAACTGGACGCTCGGCACCGACGACGCCCACGGGACGCTGTACGAGGCCCACAACCCCGACTACATCCCGGCCGACCGGGGCGGCCCGGCCGTCGTCGTCGCCGACAGCGAGAACAACCGGCTGGTGGAGTACCGCCGGACGAACGGCTCGTGGGAGCGGACCTGGGTCTGGCGGGACGCGACGCTGCAGTGGCCCCGGGACGCCGACCGGCTCCCCTCGGGGCGGACGCTCGTCGCCGACACCCACGGCGGCCGGCTCCTGAGCGTGACCCCGGCGGGGCGGGTCGCCTGGTCGCTCCCCGTCCCGGACGGGAGCTACGACGTCGAACTCCTGGGGACCGGCGACGAGAGCGCCGGCGGGGCGGACGCCACGACGCTCGGCCTCCGGTCGCGCCGTCCCGGCAACCCGATCGCGGACGGCGACACGTCGATCGACGACGCGACCGTCGGTCCCGGCCCGGCCGCCGACGCGTCCGCGTCCGACGCCGGTGGCCCCGACCGGCCCGGCGGCGTCCTGCTCGCCGCCGTCTCGACGCTCGGCTACCGGTTCGTCGCGCTCGTCCCGCCGCTCGTCCTCCACGGCCTCCTCTACACCCTGCCGCCGTGGGCGACCGCCGTCGACGCCGCCCTCCTGCTCGCGACGCTGGTCGTCGCGGCGGGCACCCTCCTCGTGGAGGCCGGCATCGGGATCCGCGCGCGACTCCGCTAGTCGTCGGCCGCCGCGCCGTGCCGGTCGAGCGCGTCGGCCGCCACCGTCGGCGCGTCGCGGAAGAGGCCGTAACAGAGCACGAGCGCCGAGGGGAGCGCCCCCGCGCCGGCGCCGTACGGCACCGGCATCGCGGTCGTGAGCCCCGCAACCGCCCCGACCAGCAACGGCACCGGCAGGAGGAGGAGATAGAGGTCGTACCGGGACAGTCGGCTGTCACGAGCGATGCCGCCGACCGGAGGGACCCCGCGGACGCTCACGGCACTCACCTCGATTCCGCCTACGTGCCGGTCCAACTAAAACGTTACTGAAGAGTTGGGGGCGGTTGTCTGGCGGTTCGGTAACGGTTCGTTGGCGGTTGTCTCGGGATTCTTTCGACCCGATGAGTAACCCTTTCATAACTTATGGACGGCGCGGGAAGGCGGACACCGCGGCGTCGCGGGGCTACTTGCCCCAGAACGGGTCGCGCTGGCGGTGCTTGTCGAGGTACGTCCGCAGGGCCGCCCGCTCGTCGTCGGGGATGTCCTCGGTCAGTTCCTGTTCGAGGATCTTGGCGTGTTTCTCGGGGAGTTCGACCCACAGCTCGTCGCCCTCGTCGATCCCGCGGCCGACCGTCGGGCCGTCGATGGCGACGCTCACCCGGTCGCCGCGCCGCGCCTCCTCGACGTCCTCGCCCTGCTCCTGGATGCCCGAGAGCTGGCCGATCCGCTCGGGTTCGTCGCCCCGCCACTGTACGACGTGGTGGTTGTTCCGCAGCGTCCCGTCCAGCACCTCGACGCCGACGACGGCGGGGTCGGACTGGCGGAAGACGTGGTCCGGGAGGATCCGAAAGCGGCAGGGACGAGCGATCTTCTCCAGCACGTTCCGCTGCTGGGCCTCGCGGCGCTCCTCGACGAACGCCCCGTACTCCTCGACGAGCTGATAGATCACGTCGTCGCGGAACAGCTCCACCTCCGACTCCTCGAGTTCCGCCTCGGCGTCGGCGAGCACCTCCACGTTGAACCCGAGGATGACCCTGTGTTCGGGCTCGTTCGCGGTCGAGGCGACCGCGACGTCCCGCGGGGCGACGTCGCCGACCTCGGCCCGGAGGACGGGCACCTCGGCGTCCGCGAGCGCGCTCGCGATCGCCTCCAGGGATCCGAGGGTGTCGGCCTTGACGACGACGCCCTCGTCGGCGGTCTCGACGGTGAGCTCGGCGATCTCGGCCTCGACCTCGGCGATCACGTCCTCGATCGGCCGGTCGCGGACCACCCGGATCGGCGCCCCGGCCATCGCCGTGTCGAGGTCGGGCGCGGCGATCTTGATCCCCGCGGCCGCCGAGACCGACTCGACGCGCTCGAACCGCTTCTCGGTGCGGATCTCGGCCAGCGGCCGGGGCTTGAGGAGCGCGCGCACCTCCGTCCGGATCGGCGCGTCGGTCCCCCCGACCACGATCCGGTCGCCCTCCCTGATCAGGCCGTCGTACAGCACCGCGTCGAGGGTGGCCCCGAACCCCCGCTCCTCGGTGACCTCCAGTACCGTTCCCGCCCCGGGGCCGGCCGGATCGACGGCCATCTCGTCGCGCATGTACCGCTGCGAGAGCCCCATCAGCACCGCCAGGAGGTCGGGGATCCCCTCGCCGGTGATCGCGCTGAGCGGGACGACCCCGACGTTGTCGCGGAAGTCCTGGACCCGCCAGTAGAAGTCGGCGGCGAAGTCGGCGTCCGAGAGGTCGCCGATGAGTTCGTAGAGGCGCTCCTCGACCGTCGAGCGGACGCGGTCGCTCTGCCGGTCGAGGCTCTCCCGGACGGGGGCGTCCTCCTCGGGGTTCCACCCCGGCGTCGCGTCCACCTTGTTGGCGGCGACCACGAACGGCGTGCCGGTGCGTGCGAGGATGTCGATCGCCTCCTCGGTCTGGGGCTGGAAGCCGTCGTTCACGTCCACGACCAGGATCGCGATGTCCGCGAGCGCCCCGCCGCGGGAGCGCAGCGTCGAGAAGGAGTGGTGGCCCGGCGTGTCGATGAACAGGAGGCCGGGCAGGTCGAAGTCGTCCGGGTCGACCAGGCCGCCGGCGATCTCGGAGATGGTCTCCAGCGGGACGGCCGTCGCCCCGATGTGCTGGGTGATCGCGCCCGCCTCGCGCTCCCCGACGGCCGATCCCCTGATCCGGTCGAGCAGCGTCGTCTTGCCGTGATCCACGTGGCCGAGGACGGCGACGATCGGGGTGCGAAGCGTTTCGGCCTCCTCGGTCTCCATCTCTGACATTCGTGCCACCCCAGAACCGTGTCCGTGACTGCACCAACTCCCGGGCCGCAATTAACTGTTGTGAAGGGACGGCCGGTCCTCCCGGTCGCCGCCCGCCGTCGCTCCCGGCTTCCGACGCCCCGCCGGCCGCCGTCGCCCGCCGTCGTCCGTCATCACCGCCTGCCGTCCGTCGCTCCTCGCCCGCCGCCGTCCGCAGTCCGTCACCGCCCGCTCGACGTCGGACGGCCGGCCGACGCGGCCCCGTGGCGTTTATGGTACTCCCCCCGATACGCCCCCTATGGTCGACATACTCGCCGAGAACCTCTCGGGCAAGTCCGTCATGGGGGACGACGGGACGGAACTCGGCATGCTGTACAACATCACGATGGACCTGAAGACGGGGTCGCTGAACGACCTCCTCGTCACCCCCGACGACGAGTTCCCGGTCGACGCCTCGCAGTTCCCCCTCGACGAGGCCGGCCGCCTCCACGTGCCGGTGAGCCGCGTGCAGGCGGTGAAGGACTACATCGTCATCGAGCGGTGAGCGCGCCGATGCAGGTTCTCGACGCGTCCGCGTTCATCCACGAGTACCACACCGACGAGCCCACGGCGTCCATCCCGATGGTGGCCGAGGAGCTGGAGGGCGAGCACGCCTTCCGGTTCGAGGCGATGGAGGGGTCGGGGATGCACATCCACATCCCGGCCGAGGAGGCCGCCGACCGGGTGCGGCGGGCCGCGGGCGAGACGGGCGACGGCGGCGAGCTCTCCGAGACCGACGTGCGGCTCCTCGCGGCCGCGTTCGAACTCGACGCGACGCTCGTGACCGACGACTACGCGATGCAGAACGTCGCCGACCGGCTCGGCATCGACGTCGAGGTCATCGCGCGCGACGGCATCGACGAACGGCGGGACTGGCGCTTCCAGTGTCAGGGCTGTGGCCGGGAGTTCGACGACAGCCGGGACCGCTGTCCGATCTGTGGCTCGGAGCTGACCCGGAAGAACCCGGCGTGACTCCGCGGCGCCCATCCAGCCGCGGGACTCGCTACGCTATCGCGCCCGTCGCCATCGCGTACTGCACGCCGAACAGCACCGCGTTGTACGCGCCGTGGACCGCGGCGGGCACGGCGAGGTTGTCGCTCAGTTCGTAGACCGCCCCCAGGATCAGCCCGAGCGCCGCGGCGATGGCCACGTAGCTGACCTTCGAGCCGGTCCCCAGGAGGGCCACCCAGTGGACCACGCCGAACAGCGCGCTGGCGACGACGACGGCGGCGGCGGGGCCCCAGGCCCGCCGGAGCAGCCCCTGGACGGTGCCCCGGAATATCAGCTCCTCCATCGGCCCGACCAGCAGCACGGAGACGGGGATCATGTAGAGGAAAAACGCCGGGTTCTCCCGCCCGATGGCGACCGCCTGGTTCTGGGCCACCTCGACCCCGAGCGCCGACAGGAGCTGTCCGACCGCGGCCGCGGCGCCCAGCAGCACCGCCAGCCCCGCGACCGCGTAGCCGGCGTCGCGGCGCGACGGCCACCGGACGTGCTCCGAGACGAGGTCCCAGTCGTCGGCGACATGGAGGTACGCGCCGAGGCCGATCCCGAACCCGAGGAACTGCACCACGGTGAGGCCGATCTCGACCCCCATGCTGCGTCCGAGGCCGGCCGATCGGAGGAGGCCGACGGTCACGCCAGCCAGGACGAGCGCCGAGAGGAACGCGACGATCACCACGATGATGGCCCGGGCCAGGACGAGGCCGCGGCCGCCGGTCGGATCGAGGCCACCCCCCTCGTTCGCCATACCCGGAGTAGGCGCGCGCGGCGGATAGACCCTCCGGTCGCCTACTCCACGATCAGCTCCGTCGTCTCCCGGTCGACCGCCTCCGCGGCGGCGGCCGCGGCCTCGTCCCCCCCGCCGAGCAGCCCCCGCGCGGCCCGCTTGCCCCACTCGACCGCCGGCTGGGTGAACGGATCGACGCCGAGGAGCTCGCCGTACAGGACGCACGCCGCCTCCATCCCGTACAGCAACGCCCCGAGCGAGCGCTCGTCGACCCGCGGCACCTCGACCCGGACGGTCGGCCGGTCGGCCGCGGCGAGGCTGGCCTCCGTCGCGCGGAACTCGGCGTCGATCAGGTCGCCCAGCGACGACCCGGGGAGGTAGGAGAGCCCACCCAGGTCCGCCCCGTCGGCGCCGGCGCCGCCCCCCTCGCCGTCCGCCGGGGCCGGGATCGGCCGGTCGGGCCGCTCCCGGGGTCTGACGAGCGTCACGAGCTTGTCCCGCGGCCCGGCGCGGTAGAGCTGGAGCTGGGAGTGCTGGTCGGTGGCGCCGAGCGCACGGATCGGGGTCTGCCCGAGGCCGTCCTTTCCGAGGCTCTCGGCCCAGAGCTGTGCGAACCACTCGGCGAAGGTCTCCAGCGCCTCGGCGTACGGCATCACGGCGTTGCTCGCGGCGCCGCGCTGCGCGAGCGCGTAGCAGGTCGCGCCGTAGGCGTACGCCGGCGTCTCGAACAGCGACCCCGCGAGGCCGTCGGCCGCCCCGCGGGCCCCCGCGAGCAGCGCGTCGAGGTCGTGGCCGCGGAACGCCGCGAGCGTCAGGCCGACCGGCGAGAACACGGAGAACCGTCCCGGCGCGCCGTCGGGCACCGGGAGCCGCGCGAGGCCGCGGCGGTCGGCGAGGCGCGCGAGGGGCCCCTCCGGGCCCGTGGTGACGACCGTCCGCTCCGCCCAGTCCACCCCCGCCCGCGCCATCGCGTCCCGGACGACCAGGAAGTTCGCCAGCGTCTCCGCGGTGGCCCCGGAGCGCGAGACGACGTTCACCACCGTGCGGTCGAGCGGCAGGCCGTCGACCACGGACGCGGTCCGCGCGGGGTCGACGTTGTCGAGCGCGCACCACGCCGGCCCGTCGGGGGCGTCGAGCGCGGCCGCGACCGTCGCCGCCCCCAGGGCGCTCCCGCCGATGCCGACCGTCAGGACCACCTCGGGATCCTCGAACCCGCCGACGACCCGCCTGATCGCGTCGGGGTCGGTCCGCTCCGGGAGGTCCAGCGCCGCGTACCCGAACGCCCCCTCGCGTCGCCCCCGCCGGATGCGCTCGTGGGCGTCGGCCACCCGGTCGTCCAGGCGGTCCAGCGCCGCCCGGGGGACGCCGGGCGTCGCCACCCCGTCCAGCGCGTTCCCGATATCGACTCGCATACCGAGGACGCGGCCGGGCGGGGGAAGAATCTACCGCGTGGGCGTCCCCCTGCCGGTCGCCCTCCACGCCGGTCGTTCCCCTGCCGGTCGCCCGGGTCCGGAAACGGGGCGCTTAATCCCCGCGGCCGCCTACCGCCGCCGATGGCGGACGGCTACCGCGGCGTCGTCGGCGCCTTCCCATACGCGCTTCGGACGAGCGACTCGTGGCTGTTCCGCTCGTACGCGGCCGTGAGCGCCGTCGTCGTCGCCGCGGTCGCGGTCCTCTTCGCCGCCGGCGTGATCGGGCTCATCGCGGCGACGTCCGGCGTCGAGGGCGGCACGCTCACCCTCTCGCGGGCCTTCTTCGTCGTCGTCGGCCTCCTGGTCGTCGGGCCCGTCCTCGCCCCGACGCTCCTGGTCGCCCGGCGGCACCGCCGCGGCGGGGGCGGCGACCCCCGGTACGACGCGGCGCTGGCCCTCGCCGGCTACGCGTTCCTCGGGTCGCTGTACGTCGGCCTCCTTATCGCCTCGCCGGCGGCGTTCGAGCGGATCCCCGGCGGCCCGGCGGCGCCGCTCGTGGCCGCGCTGTACGCCCTGCCCCGGGCCGCCGGCCTCGCCCCGCCGCTCGCCGGCGCCGCGGGCATCGCTCTGGCCCACCGGCGGGCGGGCTGACCGGGTCGCCCG
>JBDGPV010000086.1:0-11644 GCA_042219485.1 Haloferacaceae archaeon
GGGGCGGGGCCGACCGGCACCCGCCGCCGGGCGGACTCCCTGTGCGCCGCCCGCGCACCGCCGCTCCAGGCTTTAGAGGTCGTCCCGCGTACCGGTGGTATGGGACGGCATCCCACGCGACGGCGGTGGCTCGCGGGGCTGGGGGCGGCGGTCGGGCTGGCCGGCTGTGCCGGGTCGCCGGTGAGCCTCGGCGGCGCCGGGGCCGACGGCGACGATGGCGGCGACGAGGGGGGCGGCGCGCCCGTGCAGTCGGCCGGCCCGCCGCCGGAGGGGGTTCCGACGACGGGGACGCCGCCGCTGTCCCGGGAGGCGCTGCCGATTCCCGGGTCGGCCGAGTCGCTCCGGGCGGCGGTCGAGGACGTCGTCGGCAAGGATCGCATCCCCGCGATCGACGACCCCTCCGTCGTCGCCGCCCCCGACGCGGACTTCCTCGCCGACGGCGATCCGGTGTTCGGCCTCGTCGTCAACGGGGTCCCCCGGGCGTACCCGCAGAAGGTCCTCGTCTGGCACGAGATCGCCAACGACACCGTCGGGGGCGTCCCGGTGAGCGTCACCTACTGCCCGCTGACGGGCACCGCGATGGGGTTCTACCGGGGCGACACCACCTTCGGCGTCTCGGGCGACCTGTTGAACAGCAACCTGGTGATGTACGACCGCGCGACCGACAGCCGGTGGCCACAGGTGCTCGGCCGGGCCATCGCGGGCGACCGCCGGGGGCGGAGCCTGCGGGAGTTCCGCGTCGTCTGGACGACGTTCGGGCGCTGGCGGGCGGCCCACCCCCGGTCGGGGATCCTCTCGACGGACACCGGCTACGTCCGGGACTACGATCGGGACCCGTACGGGCAGTACAACCCGAAGAACGGCTACTACGCCAACCGGAAGGTGCTCTACCCCCGGCTGCACGACGACGGCCGCCGCCACCCAAAGGACGTGGTCGTCGGGGCGCGGACGGCCGACGGGGCGGCCGCCTGGGGCAAGGACCGGCTCCGCGAGGCGGGCGTCGTCGCCGGCGACCTCGGGGGGGCGCCGCACGTCGCGGTCCACGACCCCGCGCTCGACGCCGGGTACGTCTACGCGAACCCCGACGGGCGGCCCGTCGAGGCGACCGACGGCGGCGTCCGGGTCGACGGCGAGAGCCACCCCCCGGAGGCGCTCCCCCTCGACCGCGTCCTGGCGACCGACGCGATGTGGTTCGCGTGGGCGGGGTTCTACCCCGGAACGGCCATCCATGCGTGAGACGCTCCGGCGGACGCGGGGTGTGCTCGCCCGGTCGCTGGACCGCCGCGACGGCCGGCTGACGTTCCTGGCCGTGCTCGTCGCCTACCCGGTCCTGTACCTGGTCTCGCTGGGACACCTGACGCTCGGCGGGGGCGGCGGCGTCGGCCTGCTGGTCGTCCCCGACCCGGTCGCGCGGGCGTTCGCGGCCCGGTCGCCGTTCAGTTACGAACCCGTCGCCCGGGTCGCGGTCGGGCCCGTGCTCTGGCTGGTCGCGCCCCTCAACCTCCTGATCGGGGGCGTGCTCGCGCTGCTCGTGGCCGCGAACGCCGCGGTCGCCGTCGTCACGACCCGGTCGCCCGCGGCGTGTGGCGTGGGGAGCCGCAGCGGGCCGATCGCGGGCGCGCTCGGCCTGCTCTCGGGCACGGCCTGCTGTGGCCCGGCGGTCCTTTTCGTGCTCGGGGTCCAGGCCACCGGCACCCTGTTGACGGCCTTCGGCGCGCTGGTGCCGACGGCGGCGGCGCTGCTCGTCGGCAGCCTCCTGCTGACCGGGCGGCGGGCCGGGCCGGACGGGCCGGCCGGGGACACCGGGACCGGAAACGCCGGGTAGGTCGACCGCCGTCCGCCTCCGAAACGGTTTAGCCGCTCAGCGTCGTCCGGGCCGACGATGCGACTCGCGGACGCGCGCGTGCTGATCACCGGCGGGGCGGGGCTGGTCGGCTCGCACCTGGCCGAGGCGCTCGTCCCGGCGACCAGCGTGCGCGTCGCCGACGACCTCTCGAAGGGCGAACGCGACCGGGTCCCGCCGGCGGCCGAGTTCGAGCGCGCGGACCTGACCGACCCCGCGGCGGTCGAGCGGGTGATCACGCCGGACCTCGACGCTGTCTTCCATCTCGCGGCCCACACCGACACCGACCACGCGGAGCCGCGTCGCCTGTTCGAGGAGAACACCCGGATGACCTACAACGTCCTCGAACGGATGGAGGCCGCCGACGTGCGGAACCTGGTCTTCACCTCCTCGTCGACGGTCTACGGCGAGGCGCCCCGCCCCACCCCCGAGGACTACGCGCCGCTGGAGCCGATCAGCGAGTACGGGGCGAGCAAGCTCGCCGACGAGGGGCTGATCTCGACGTACGCCCACTCCCGCGGGTTCACCGCCTGGGTCTTCCGCTTCGCCAACATCGTCGGCCCGCGCCAGCGCGGCACCGTCGTCCCCGACTTCATCGGGAAGCTCCGCGACGACCCGGAGCGCCTTCGCATCCTCGGCGACGGACGACAGGAGAAGTCATACCTCCACGTCGAGGACTGTGTCGACGCCATCCGACACGTCGTCGGCGCCACGGACGAGCCGCTGAACACCTACAACCTCGGATCGCGGACGACGGTCTCGGTGCGCCGGATCGCAGAGATCGTCGCCGAGGAGTTCGGCGCCGACCCCGACTTCGAGTACGCGGGCGGCGACCGGGGCTGGCGGGGCGACGTCCCGCGGATGCGCCTGTCGATCGAGAAACTCGCCGCGACGGGCTGGGAGCCGTCGGCGTCCAGCGAGGCGGCCGTGCGCCGGGCGACCCGGGAGCTGCTCGCGGAACTCGTCGACCGGTAGGCCCGGCGCCGAACCACAAGACTCGACCCCCTGCCGCGCCACGTCGGTCCATGAGCGATTACCTCGTGGCGATGGAGGCCGCCTGGCTGGTGCGCGACGTCGAGAACGTCGACGACGCGGTCGGGGTCGCGGTGAGCGAGGCCGGCCGGCGGCTCAACGAGGCCGACAAGGAGTTCGTCGAGGTCGAGGTCGGGGCGACCCCGTGCCCGGCCTGCGGCGAGCCGTTCGACTCCGCGTTCGTCGCCGCCGGCACCGCCCTCGTCGGCCTCCTGCTGGAGATCGACGTGTTCGACGCCGACGGCGAGACCCACGCGGCCCGCATCGCCAAAAGCGAGGTGGGGGGCGCGCTCGCCGACGTCCCGCTCTCCGTGATCGACGTCGTCGAGACCGACGGGACGGGCGGGGAGGACGGGGAGGGGGCGTAGCCCGGTCGAAAGCTTTTCGGATAACCCACGGTAATTCGACGGTATGAGGCTGCCGACGGAACAGGACCTCCGGGAGCGCCGGAAGGCACTGGACCTGACACAGAGCGAGCTCGCGGAGGCCGCGGACGTCTCCCAGCCGCTGATCGCCCGCATCGAGGGCGGCGACGTGGACCCGCGGCTCTCGACGCTCCGCCGGATCGTCGAGGCGCTCGACGAGGCCGAGGGGCGGGTCGTCCGGGCGGAGGACCTGATGCACGAGGACGTCATCAGCGTCGCGCCGGACGACGCCGTCCGGGAGGCAAAGCGGCTGATGGAGGAGGAGGCCTACTCGCAGCTGCCCGTGCTCCAGACGGGCACGCCCGTGGGCGCGATCAGCTTCAGCGACATCCGCCACGCCGGCGAGGACGCGGGCGACCTGCCGGTCCACGACGTGATGAGCGAGCCGTTCCCCTCGGTCGGCCCCGAGGCAACCGTCGAGAAGGTGGACAGCCTGCTGGACTACCACAAGGCGGTGATCGTGATGGACGCCGGGACGGCCGTCGGCATCATCACCGAGGCGGACCTCGCCGCGCAGGTCTCCTAGAGGTCGAGGCCGTCGACGACGACGCCCGACCCCGCCTCGACCCGGCCGATCACCCGCCCGTCGGCGGCGTCGGCCAGCCCCTCGGCCCGCGCGGGCGGGAGGGCGGCGACGAACCCCGTCCCCATGTTGAACGTGCGGTACATCTCGTCGCGCGCCACGTTCCCGGCCCGGCGGACGAACCCGAAGACCGGCTGGGGGTCGAACGGATCGTCGACGACGTACCGCCGGTCACCGAGCCGTTCGAGGTTCGTCAGCCCGCCGCCGGTGACGTGGGCGGCGCCGCGGACGCCGTGTGCCCGCATCGGGTCGAGCAGGTCCGTGTAGATGCGCGTCGGCTCCAGCAGCACCTCCCCCACGCTCCGCCCCGAGTCGTCGTCGGGAAAGGGGTCCGTGTACGCCCCCGCGCGGGTCGCCGCCTCCCGCGCCAGCGTGAGCCCGTTCGAGTGGATGCCCGAGGAGGCGAACCCGACGAGGGCGTCCCCCGGTTCGGCCCGCCCCTCGAAGACCGCGTCGGGCGCGGCGAGTCCGGCGCAGGTGCCCGCGAGGTCGAGCCCCTCGATCACCTCGGGCATCACGGCCGTCTCGCCCCCGACGAGTTCGACCCCGGCGCGCTCCGCGCCGGCGGCCAGCCCCTCGCCCACCGCCTCGGCGGTCGCCTCGTCGGGCTCCTCGACCGCGAGGTAGTCCACGAACGCGACCGGCCGGACGCCCGCCGCCACCAGGTCGTTGGCGTTCATCGCGATGCAGTCGATGCCGACCGTCGAGTAATCATCGAGCGCCGCGGCGACGAGCAGTTTCGTCCCGACGCCGTCCGTCGCCAGGCCCAGGTACCGGTCGCCGATGTCGAGCAGGCCGGCGAAGTCGCCCTCCCCCTCGCCGGCCTGGGCGACCAGCGCCGCGGTCGCCGCCTCGCTCGCCTCGATGTCCACGCCGCTCTCGGCGTAGGTGAGCCCCTCCCCCCCGCCGCCGTCGGTCGTGTCGCCGTCCCCGTCGTCGGTCATGCTCCCCCGCCCGGCGGCGCGGGGCAAAAGGCCACCGGGTCGGTCCCGGCGGACGCCCCCCGTCCGTGCCGAGGAAACCTCACGCGGCAACATAAAACGTCTCCGTCCGTGTCGTCCCGCGTCGTCCGACTCTCGCGGGGCCGTGGCGCGCGCGTAAAGGGTGTGAAACGAGGCCAACGCTCTGGACCATATATGACCCCGGCCGGTCTACGAGCGGATGGTGAACCCCTCCATGCCGAACACCTCCACCCCGACCGGGTCGTCACCGGTCCGGGACGCGCCCGACTCCGTCCACGGGTTCCGTGCCGCCCTCCGCCGGTCGGTCCTCGCCCCCCTCCGGTTCCTGTCGTTCTGGGCGTCGATACTGCTCCCGCTGGCCTACCTCCCCCTCCTCCACGGGGGACTGACGGGCGGCGAGACGACGGTCCTCGGGGCGCTCGTCGCGATCAACGCCCTCGCGCTGTTCCTGGGCCACGACCACCGGAACGGGCGCTGACGCGTCCGCCGAATCCGCCCGCCGCCCGCGACCGTCGGACGCGCCGGACCCCGACGTCAGAACCCGACCCCGCGGAGGACGACGACGTAGACGGCGACGGCGGCGACGGGGAGGAAGGCGAGCGCCCAGACCGCCCGGCTCCAGGAGAGCACGGTCCGCCCGTCCAGCGGCCCGTACGGCACGAGGTTGAACGCGGCGAGGACGAGGTTGATCGCGAGGCCGCGCGCGCCGACGAGTTCGAGGAGGCCGCCCCCCGTCGCGGCGCCGAGGAGGGCCAGCGGCGCGAAGGCCAGCGCGAGCGCCACGTTCACCGCCGGCCCGGCGAGGGCGATGAGCCCGTTCTCGCGGGGGGTCAGCCGGCCGCGGTGGTGGACCGCGCCGGGCGCGGCGAAGAGGAAGCCCACGAGCGCGCTCATCACCGCGAGGAAGAGCATCCCGTAGTCGGCCCGGAACGCCGCCACCTGGCCGAACCGGACGGCGACGACCTTGTGCGCGAGCTCGTGACAGAGGAAGGCGACGCCGGCGGTGACGAGGCTGACCCCGACCGCGGCGGCGAGCGCCCCGACGCCGCCGCGCGCGAGCAGGCCGATCAGGGCGGTCCCGCCGCCGAGGAAGAACACCGCGAACGCGACGCCGAGCGCCAGCCACGCGACCGCCAGGTCCCGGAGTTCGGCCGGGGCGAACCGGAGGCCGACGCCGTCTGGGGGGCTCATACCATCCCCCCGAGGCCGACCAGCCGCGCGAGGAACTCGGCGCTCCGGCGCGCGCCCTCGACCATCAGTCGCCCGACGCCGTCAACGCCGCCGAGGTCCGCCGCGAAGACCGGCAGGAGGTATGCCGCGAAGAGGAGGCTCGCGACGATGCTCCCGACGTTTGTCATCGCCACGATGACGATCAGCCGGAAGAGGGGGACGTCGAGCATCTCGGCGACGATCTCCCGGATCGGCTTGGTCTCGTCGGAGAGCAGTTCGTTCAGCCGCGTGACGTCGCTCACGTTGACCGACGTGTGCCGGAGTTCGACGTAGCCGGCGAACCAGCCGGGGGCCAGGAGGGGGTTGACCGAGGTCAGCCACGCGACCGCGCCGCCGACGAGCGCCGAGCGCCAGCGGGCGCCAACCAGGCGGGCCAGCCCCGCGGCGAAGACGCCGTTGACCAGGAACCACGCGCCGAACAGGCGAAGCAGGAAGGCGTCGCGGACGCCGGCGACGGCGAGCAGGACGAAAAAGCCGATCAGGGCCGCCGAGACGGCCACCCCGATCGCCTTCCCCCACGGCAGGCGCCGGCCGGTCGTCCCCGTCAGATCCGCCATCGGCGGCAGCGTCTCCGGGGCGGCGAGGTACCGCTCGATCCCCTCGCGGTGGCCGGCGCCGACCACCGCGACCACGTCCGCCCCGGCGTCGCGCAGGGCGACCAGGCGGTGGGCGATGTAGGCGTCGCGCTCGTCGATCAGCGCCTCGGCGCCGCCGGGGCTGAACTGGCGGAACTCCTCCATCATCGCGGTCACGACGTCGGCGTCGGTCAGGTCGGCCGCCGACATCCCCTCGAACTCGTCCGGGTCGGGGTCGCCGATGCCGGCGGCGTGGAGGAGGAGGCCGACGACGCCGCCGACGAGCACCCCCGCTGTCACGCCGAGGGTCATGCTCCCCAGGGCGCGGACGGCGACGTCGCCGAGGTACGCCGTCACGAGGCCGTCGGCGACGCCCAGGCCCGCGCCGAGGACGCCGCCGGCCGCGACGCCCGCCGCCGCCCCGGCCAGCAGCCCCGCGTCCGGCCCGCGGGCCCGGCCGACGATCCGCTCGACGGCCAGCCCCGTCGCGGCGCCGACCAGCAGCGCGCCGGTCGCGCGGACCAGCAGCGCGCCGGTGACACCGAGGGCGCCGCCGAACAGGCCGACGACCGGCCCGGCGATCAGGCCGACGAGCAGGCCGAGCGTCACCCCGACGACCCGCCCGTCGGTCGCGCCGAACAGCAGGCCGCTCGCCATCCGTAGCTTCTCGACCGGCCCCATCCGCGCCCAGAACCGCTGGATGGTCGTCTCGATGTCGCGGTCGACCAGCGCGACCTCGATGCCCCGCTCCTCGGCGGCCTCCACGGCCGCGAGCATGTCCGCCCCCGGGCGCACGTCGAACCGCTCGCCCAGCCGCGACTGCACGTACGAGAGCGTCCAGTAGGCGATGAACTGGAAGACCGTGTTCCCGTCGAGGAGGTCCGCGGGTTCGATGTCGTCCGGCGCCCCGCCCCGGAGCTGCCGGTAACGACCCTCGTCGAGTTCGACCGCCACGACGTCCGGGTCCGCCTCCGCGACGGCCGCCTCGACCGCCGCGACGCTCTCGTCGGAGACGTGGGCGGTCCCCACCACCCGGACCGACCCCGTCGCCCCCCCGTTCCGTCCGCGGCCGGCCCCGGCCGCGTCGGCGTCGTCACCCGGGGCCGGCCGGTCGGTCATCGCCGGCGATACTGGGGCACGCTTTTTACCCCTGTCGGAGACGCTCCGGTATGTTCGAGGACGCCGACGACCTCGCCGCGACGCCGGCCCGCGAGACGGCGCTGGCCTGCCTCCGGGCCGGGATCGAGGCGGCCCGCCCCGAGCGGGTGATCGCGGAGTCGGTCGCGCTGTCCGGCGACGAACTGCGGATCGGCGGCGACGCCTACGACCTCGCGTCGTTCGACCGGGTCGTCCTCGTGGGCGGCGGGAAGGCCGCCGACGGCGTGGCGACCGCGCTGGCGGCGGTCCTCGGCGACCGCCTCGCGGCCGGCGCCGTGGTGACGCCGGACCCCACCGACGCGACCGGCCCCGTCGAGCGCCTGCCCGGCGACCACCCGGTCCCCAGCGCCGCGGGCGTCGAGAGCGCCCGCCGGGTCCGGGACCTGGTCGAGGGGGCCGGCGAGCGGACGCTCGTCCTGGTGGCCGTGACCGGCGGGGGCAGCGCGCTCCTCCCGGCGCCGGCCGAGGGGATCGGCCTCGACGCGCTGCGCGAGACCACCGACGCCCTCCTCGACGCCGGGGCCGACATCGAGGACCTCAACGCGGTCCGCAAGCACCTCTCGACGCTGAAGGGCGGTGGGCTGGCCCGGCTGGCCGCGCCGGCGACGGTCGTCGGCCTGGCGTTCAGCGACGTGGTGGGCGACGACCTCGGGGTGATCGCCAGCGGCCCGACGGCGCCGGACCCGACGACCTACGCCGACGCGCTCGCGGTCCTCGACCGCTACGGCGTCGACCCGCCGGCCGCCGTCCGGGAGCGGCTCGAGCGGGGGGCGGCCGGCGACCTGCCGGAGACCCCCGGCGCCGACGACCCCGTCTTCGACCGGGTCGAGAACCACGTCCTCGCGAGCGCCTACACCGCGCTCGACGCCGCGAGCGCGGCGGCCCGGGACCGGGGGTACGAGCCCTGCGTCCTCTCCTCCCGGGTGCGCGGCGAGGCCCGCGAGGCCGCGCGGACCCACGCCGCCGTCGCCGCGGAGGTCGACGCCACCGGCTCGCCCGTCGATCCGCCGGCGGTCGTTCTCGCGGGCGGCGAGTGCACCGTGACGGTTCGGGGCGACGGCTCGGGCGGCCCGAACCAGGAGTTCGCGCTGTCGGCGGCGCTCGACCTCCGCGGCCTGGGCGAGCGGGTCGCGCTCGCGGCCGCCGACACCGACGGGCACGACGGGGGGAGCGACGCCGCGGGCGGCCTCGTGGACGGGACCACCCTCGACGACCCGGACGCTGTCCGGCGGGCCCGGGCCGCCCTCGCGGAGAGCGACGCCGGCGGGGCGCTGGCCGACCTCGGGGCGATCCTCCGGTCGGGGCCGACGGGGACGAACGTCAACGACCTCCGGGCCGCCGTGATCGAGCGGGGAGAGAAAGATACGTGACGGCCGGGCCCGAACGCCGGGCATGGTCGACCTCCTGCCCTCCACGCCGGACGTCTCCGCGGCCGAGGACGACGACCCCCGAGTCGTGGGCCTCGACGACGAGGCGGCCGGCGACGTGCTCGCGGCGCTCTCCTCCGAGACCGCCCGGGACCTGCTGGCCGCGCTCCACGAGGACCCCGACACCCCGTCCGGCGTCGCCGACCGGGTGGACACCAGCCTCCAGAACGCCCAGTACCACCTCGACCGGATGGACGACGCGGGGCTGCTCTCGGTCGTCGACACGGTCTACTCGGAGAAGGGCCGCGAGATGGACGTCTACGCGCCCGCCGACCGCCCGCTGGTGGTGTTCGCCGGCGACGAACGGCGGGAGGAGGGGCTGCGCGCGGCGCTCTCCCGCCTGCTCGGTGCCGTCGGCCTCCTCGCGGTCGGATCGCTGCTCGTCGAGTACCTCCTCCGGGACGGCGCCTGGCTCCCGACCCTGGGCGGCGCCGGCCAGGCGGCGCCGCAAGGCGGCGACGCGTCGATGAGCGCCGAGGCGGTGCGGGCGACCGGCGCCGCGGACGCGGGCCTGGGGCTCCCGCCCGGCCTCCTCTTTTTCCTCGGCGGGCTGTTCGTCCTCGGCGCGGTCGTCGCGCTCCGGCGCGTCCGGGCGCGGGCGGCCTGAGACGGCGGGGCCCCGACGCCGCCCGCGTCCGCGGCGGTCGTCCGTCCCCGTAGCTATTCCTACCCGCCGCCCGTAGTGGGGGTCATGGACCATCCCGCCGAGGTCGCGGGCATCGGCGTCGGGGCCGACGAGACCGGGGCGAACGTCCCGGCGGTCGTACTCTCCGCGCGCGACGAGTACCTCCCCATCGTCATCACGGCCGACCAGGCCCGGGCGATCCAGATGGGGCTGTCGGGCGAACCGTTCGAGCGCCCGCTCACCCACGACCTGCTCGTCCAGATGGTGACCGAGTTCGGCGGCGCCATCGACGGCATCCGCATCGACGACCTCGCCGACGGCACCTTCTACGCGAAGATCGACGCCGAGCGCTACGACGAGGGCCAGCCCCGGAAGCACGTCTTCGACGCCCGCCCGAGCGACGCCGTCGCGCTCGCCGTCCGCATCGACTGCCCGATCACCGTCAGCGACGAGGTGCTCGACGCCGCCGGCCAGCCCGAGTCCAGCATCGAACTCGAGGACCTGGACGACGAGCCCTGACCGGCCGCGCCGAACGGCGGCGCCGCGCCGCCCGCGCGGCCCGTCGCTCGCCGGCGCCGTCCCCGGCCGCTTCTCCACGGTCGCCCGCGATCACCCCCACTGCCTGCGCCCCTCCGCTGTCGCCGTCATCCGATCGACCGCGCCCTTCCGATCGCCCGGCCCCCTCCGCTGTCGCCGGCCGCCGTCAGCCGCCGCTCACCGGCCCGACCGCCACCACTTAGTCGGCCGGCCGCCACCCGTGGGCCATGACCGGGGCCGGGACCGGGACCGCGACCCTCGCCGAGTCGCACACCGAGATGACCGAACTGCTCCTGCCGAACGACACCAACACGCTGGGGCGGGCGCTTGGCGGCGCCGTCCTCCACTGGATGGACGTCTGCGGGGCGATCGCGGCGATGCGGTTCTCGAACCGCCGGTGCGTGACGGTGTCGATGGACCACGTCGACTTCATCAGCCCGATCGACCTCGGCGAGATCGCGGTCGTGGAGGGGTACGTCTTCCACACCGGACGGACGAGCCTGGAGGTGAAGGTGGACGTGCACGCGGAGAACCCCCGCACCGCCGAGGAGCGCGAGACCACGACCTCCTTTTTCACGTTCGTCGCGCTGGACGGGGAGGGGACCCCGACGCCGGTGCCCGACCTCTCCTGTCCGACCGACGGCGAACGGGCGCTCAGGGACGAGGCCGTGGACGAGCGGATCGCCCGGATCGAACGCCTGGTCGATCGGTTCGACGTCTGACCCGACCGCGAGGGGGGCGGTCCGTTCCGCTCCCGCCGGCCGGCCCCGCAGCCTTTTGGTCGCCGGCCTCCGACCTCCGCCCATGAGCCTCGACGTGGAGACGCCGGACCCCCCGGAACTGTCGGCGATCGATCCCAACGAGTACGAGGACGCCGAGGTCGTCGGGGACGCCGACTACCGGCGCGAGGAGCTGTCGGCGTTCCTGTCGGATGGGGCCTGGGAGGAGGCGTTCGACCGCTGGGCGGCGACCTCGGAGATGGACGAGACGGACTGGCGGGTCGTCGAGGACCTCGACCTGATCGAGCGGTTCGACTTCTTCTGGGACGCCTTCGCCGACCGGGTCGGCTACCACGCCCCCGGCCTCCCCGAGGACTGGAAGCAGCGGGACCTCCACCCGGAGGTCGACTCGTGGTCGACGGTCTCCTCGATCAACGCCGGGCTGACGGAACTCGGCCAGGTCGTCTGCGAGGTGCTGAAAGAGGAGTACATCGACTGGGAGGCGGAGTACGAGGCGCCCGACGACCT
>JBDGPV010000015.1:0-11455 GCA_042219485.1 Haloferacaceae archaeon
CGGGAACCTCGTTGCAATCCCGCTCCCCCACCCGTTTTCATACCGATCCGATCAGTGGCCGTCCTCGGGACGGTCCAAACGATGCATATGGCCCCGTATGCAGCACGGCGCCGGAAATCCGATACGACCGCACGCGGTACGTTCGCCCGCCGAGCGGTCCAGTCGTGCGCCCCGAAACGGGCTCCGCCGAACCCATCGTATGCATCGAGACGATCCGTCTCGACTCCCGGGCGTCACCCGGCAGCAGGTGGAACCGCAAACCGGTTAGTCACGCCGGCCCTTGCCAGACCGTGCGACTCGTCACCGATCGCGACGCCTTCCGCCGGGCGGCGAGCGGCGCGGACGGCGCCCGCGTTCCGGTCGAGGTCCGCCACCGCGTCCCGGACCCCTTCGTGGCCTACCGGCGGGCGCGCGACGGGAGCCCGTCGGTCCACCTGGAGACCACGGGCGGCCAGCCGGGGTGGGGGTACTTCGCGACCGACCCCGTCGAGTTCGTCGAGCGGGCGGCGGTCGGGGACGACGCGCTCGGCGGCATCGCGGCCGCGATCGACGGGGAGTCGCTGGTCCGCGGCGACTGCGGGGTGCCCTACCCCTGCGGCGCGATCGGGTGGCTCTCGTACGACGCCGCCCGGGAACTGGAGGACCTGCCGGCGACGACGGTCGACGACCGGGGGCTCCCGCTCCTCCAGCTCGGGATCTACGACCGGGTGGCCGCCTGGCCGGAGCCCCGCGACGGCCCCGTCGACCTCCGGGTGTGTGCCTGCCCGACGGTCGGTGCGGACGCGGACGCCGCGTACGACCGCGGGGTGGCGCGGGCCCGGGACCTGGTCGCCGCGATCCGAAACGGCGACCCGGCGGTCGGGGCGCCGCCCGCCGACGCCGGGCACGCGACCTTCGGTTCCGACGCCGGGCGCGAGGCGTTCCGGGAGCGGGTCCGGCGGGTGAAGGCGCACGTCCGCGCGGGCGAGACGTTCCAGGCCAACGTCTCCCAGCGGCTCCGCGGCCCCGCGGCGGTCCACCCCGTCGAGGCGTTCGCCGCGCTGCGCCGGGTCAACCCCGCCCCCTACTCGGCGCTGGTGGAGTTCCCGGGCGTGGACCTGGTGAGCGCGTCGCCGGAACTCCTGCTCTCGGTGACGGGCGACCGGGTCCTGACCGAACCCATCGCCGGCACGCGCCCCCGGGGCGCCGCCCGGTCGATCGACGCCGCGCTGGAGGCGGACATGCTGGCCGACGGGAAGGAGCGGGCCGAGCACGCGATGCTGGTCGACCTGGAGCGCAACGACCTGGGGAAGGTCTGCCGGTTCGGGAGCGTCGGGGTGAGCGAGTACCGGCGGGTCGACCGCTACGCGGAGGTGATGCACCTGGTCTCGGTGGTCGAGGGGCGCCTCCGGGACGACCGGACGACCGTCGACGCGGTGGCGGCGGCCTTCCCGGGCGGGACGATCACCGGCGCCCCCAAGCCGCGGACGATGGGGATCATCGACGAGGTGGAGGCGACGAGGCGGGGCCCGTACACCGGGAGCGTCGGCCTGTTCGGATTCGACGGCCGGGCGACGCTCTCGATCCTCATCCGGACGCTCGTCCGGCACGCCGACGAGTACCACCTCCGGGTCGGCGCGGGCATCGTCCACGACTCGGACCCGGACGCGGAGTACGAGGAGACGCTCGACAAGGGCCGGGCGCTCGTCGACGCCGTCGACGCGGCGCTGGAGGGACGGGACCTGGCGGTGGAACGGGGAGGGAAAGCGGAATCGGGAGTGGAAGGGGAAGGGGACGGGAGGAGGGAGGTGGACCGGTGACGTCGCCGACGGTCCTCGTCGTGGACAACTACGACTCGTTCGTCTACAACCTCGTCCAGTACGTCGGTGCGGTGCTCGACGGGTTCGGACACGACGCGCGCGAGGCCGTGATCGTCCGGCGCAACGACGCGGTTGGGATCGACGACGTCCGGCGGCTGGACCCCGACGGGATCGTCGTCTCGCCCGGACCGGGCGCCCCCGAGGACGCCGGGGTCTCGGTGCCGATATTCGCCGACCTCGCGGTGCCGACGCTCGGGGTCTGTCTCGGCCACCAGGCGCTCTGTGCGGCAAACGGCGCGGCCGTGGACCCGGCCCCGCGGGTGGTCCACGGCAAGGCCTCGACGGTCGTGCACGACGGCAAGGGGGTCTTCGAGGGGCTGCCCGGACGGATCCGGGTCGGCCGCTACCACTCGCTCGCCGCGCGCGGACGGGTGCCGGCGTCGCTGTCGGTGACCGCCCGGACCGACGACGACCGCGGGGTCGTGATGGGCGTCCGCCACGCCGAGCGGCCCCACGTGGGCGTGCAGTTCCACCCCGAGAGCGTCCTCACCGAGGCCGGCATGGAGCTGGTGCGGAACTTCTGTCGCCGCTGTCTGGACCGCTGACCGTCAGGGCGGACGCGCCGGCCGCCGGACGACCCGGACCCCCGACACGACGATCCGGGTGCCCGCCCGGTACTCGCGGTCGACGTCCGTCTCCCACCCGTGGATGCCGGCGAGCGTCCGGAGCGCCGCCAGCGACAGGCCGGCGTCGGCGTCGGGAACGGCGGTCCCGTACGCGAAGAACGCCTCCGTGTCGCCCTCCCCGGGGGGGTCGCCGTCGTCGGCGACCGCGAACGCGTCGTCGTCGAGGGTGACCCGGACGGTCGCGTCCGCGTTGTCGGCGGCGAACTCGAACGCGCGCTGGAACAGCGCCCGCAGGCGGCCCGGGTCGGCCTCCACGGCGCCGTCGCCCTCGACCCGGAGCGAGACCGAACCCGTCTCGACCCGCTCCCAGGCGGCCTCGGCGGTCTCCTCGAACGCGACGGGCTCGGTCCCCTCGACGGACTGCCCCCACTCGGCGACGTGCGCGAGCGACTCGACGGTGTCGGCCATCCCGTCGGCCGCCCGCGACACCCGGCGGAGCGAATCGCGGGCGCTGCCGACCTCGCCGTCGTCCAGCGCGGTGCCCGCGGCGTCGACCCAGCCGTCGATGACCTGGAGCGTGTTGAGGAGTTCGTGCCTGATCGCGACCGCGAGGTCGCCGAACTGCTCGTTCTGCCGGGAGAGCTCCCGCCGCCGGCGTTCGGTCGCCGTCACGTCGGTCGCCACGATCAGCCGGCCGATGTCGGCCTGTCCGAGCGAGAACGCGGTCTGGCTGAGCAGGACGTAGCGCCGCTCGCCGTCCCGGGTCAGTTCGAGGACCGGATCGTCCGTTCCGAGGCGGTCCGCCACCTCGGGGAGGGCCTCGGCGAGCGGCTCGCCGACCGCCCCCGACAGGCCCGGGAACAGGCGGCGGGCGTCGCCGTTGTACTCCCGGATCCGGTCCTCGTCGTCGAGGTAGACGACCGGGTCGTCGACGCCGTCGGTGAGCTGTACGGCCAGGAACCGGTCCTCGAAGACGTAGAGCACGCCCACGGCGAAGACGGCGACCCCGAGGGGCTCGTAGTTGAAGTCGAGCAGGCGCGCGCTCGCGAACCCGATCACGTCGAACACCACCGGGAGCCCGGTGACGGCCACGAGCGCCGCCAGGGGCCGCGTGTCGTAGTCGGCCTCCAGGAAGAGCTCGTAGAGCATGAAGAACCCGACCGCCACGAGCGCGTACGAGAGGCCGGCCACCACCCAGTGGGCGGCGCCGTGCCGGATCGTCAGGTGGGGGAACGGCACCGACACGACGGCCGTCGTGAAGTACAGGCCGTGGATCGGGTTGGTGAGCTTCACGGCCACGATGGCGGCGTAGACGGCGACCGCGAGCCGCCGGTACCGCGGGTCGGCGTGGAACGACCGGCCGGTGTACGCCGAGCAGAAGTACAGCCACGCGCCGACGGTGGTGAGCCCGACGATCAGGCTGAACGTGTACGCCGCGTACTGGGCGAGCGGCGTCGGCGCGAGCAGGAAGCCGAGTTCCGACGCGGCCCAGCCGGCGCTCCCGGCCAGGAGCCCGACGAGCCCGCGGCGCGTCGCCGCGTCCTCGATCCGCCGGGCCCGGTAGAGGCCGGCCGCGCAGCCGACGACCGCGAGCGCGTACGCGAGCGCGTAGGCGACGAAAGCGATCGAACCCCCGGAGGGAACCATCGGAGGTCGGTACGGACCGAGCGGTATTGAATCCGGTGACGCAGTACCGATTCCGATAACGGCGGGGGCCGCCCGACGGCCCGCAAGCTACTTGCCCGGGCCGGGGCGAGGCGGGACATGGAGGTCGTCGTGGTGGGGAGCGGGGCGCTCGGGGGGCTCGTCGGCGCGCTCCTGGATCGCCGGCACGACGTGACGATGGTCGGGCGCGAGCGGCAGGTCGCGGCCATCGCCGACCGCGGCCTGGCGGTCGAGGGGGTCGAGTCGTTCCGCGCGCGGCCGGCCGCGACCACGGCGTGGGACGGCCGCGCCGACCTCGGCGTGGTGGCGGTCAAGGCCCACGACACGCCGGGGGCGGCGGCGACGCTCGCGGCGGGAACGGTGGGGGCGGTCGTTCCGCTGGGCAACGGGATGGGGGCCGAGGCGACCCTCGCCGACCGGCTGGCGGCCCCGGTCGTCGCGGGGACCGCGACCCTGGGGGCGACCGCCCCGGAGCCGGGGCGGGTGGCGTGGCGCGGGCGGGGGCGCGTCGCGGTCGGCCCGTGGACGGCCGACGCCGGCCGGGCCGCCCGGCGCGCCGGGGCCGCGTTCAGGACCGCCGGCGTGCCGACGACGGTGACCGACGCCATCCGCGAGCGGCTCTGGGAGAAGCTGGCCGTGAACGCGGCGATCAACCCGCTCACCGCGCTGACGGGGACGCGCAACGGCGCGGTCGCGGCGGCGCCGCTCGACGGGGTCGCCGCGGCGGCCGCCCGCGAGGTCGCCGCGGTCGCCCGGTCGCGGGGGATCGACCTGCCGGACGAGCGGGCCGTGGCGGCGGTCCGGGAGGTCGCCCGGGCGACGGCGGACAACCGCTCGTCGATGGCGCGCGACCTCGCCGCCGGCCGGCGGACGGAGGTCGACGCGATCAACGGGTACGCGGTCGAGGCCGCCCCCGACCCCGGGTCGGTGCCGGTGAACCGGACGCTCGCGGCCCTGGTGCGCGCCCGGGAGTCGGCAACGGACGGGAGGGAGGAAGCCGGATCGGACCCGGACCCGGACGCCGGGGCGGAGGCGGAGACAGGGACGGAAACGGGGACGGCCGCCGACGGGCCCGCGGGTCAGTCCGGGGGCTGAACCGCCGGGGGGGCCCGGTATCGCCGAGGTTTAAGTCGTCCCGCTCGACGGGGGGGATATGCCGACCGTCGAGGACATCCGAACCGCGAGCCGGACGATCACGATGCTGACGGCCTACGACGCGCCCACGGCGGCCGCCGTCGACGGGGCCGGGGTCGACGTCGTGCTCGTCGGCGACAGCCTGGGGAACGCGGTGCTCGGGTACGACTCCACCCTCCCGGTGACGGTCGAGGAGATGGCGAGCCACACCGGGGCGGTGGTCCGGGGGGTCGAGGAGGCGCTCGTCGTGGCCGACCTCCCCTTTCTCGGCTACGGCGTCGACGAGAGCGAGACCGTCGAGAACGCCGGGCGGATGCTCAAGGAGGAGGGCGCCGATGCCGTCAAGATCGAGAGCGGCCCCCACACCGTCGAGACGACCGAGCGGCTGACGGAACTCGGCATCCCGGTGATGGCCCACCTGGGCCTCACCCCCCAGCACGTCAAGCAGTTCGGCGGCTACGGCCGCCAGGGGACCGAGCAGGGGAGCGCCGAGGAGATCCGCGACCTGGCGGCGGCCCACGAGCGCGCCGGGGCCTTCTCGCTGGTCCTCGAACACGTCCCGGCGAACCTCGCCCGGACGATCACCGACGACCTCTCGATCCCCACCATCGGCATCGGGGCCGGCCCCGACACCGACGGCCAGGTGCTCGTCCTCTCGGACGTGATCGGGCTCTCCGACCGGCTCCCGCCCTTCGCCGAGCAGTTCGGCGACGTGGCCGGCGAGATGGAGCGCGCGGTGGCGGACTACCGCGACGCCGTCGCGAACGGCGAGTTCCCCGGCCCGGAACACACGACCCGGGTCGAGGACCTCGATCTCGACGCCGACGGGGAGTGACGCCGGCGCGGCCGCCCGTCACCGGTACGCCTCGAACCAGCCGTACCCGACCGCGAACCCGTCGTCCTCGGCCGCGACGACCGCGAGCCCGACCGGGACGGCGCGGTTCCGGGCGGCCACGTCGTCGTCGAACCGGCCGGCGGCGATGAGCGCCCGCTCCTCGGCCGCCCGCGCCTCGACCGCGGCGGGGTCCAGCCCGGCCGCGATCCGGTCGGCGACGAGCCGCTCGACCGGATCGGGCGCCGGGACGTAGGCGTCGGGGACCAGCCGTCCCCCCAGGCCGAGGCGGGCGTCGACCCACCGCCGCAGCCGCGCGAGGGGGGGCACCCGCCCGACGGTCAGGAACGGATCGGTCGGCTCCGCGACCGTCACGGCGACGTAGTAGTCGGCCTCGTCGGGCCGGCCGGGCCCGCCGGCGCTCCCGGCCGGCGCCTCGACGCGCGTCTCGGTCCACCCCACCAGGCGGCGGGCCGCCGGGTCGGCCCCGCGGGCGGCCGAGGAGCGGGCGCGGTCGGTCGGGTCGGCGGGGGGCGAGGGCACGCGGCTCAGACGCGGATGGCCGTCTCGCGGTCGGGGTCGACGAGCAGCGCCCGGGCGCGCTCGGCCGGCCCGTCGGTCTCGGCGACGTTCTCCATCAGGACCGTCTCGCTCGGGAACAGGTGCTCGCCGATCACCAGGCCGTGCTCGCGCGCGGTCGATCCGGTCACCGTCAGGTAGACGCCGAGCCCCGTCTCGGCGATCGCGGCCTCCTCCTCGACGCCGGGATCGGGGTAGACGAACTCGACGCCGTCGAGCGCCGCGCTCCCGAGCACGGCCTCCACCAGCCGCTCGTAGCGCGGCGAGATGCACAGCGGTCCCTCGTGGTCGGCGACGAACGCGCGGTCGAGCGTCGCCCCGGGCGGCAGCGTCTCGGGGGTGGCGAGCAGGGTGTGGTGGACGGTGTCGCCGAGGCCGCTCGCCACCCGCACGTCGGTCTCCCGCGGGTCGATCCGCTCGTTGACCGCCGCGATGGCGTCGAGGCCCTCCGCGCGCAGCGAGACGACCTCCTCCAGGACCAGGTCGGCGCTGTCGAACCCCAGCCCGAACGAGTGGGTGCGCAGCGCGCGGAACGGCTCCTCGCGCCCGATCAGCTGGAGGTCGAACGGCTCGCCGGGAACGGGCACGGTGAGGCTGTCGAACACCACGCGCCGGGGGTAGCCGTCGCGGTCGTCGCGCAACAGGGTGTACTCGGGGGCGTGCGGGTCCGACAGGTCGCTGTACGCCGCGAGGCGCTCGTAGACGTCGGCGTCGGCGGTCGCCGATCCCTTCGTGACGGCCTTCTCGTACCGGAGCGTCGAGACGATCCCGTCCGCGACCGACTCGACGCCGGCGCGGCCGGCCACCCGTTCGAGCACGGCCTCCAGCGGGCGGCCCTTGCGGGGCACGGCGACCCGTACCGTCTCGGTCATTGTCCGACCGTGACGGCCCGGTGGCATACCCGTTGTGGTTCGACGGCCGGGGCGGCTGTCGGAGGCCGATGGCCGACGACCGGTCGCCGGCCGGCAGTCGGGAACGGCGGCGGTCCTGATCCCCGATCGGTCGCGTCCGGTCGGCAGTCGGCGACGGCCGACGGGCGGTCAGCAACCGCCGGTCGGTCGGTGCCCGGGACTACGAGCCGAACGCGTCGCGCATCCGGTCGCGGAACGACTGCAGGTCCTCGATCTCGTCCTCGACGTCGGCAATCGTCGCCTCCACGTCGTCGAGCGTCCCGCGGAGGTCCTCGACGCTGGCGTCGGTGTCGCCCGCCAGGTCGTCGAGGCTCGCCTCCAGGTCCTCGACCCGCGACCCCAGGTCGTCGAGGCCGGACTCGAGCGACGCGACGCCGTCGGACAGGTCGTCGGCGGTCGCCTCCACGGTCTCCAGGCGGTCGTCGTGGTCGGCCACCGCGTCGTCGAGGTCGGCGGTTTCGGACGCCACGGCGTCGAGGTCCTCCCGCAGCGCCGCGGACCGGTCCTCGAGGTCGTCGAGGACCTCCCGGGCGGTCCCCTCCTCGTCGAGGAACGCCTCCAGCGCGTCGGTGTAGGCGGCCAGGTCCTCGGTTCGGTTCTGGAGCCGGTCGATCCGGACCTCCAGGCTCGTCGGGATCTCCGGCTCCACGTCGGCGGCGATCGCCTCGCGGAGGACGGCGAGGTCGTCGTCGTCGGCCGCACCCTCGCGGATCTCGGCCGCCAGCGCCGCGGCGACGCTGCCCGGGAGCGCCCCCGGCGGGGCCGCCCCGCCCTCACCCGCGTCTTCGGCGCCGTCGGCCCCCTCGCCGCCCGCGGAGCCGGCGTCCGCCGTCACCTCGCCCGGTTCGACGGCCGGCGTCAGGCCGGAGTCGAGCGACCGGGGGGCGGGCCCGTCGGCGGCCGCGTCCGCGTCCGCGGTCCCCGACGCCCCGGGCTCATCCAGTTCGATCTCCCCGATCCCCTCGTCGGCCTCGTCCGCGACCGCCTCCCCGTCGGCGGGATCGGGATCGTCCAGGTCGATGTCGCCGCCCTCGACGCCGCTCGCGCCGGCCCCCTCGGCCCCGGCGCCGCCGTCGTCCCCGGCGGACGCCGGGTCGTCAAGGGTCAGGTCGGCGGCCTCCCCCTCGCCGGCCGCGGCGGTCCCGGGAGGGTCGGCCCCCGCGGCCAGGTCGCCGTCCCCCGCGAGGGCCTCCCGGACGGACTCGGTCGTCTCCCGACCCAGGATGTCCTCGGGGGCGGCCGCCGGCCCGGCCTCGGAGACCCGTTCGATCCGGGGATCCCCGAGGAACCGCGTTCCCGACGAGCGATCGTCGAGGCGGACGCCGTAGACCGTCGTCACCGCCTCGCCGGGGTCGATCGTGCGCTCGTACTCGACGCGGTGGTCGCGGTAGGCGGTCCAGGCCTCGCTATCGTACTCGGGATGGAAGCCGACGCCCTCCATGTCGAACGAGTCGGGGATCTCGTCGATCAGCCGGACCTCGACGGGTTCGTCCGCCTCCGACCGGAGGTCGAACTTCACCGCCGGGACGGGGAACTCGTCGGTGGTGAAGCGCTTCTCGACGGTGATCCCGGCGTTCGTGACCGTCACCACGTCGTCGAGGTCGCGGTCGGGAGCGTCTGACATGCCCGTGGGTTCCCCCACCGCCGGCATAAATCGTCCGGCAGATCGGGCTACAGGTCGACCCGATCGCCGATCTCCGCCGTCTCGATCCGTCGCGGGTGGTCGAAGCTCCGCGCGTGGTCGCGCAGCGCCGACGGGTCCGCCCGCATCCCCTTCCAGACGTCCCAGTGGGTCGGGAGCAACCGGTCGAGGCGGAGGGCGCCGGCCGCCTCGACGACGTCGGCCTCGTCGGGGTACCACCGCTTGCGCGCCGGCGCGCCCCGATCCGGGTCGAGCAGGCGGCCGGTCGAGCCGAGCGCCACGACCCCCAGGTCGAGGTCGTAGCGGCGGCCGACGTCGGCGAGGGCGTCGGCGGGCCGCGTGTCGCCGCCGTGGAAGACGGTGCCGGACGGGTGCTCGATGACGTAGCCGACGGGGTGGGCGGCGTCGGGGTCGTGGACCGCGACGACGGTCACGTCGAACTCGCCGACTGCGAAGGTGTCGCCCTCGCTCACCTCGCGGAAGCGGCCGTCGTCGAGGCCGTACTCGTCGGCCCACCCCTCCTCGTCGACGACGGCCAGGGAGGCGTCGGGGGCGTGGTAGGTCGCGCCGGTGCCGGCCAGCAGCGGCCCCTGGGTCGGCCCGTGGACGTGGTCGCTGTGTTCGTGGGTGGCGAGCACGGCGTCGGCCGCGGCCACGTCGGTCGGGTCGAAGGGGACCGGGATCATCCGCACCAGCCGCGGCGGGTCGCCGAGCCCGCAGTACGGGTCGACGAAGAGGGTCGTGCCGCCGCTCCCCTTCAGAACCAGGCCGTTGCAGCCGAGATACCAGACCGCGACCGTCTCGGGGTCGGCCCGCGCGACGGCCCGGGGGAGCCAGTCGCCCCAGTCGCTCGCGCCGAGGTCGTGTGCCATGCCGGGCGTGTGCCCCCGGGGCGGTTGAGCGTTGCGGGACGGCCGGCCGCGCGGGGGCGACCGGCACGCCCGGCGGCAGTTCCCCGCGCCGCGCACCGCCGCGGCCGGTTATTTGTGCCCCCGGCCCGTCGCCCGCCCATGCGCGTGAGCGTCGTCGGCGGGAGCAGCGTGACCGACGCGGAGGCGGCGACCGCCGAGCGGGTCGGCGAACTGCTCGGCGAGCGGGGACACACCCTCGTCTGTGGCGGCCTCGGCGGGGCGATGGCGGCGGCCTGCCGCGGCGCCAGCGGGGCCGGCGGGCGGACCGTCGGGATCCTCCCCGGCGAGGACCGGTCGGCCGCCAACCCCCACGTGGACGTGCCGGTCGCGACGGGCCTGGGCCACGCCCGAAACGCCCTCGTGGTGTTGAACGGCGACGCCGTCGTTGCCGTCGACGGCGGGTACGGGACGCTCTCGGAACTGGGGCTGGCCGGGGCGTTCGACCGGCCGACCGCGGGGCTTGGCACCCACGACGTGCCCGGGGTGGTGGCCTGCGAGACGCCCGAGGCGGCGGTGGCGTACGTCGAGCGCGAGGCCGGGACGGACTGAGCGCGGCGCGGACTCGGGGCCGGGCCCGAGCCCGGGCTCACCAGGTGCCGTGGAAGGTGTCGAACGCCAGCTCCTCGAGCGGCTTCTCGCCGACCGCACACTCGTACTCCCCTGGCGTGAGCATCGGCTTGTGGAACTGCGGGCCGTCGTCGGTCGTGATCCGCGGGCAGCCGGTGTTGACGAAGGCGTCCACGTCGAAGTTCCGGAGGCGGTCCGGCGTCACCTCGTCCATCGTGATCAGGTAGGCGTCGTCGTTGCGTTCGAGGATCGACTCGGCGGCCTCCCAGCGGCCCTGGCCGATCTTGGTGCAGTAGATCACGCCCCACGTCTCGGCGTCCATCGCCTTGTGGACGGCCGCGTAGCGCTGTTTCATGAACCGCTCCGTGTCCGCGACCGACACCGCGTTGTTGACCGGATCGGCGATGACCACCCGCTTCTCGGGGTGTTCCATCGCCAGGCCGAGGGGGTGGAACTTCCCGCCCCCGACGTACAGCACCGCGTCGGCGTCCACGTCGGCGCTGGCGTAGTTGCAGCCGAGCACCTGCCCCTCGTGGGTGAGCCGGTCGTCGCCCCGGCGGGTGTGGACCTCGTAGCCCCGGTCCTCCAGCCACGCGCGCATCTCGTCGAACCGGTTCATGTGCTGGGCGGTCGTGACGAGGCCGAGGTCGGTCGGGTCCTCGGGGTCGCCCGGCGGCAGTTCGGCGAGCGACTCGGCCATGATCGGGAACGGGTCGACGTTCGAGAACAGCGGGACGTAGATGATCTTCTCCGACTCCTTCATCGGCGAGTGGCCGAAGTGGACGAACA
>JBDGPV010000035.1:0-11169 GCA_042219485.1 Haloferacaceae archaeon
AGCTCGTCGACGAGCTCCGCGAGGAGGAGGACCTCAAGATCGGCGTGGTCCGTCCGCTCGTCTACCGGCCGTTCCCGACCGAGCGGCTGGCCGACTCGCTGCGGGGCCTCGACGCCATCGCGGTCTGTGACAACAACGAGCCCTCGGGCGCCGCCGCGGACGGCGGCAAGCTGTTCCGCGAGGTCCGCGCGACCCTCTACGAGGAGGACGCGGACGTGCGCCCGAACGTCCTGGGCTACGTGCTCGGCCTGGGTGGCCGCGAGTTCAGCCACGTTCACTTCAACGAGATCGTGGACGAACTCAAGGAGACCCAGGAGGCCGGCTCCATCCAGGGCCCCGACGTGCGCTGGAAGGGCTACCGGGAGTAACTACTAACGGTTACTCCCCCCGAATCACCGTAAGAATAATAGACGCACATCGACAACGCGGAAACCAGAGGGAACCAACAAACAATGTCAACCGAAGAAGACGAGGGTGGACTCGGCAGCATCCACATGAAGGAAGGGAGTTCGCGAACAACCGGCGGCGTCGCCGAGACCAAGGACTTCGAGCAGGTCACTGCCACGCGTCCGGACGTCAAAGGCGGCATCAACGAGGGCGATCACCTGTACGCAGGCGGCGAGCGGATCTGCGCCGGCTGCATGCCCCACCTCGCGATGAAGCTCATCGCGAAGGCCTGCGGCCCGGACACCATCGCGGTCACCGCGACGGGCTGCATGTACGTCGCCGCGACCAGCTACAACAACTCGCCCTGGGCCGTCCCGTGGGTCCACAGCAACCTCGGGAACCCCGGCTCCTACGCGGCCGGCATCGCCGACGCGTACAAGATGATGATGCGGAAGGACAAGGTCGAGGGCGACTGGCACGAGGAGAAGATCAACGTCGTCGCCATCGGCGGTGACGGTGGGACCGGCGACTTCGGCATCTCGCACGCCGTCGGTGCCACCAACCGCGAGACCGACATGCTGTACGTGATGTACGACAACGAGTGCTGGGCCAACACCAACATCCAGGCCACGCAGTCCTCGCCCTACGGGACCCGGACGACCACGAGCCCGAAGGGCACCCAGACGTTCAAGAAGGACGTGCCGATGGCCCTGGCGACCGGCCTCTCGGCCTCGGACCCGTACATCGCCACGGCGGCGGTCTCCCACCCCGAGGACTACATCAGCAAGATGCGCAAGGGCCTGGCCCACGACAAGATGGCGTTCATCAGCGTCCTGGCGCCGTGCACCAAGGGCTGGGACATCCCCGAGCAGAAGGCGGTCGAGCTCTCGCGGCTGGCCGTCGACTCCGGGATGTTCCCGCTGTGGGAGTTCGAGGACCACGAGTTCTCGTTCACCTACCAGCCCGAGGAGCGCATCCCCATCCGGGACTTCTACAAGATGCAGGGTCGGTTCGAGCACGTGACCGAGGAGGAGCTGGAGATGGTCCAGCAGAAGGTCGACGAGAAGGCCGACTTCCTCGGCTACCCCGAGCGCTCGAACGCGTAGAACGGGCCGCGAAGTCCCCTCCGACTTCTCGTTTTTTCGACCGATCAGGGGCGGGTCCGCCGATCGCGCCCGCACGCCTGCGAGCCCCTACCGGGCGTCGACCAGCCGTTCCCTGACCAGTTCGGCGACGTCGAGGAGGTGCGCCTGGCCGAACGCCGCCACCAGCAGCGCCCCGAGCGAGTTGAACAGCAGGTCCCGGACGGTGTCGTCGAGGCCGTGCTGGGCGAGCGGCATCGTGACGCCGGTCGCCCCCGCGACGATGTCGAGGCCGAACTCGAACAGCTCCCAGATGACGCCGAAGGCCAGGACGACCACGAGGAGGTAGACGAAGGCGAACCGGCGGGGGATCGACACCTCGTCGCTGTGGAGGTCGATGGCCCGGGCCGCGGTGTAGCCGGCCCCGGCCACCAGCGACGCGGAGGTGGCGTGGGTGAGGTGGTCCCACCACTCGATCCGGCCGTACAGCCCCGCCGATCCCAGGGTGTGGAGGAAGACGGCCGTGGTGATCCAGAGCCCGAGCCACGGGTCGAGCGGGAACTCGTAGTTGCGCTCCAGCGCCGCCGGGAGGACGGTGATCCCGAGGGCGACGCTCCCGTTGACGATGGCCTTGGGCTGGTCGGCGAGCAGCCCGTAGCCGACGACGGCGAGCAGCACGACCTGCATCAGCCGCGTGATGCGCCGCTGGTTGCGCACCGACGGGCGCGGCAGCAGGCTCATGACACGAGCCGCCGGATCGCCCGGCGGAGCCGGCGGTCCCGGCGCCTGAAGTACGTGTCGAACAGGACGCCGGCGGCGACGCCGGCGACGGTGACCGACAGCCACTCGGTCATCAGCGCCCGGTTGGTCGTGAGGTACGCCGTCCCGAGCAGGCGGTCGAAGCTCCACCGGACGATCGACCACGCGGCGACCGAGGCCATCGTCGTCAGGACGACGAAGGCGACCGCGAACCAGTGGGTGACCCGGAGCGCCGTGAACATGTGGAGCTCGACGGTGACGAGCAGCGCCAGCGCCGCGATCGCCAGGTACGCCGCGAAGGTCCCGACCCCGCCGCCGAACAGGCCACGGACGAGGATCGGCGACAGCGCCAGCCCGAGCAGTTCCCAGGGGAGCATCACGCGCGGATCGCGGTAGGCCGCGGGCGGCACGAGCGCGATCGTCCCGGCGCCCGCGACGAACGCCGTCCACTGGTAGTCGGGGTCGAGCGCGCTCTCGGCCAGCGCCACGAGGAGCACCCCGATCTGGATCCAGGCGAGCAGCGCGTTCGCTCGCCCGCTCCGGAACAGCCGTTCGAGCCCGCCGGCCGCCCGGCCCGCGCCGCCCCCGTCGGCCCGTCCATCGTCCATGGTTCGCCCACTCGGACGGCCGAGCCATAAACCCGCCGAGTGCTTATGTCGCCCGGCGGCGTTGTCCGGGACATGATGCTCCCGACCCACGCGCTGGCCGGCCTCGCGCTGGCGGCGCCGCTGGTCGTCCTCGCCCCGGCCCACGCCCCCGCCGCGCTCGCGGGCGCGTTCGTCGGGAGCGTCCTCCCCGACCTCGACCTCTATGCCGGCCACCGGCGGCGGCTCCACTACCCGACGGGCTACGCGCTCGCCGCCCTCCCGGCCGCGGTCGTCGCGGCCGTCGTCGCCGCGCCCTCCGCCGTCGCCGTCGCCTTCCTGCTCGCCGGCGCCGCCCTCCACTGCCGGATGGACCGCTACGGCGGCGGCCTGGAGCTCCGGCCCTGGGAGGGCACCTCCGACCGCGGCGTCTACGACCACGCGCGCGGCCGCTGGCGGGAGCCCAAGCGCTGGGTCCGCTACGACGGCGCGCCCGAGGACGTGCTGCTCGCGGCGCTGCTCGGCCTCCCGCTGGCGGCCGTCCTCGACGGCCCCTTCCGGGCGGTGGCGCTCGGCGCCCTGGCCGTGGGTGTCGTGTACGGGCTGCTCCGGCGCCGGCTCGCCGCCCTCGCGCCGGTGGTGGTCGCGCTCGTCCCGCGGCGGCTGGCCGCCCGGCTGCCCGACCGGTACCGCGATCGGGACGACTGATTCCACCCCGTCCCCGGCGGCCGCCCGCGCACGCCGCCCCCGTCGGCCTCTCCGCCCCGACCGATTCGTATGCTTCATAGGGCCCCGTCCGCCACGCCCGCCCGATGGGCGAGCGACGCCGGCCGGCGGACGCGCACGGGGTCGTGGGGACGCCGCGCCGCGGGCTGTTCATGGCCACGCTCGGGTTCTTCGGCGGCCTCACCACCATCGTCTTCTACGGCGCCGCGGGTCCGGTGTTCGAGGAACACCTGGCGCTCACCGGCGTCGCCCACGGGCTGTTGTTGGGATCGCCCCACCTCAGCAAGGCGGTGCTCAGGGTCCCGTTCGGCGCCTGGGTCGACGAGGTGGGGGGGAGAACGCCCATGCTCGTCCTGCTGGCGGCGACCGTCCTCGGAACGTTCGGCCTCGTCGTCACGCTGTTCCTCACCTATCCGGCGGACTTCGGGATGGAGCTCTACCCGCTGCTGGTGCTGTTCGGCTTGCTGGCCGGCGCCGGCGGCGCGACGTTCTCCGTCGGCATCAGCCAGACCTCCTACTGGTATCCCGCCGGCAAGCAGGGGTTCGCGATGGGGGCGTTCGCCGGCGCCGGCAACGTCGGCCCGGGGGTGGTGGTCTACGTCCTGCCCGTCCTGATCGGGGTCTGGGGGCTGGCGGGGGCGTACTCGGCGTGGCTCGCGTTCGTCGCGGCCGTCGCGGTCGCGTACGCGCTGTACGCCGTCGATCCGTACTACTTCCAGCTCCTGCAGGACGGGCGGGACGCGGACGAGGCACGGCGGATCGCGGACGAACTCGGGCAGGAGGTCTTCCCGTCCGGGAACGCGTGGGAGTCGCTGCGCGCATCCGCCTCGATCCGCCGGACGTGGGCGCTCGTGTTCCTCTATACGGTCTCGTTCGGGGGCGGGTTCACCTCGCTGTCCGCCTGGTTCCCGACCTACTGGGACCTGTTTCACGGCCTCGGCCTCCGGACCGCGGGCCTGCTCGCCGGGGTCTTCATCGTCTACGGCTCGCTCGTCAGGATTCCCGGCGGCAGCATCAGCGACCGGTTCGGGGGCGCGACCGTCGCCGTCGCGAGCTTCGGGACCATGGCGGTCGGCGCGGCGATCATGACCTTCGCGACCGGGTTCTGGCCCGCCTTCGTCGGCATGATGGTCCTCGGGACCGGAATGGGGGTCGCCAACGCCGCGGTGTTCGAACTGGTCCCGAAGGTCGTCCCCGAGGCCGTCGGCGGCGCGTCCGGGTGGATCAGCGGCGTCGGCGGCGCCGGCACGCTCGTCATCCTGCCGGCGCTCGGCTACTTCACGGACGTCTTCGGCCGGATCGGTTACGCCCGCGGGTTCTCGCTTTTCGTGGTGTTGAGCGTGATCTGTGCCGCGGTCGCGTCGGTGCTGAAGGCGTACGGCCCCGAGGCCGCGACCGCCGCCGAGACGCCCGCCCACTGAACCGGGCGGTCCGCCCGCGCCGTCCCGCCCGGCCCCGATCCGAACACCATCGGGGAAAGGGGGTTGGCGTCCACGACCACACGCACGGCCTGCAGGGCCGTTTCCGCCGGGCGGCCGGGCGCCCGTCGCCGGCGGGGCGGGCCGATCGCGCCATGATCTCGATCAGCAAACTCCTCTGTGACCTGGACGCGGAGAGCGACGGGCTCCGGTACGACGCCGCCGACGAGTCCGGCGAGCCACAGATCGCCGAGCGCCGCCAGCGCCGCCCGGTCGTCGTCTGGAACCTCACCAGGCAGTGCAACCTCTACTGCGAGCACTGCTACGCGAGCGCCGACCGCGGCGTCGCGCCCGGCGAACTGACGACGGCCGAGGGGAAGGCGCTGCTCGACGACCTGGCCGCCTACGGCGTGCCGGTCGTGCTCTTCTCGGGCGGGGAGCCCCTGGTCCGCGAGGACCTGCCCGACCTCGTGGCCCACGCCGCCGACCGGGGCCTGCGGCCGGTGCTCTCGACCAACGGGACGCTCCTCACGCCGGACCGGGCGCGGGAACTCCGGGACGCCGGCCTCCGGTACGCCGGCGTCTCGGTCGACGGCATGCCCGAGCACAACGACCGCTTTCGCGGCAAGGAGGGCGCGTTCGACGCCGCGGTCCGCGGCATCGAGGCGTGCCTCGACGCCGGCCTGAAGACCGGGCTCCGCTACACGATCACCGAACGGAACGCCGACGACCTCGCCGACGTCGTCGCCCTGCTCCACGACGTGGGCGTCGACCGGTTCTGCTTCTACCACCTCGATTACGGCGGGCGGGGGGGCGACATCGTCGACGTCGACCTCGACCCGGCCGCGAGGCGCCGGGCAGTCGAGCGGCTCTGTGACCTCACCCGGGCGTACCACGCGGAGGGCCACGGGATCGAGACGCTGCTCGTCGGCAACTACGCCGACGCCGCGTACCTCGTCGAGTACGCCGCCGAGCACCTCGGGCGCGAGGCGGCCGCGCGGATCCACCGGTACCTCCGTCGCAACGGCGGCGACCCCGCGGGCGAGCGGGTGGCGGACATCGACTACCAGGGGAACGTCCACCCCACGCAGTTCTGGCAGGGCTACTCGCTCGGGAACGTCCGCGACCGGCCGTTCGGTGCCATCTGGGAGGACGAATCGAACCCGCTGCTCGGGCGCCTCCGCGAGCGGGAGCGACACCTCACGGGGCGGTGTAGCCGGTGTCAGTACCGGTCGATCTGCCGCGGCGGCTCCCGGCTGCGGGCGCTGACCGTCCACGACGACATCGACGCCCCGGACCCGCAGTGTTACCTCACGGAGGCGGAACTCGCGTCGCCGCCGCCGACCGGCGGGTCGCGGCCGGCGGGCGACTGAGACGGCGCCGACCGGGGCCGACCGACGCCGGCCCGGCGCGCCTCACCCCTCCGACTCCGGGCCCCCGAACGACCGCTCCGTCCCGTCCGCGAACACGATCCGATCGACCTCGCGGCGGCGCGGACCGTCGTCGGTCGGCTCGTAGTAGAAACACCCCTCGCCCTCGCCCTCGTCGCCGGTCAGCCGGTGGGTTCCGTCGCAGAACGGGCGTTCCGCCGAGAGCCCGCACCGGCAGACGGCGATGTCCCCCTTCTCGGGGTCGACGTCCGCCGCGGTGAGCTTCCGGGGTTCGGTCGCGTCGTGGACCACCAGGCGTGCCATGCCGGGCCGTACCGGTCCCGGGCGGTTAAGCCCTCCCGCCGGCGCGCGTCGCCGGTCCCCTCGGCGGGCGCCGCCGGCCCGCTCCCCGAACCGGTTCGGACACACACGCAGGGGGCCGCGTCCCCTTTCGCGCACATGGGCGCGATCCCCGGCACCATCGAGACGGACCGGCAACCGCCGATGACGATCCCGCTGCGGCACTTCGTCGTCGGCCTCGGGTTCCTGCTCCTCGGCGCCCTCGCCGGCCTCGGGGCGGTCGCCGGCGTCGTCCCCGGGCGCGGGACGCTCGCCCACGTCCACCTGCTGCTGGCGGGGTGGGTCTGTGTCACGATCATGGGGGCGATGACGCAGTTCGTTCCCGTCTGGTCGGACGCCCCGTTGCACTCCCGCCGGCTCGCCGGCGCGCAACTGCCCCTCGTGGGCGCCGGGGTGATCGGGTTCGCCGCCGCCCTCGTGCTCGGCGCGCCGGCGTGGCTGCTCCCGTTCGGCGGGCTCATGCTCGCAGGGTTCTGGACGTTCGTCTACAACATCGCCCGGACGATGGCCCCCCTCGACGCATACGACGTGACCGAGCGCCACTTCCTGCTCGCGCTCGGCTTCTTCGTCGCGCTCACGGCCCTGGGGATGCTCCTCGCGGTCGGCCTCGCGCGGCCGGCGCTCCCGGTCCTCCCGGTCGACCGCGCGAACGTCGTCGCGGCCCACGCGACGGTCGCCGTCTTCGGCGCCGTCCTCACGACCGTCTACGGCGCCCTCTACCAGCTGGGCACGATGTTCACCCAGACGGAACTCCACGGCGTCGACGGGTACCTGCGCCCGGTCGAGGAGGTCGGCCACCCCGCCGGCGTCGTCCTCCTGGCCGCCGGTCGACTCGCGGACGCGGGGCTCGCGGCGCGGGCGGGCGCCGCCCTCGTCGTGTGTGCGGCCCTCTGTTTCGGGACGATCCTCGCGCGGAAGCTCCACGGGATGGGGGTCGGCTGGACGCCGATGCACACGCGGTACGCGGTCGCGGTGCCGGGGCTGCTCGCGTGGGCGCTCCTCGCCGCGCCGGCGTGGCTGCGGGCCCCGACCGCGCCGGCGCACCTGTTCGGCGCGGCGGGCGCCGTCCACCTCCTCGTGCTCGGCGTCGTCGGGTTCGTCGTCTTCGGTACCCTCTATCACGTCGTCCCGTTCATCGTCTGGGTCCACCGGTACAGCGACCGCCTCGGGTTCGAGGACGTCCCGATGATCGACGACCTCTACGACGACCGGCTGGCGGCCGCCGACGCGGCGCTGCTCGTGAGCGGCACCCTCCTGCTCGTCGCCGCGGACGCGGTCCGATCCCCGGCGGTCCTCCGGGGCGTCGGCGGCGGCCTGGTGGGTCTCGGCGCCCTCGCCTTCGGCGCCAACCTCCTGCTGGTCGTCCGCGACCACAGCCCCCGCCCTCTCGGCCGGATCCTCCTGGGGTCGCTCGACCCCCGCCGGGAGCCGTCGCCGGGCGAGGAGCCGACGGCCGGGGAGTAGCCCGGGAGTAGCCGGGACGCGGCGGGGACGGGACGCGCGTTCCTCGCCCCCCGTCCGAACGCCCGCGCTCGGCGGCGCGACCGCGCCGCCGGAACCGCTCACCCGCCGTCGACGGCCAGGTCCGCCCCGCACTCCGGGCACTCCTCGTCGACGATCGTCACCCGTCGGTCACACTCCGGGCAGTAGTCCCGGTAACACGCGGGATCGCCCATGCCGGCCCGTGACGGCTCGGACGGATACGCCTTGTCCGTGGGCGGTCCGTCCCCGGCCCGTCGGCGACCCGTCCGGCGCGGCGGCCGGGCGAACGTCATCGGGCGAACGCATAGTTCCGCGGACGACGACCGTCGGGTATGCGATCGGATCGCGGCGGGGCGGATCGGACGCTCGACGTGCGCGACGTGGACGGCGAGCCGTTCGGGCGGATCATGAGCGCCCTCGACGACCTCTCCGACGACGAGTCGCTCCTGCTGATCAACGGGTTCGAGCCGGAACCGCTCTACGGCGTCCTCGAGGACCGCGGCTTCGAACACGAGACGACCAACCCGGCGCCCGGGGAGTGGCACGTCGAGATCACGAAGGCCTGACCGCGCGGCGGCCGCGGGCCGGCCGCCGACCTCGGGCGGGTGCCGGACGCGCCCCGCCACCCGCGGGGCCGAGCGGGCACCCGGACCCGGGATCGCGCGTCCCCGACCCGCCACGCGCGGCGGTCGGTTCGCGCTCCCCCGGAGGCGATCACTCGAGGTCGAAGCGGTCGAGGTGCATCACCTTGCTCCACGCGTCCACGAAGTCGCGCACCAACTCCTCCTCGCCGTCGTCGGCGGCGTAGACGTCCGAGACGGCCCGGAGCCGGGCGTTCGAGCCGAAGACGAGGTCGAACCGGGTGGCCTCCCACTCGACCTCGCCGGTGTCCCGGCGGCGGCCCTCGAAGACCTCCCTGTCCTCGGAGACCGGCTCCCACTCGTAGTCCAGGTCGAGCAGGTTCACGAAGAAGTCGTTGGTCAGCGCCCCCGGTCGGTCGGTGAGGACGCCCCGGTCGGTGTTCCGGTAGGTGGCGCCGAGCGCGCGCATGCCGCCGACCAGCGCCGTCATCTCGGGGACGGACAGGTTCAGGAGTTCGGCCTTGTCGACGAGCCGCTCTTCGAGGGACTCGTACAGGTCGTCGTACTCGCCGCCGACGTAGTTCCGGAAGCCGTCGGCCTTCGGTTCGAGCGCCTCGAAGGAGTCGACGTCGGTCTGCTCCTGCGTGGCGTCCGTGCGGCCCGGCTCGAAGGGCACCTCGACGTCGTAGCCGGCGTCCGCCGCCGCCTGCTCGACGGCCGCGTTCCCGCCCAGGACGATGAGGTCGGCGAGCGAGACCCGCACGTCGTCCTCGCGCGCGCCGTTGAACTCCTCTTGGATCCCCTCCAGCGTCGAGAGCACGGTCTCCAGCTCGTCGGGCTCGTTGACCTCCCAGCTCCGCTGGGGTTCCAGCCGGATCCGCGCGCCGTTCGCGCCCCCGCGCTTGTCGCTGTCGCGGTAGGTCGACGCCGACGCCCACGCGGTCTTGGCCAGCTGCGAGACGGACAGGTCCGAGTCGAGGACCGCGCGTTTGAGTTCGGCGGCCTCCTCGTCCCCGATGAGGTCGTAGTCGGCGTCGGGCAGGGGGTCCTGCCAGATCATCGTCTCGTCGGGAACCTCGGGGCCGAGATACCGCTCGGGCGGGCCCATGTCGCGGTGGAGGAGCTTGTACCACGCCCTCGCGAACGCCTCCTGGAACTCGTCGGGGTTCTCGCGGAAGCGCTCCACGACCTCCCGGTAGTCCGGATCCCGCTTCAGGGCGACGTCCGTCGTCAGCATCATCGGCCGTTCCGTCTCCGAGGGGTCCTGCGCACCCGGCGCGTGCTCGATTTCCTCCCCCTCGACCGGCCGCCACTGCCACGCACCGCCGGGACCCTTGTGGGGCTCCCACTCGTGGTCGAGCAGGTTGTCGAGGTAGCCCGTGTCCCACTGGGTCGGCGCGTCGGTCCAGGGCCCCTCGATGCCGCTGGTGATCATGCCGGCCTTCTCGATGTCGTCCCCCGTCTGCCAGCCGAAGCCCTGCTGTTCGATGGGAGCCGCCTCCGGTTCGGGCCCGTGATTCTCGTCGGGGTCACCCGCGCCGTGGACCTTCCCGAAGGTGTGGCCGCCGGCGATGAGCGCGACCGTCTCCTCGTCGTTCATCGCCATGCGGTCGAACTCCTCGCGGATGTTCGCCGCCGACCCCTCGACGTCCGGTTCGCCGTACGGCCCCTCGGGGTTGACGTAGATCAGCCCCATCACGGTGTTCGCCAGCGGGTCCTTGAGGTTGCCGACCTCGTCCCCCTCCTCGAAGCGCTCGGGCGAGGTTTCCTCCCACTCCTCCTCGGGGCCCCACTTGACGGCCTCGTTCGACTTGTACTCGTCCACGCGGCCGCCGGCGAACCCGAACGTCTCGAAGCCCATCGACTCCAGGGCGACGTTGCCGGCCAGCACGATGAGGTCGCCCCACGAGAGCCTGCGGCCGTACTTCTGCTTGACCGGCTGGAGCAGGCGGCGGGCCTTGTCGAGGTTCACGTTGTCCGGCCAGCTGCTCTCCGGCGGGAGGCGCTGGAGGCCGCCGGACGCGCCGGCGCGGCCGTCGATGGTGCGGTACGTCCCGGCGCTGTGCCACGCCATCCGGATGAAGAGTGGCCCGTAGTGACCGTAGTCGGCCGGCCACCAGTCCTGGGAGGTGGTCATCACCTCCTCGATGTCTGCCTTCACCTCCTGGAGGTCGAGCTTCTGGAACTCCTCGGCGTAGTCGAAGTCCTCCCCGTACGGGCTGAGGTCCCGCACGTTGTCGTCGAGAACCTCGAGTCGCAACAGGTTCGGCCACCAGTCGTGGATGGACTTGGACATCACCCGTCCATTGCGGCTTTCGCATATAAGATTGTCTTATCGGAGAACGATGCCTTTCCAATTCGTAATGAGGTCTTCGGTGCCGGGCAAGTAATCTCTCGATTTATGAACTCCTGTCAGTGGG
>JBDGPV010000074.1:0-10959 GCA_042219485.1 Haloferacaceae archaeon
CGCGAGGCCGACAACCACTTCGAGGCCCAGGCCGCCCACGACGCGATGAGCGAGGTCCACGGCGCGCTCCGGGTCGTCGCCGGGTCGCTCAACAAGGTCGCGAACGACCTGCGCCTGCTCGCGTCCGGGCCGCGCAACGGGCTGGGGGAGATCGACCAGCCCGAGAACCAGCCCGGCTCCTCGATCATGCCCGGGAAGATCAACCCGGTCGTCGCGGAGGCGGTCAACCAGGTCCACAAGCAGGTGGTCGGCAACGACGCCGCCGTGGCCGCCGGCGCGGCCGAGGGGCAGATCGACCTCAACCTCTACAAGCCCGTGATCGCGCACAACGTCCTCCAGTCCGCGGACCTGCTCGCGAACGCGAGCGGGACCTTCGCCGAGCGGTTCGTGGCGAAACTGGAGGCCGACGAGGAACGCTGCGCGGCGGCCGTCGAGCGGTCGATGGCGCTTGCCACCGCGCTCAACCCGGCCATCGGCTACGACGACGCCTCGAAGGTGGCAAAGCGGGCGCTTGCCGAGGGACGGACCGTCCGCGAGGTGGCCGTCGAGGAGGGCTACCTCGACCCGGCGGAGGCCGACGAGGTGCTCGACCCCGAGCGGATGACCCGGCCCGGCATCCTCGGCGGCGGGGAGTGAGCGGGAAAGCGACATGTTGAAGCGGCGACCCGCCGAACCGCCGGGCAGGACGATGCAGACGCAGGACGCGGGACTCGTCGCCGACCGCGGACGGGACAGGCTCCGCTGTCGGCGGTGCGGCGCCGAGTTCCCCGAGGGGCGAGCGACGGACGACGGGTGGCACTACCGGTGTCCCGAGTGCGACGCCGGGGGCATCGGCGACGGACTGCAGCGGGCGTAACGGCGGCCTACCGGCGGCGCGCCGCCAGGCGGTGCCCCCACAGCGCCACGACGCAGAGCGCCGCGGCGGCCGCCACCGCCCCGAACCCGCCGGCCCGACCCGCCGTCGTGTCGCCGGTCCCGGGGGCCGGCGTCGGGACGGCCGTCCCCGTCCCGGCGCCGGCCGTCGGGCCCCCGCCCGGTTCTGTCGGCGTGGCCGTCGCCGGGGGCGGGGCGAACGGGTTCGTCCCGCGCTCGCGCTCCGTCCCGCTCGTCGCCCCGTCGCCGTCGGGGTCGAGGTCCGGGCCGTAGACGAACAGCGACGGCTCTTCCGGCATCGACGGGGTCGCGCCGGTCGTCGCGTAGCGGTCGATCCAGGCCGAGAGCGACTCGGCGCCGGTCGTCGCCACGACGGCCCGACGGAACGCGGCGGTCGAACCGTACGGCCCGGGGCGCTCGGCGAACACGTCCGCGAGCGCGTACCGCCCGTCGGTCCGCCGGCGGATCTCGGCGTCGAGCGCCGCGAGCACGAACGCCCCCTTCGCGTAGGGCGTCGAGGGGCCCGCCCAGGTGTCCGGCCGGGCGAGCACGACCGACCCGGGGTCGGTCCCGAACCGCTCGGGGTCGAGGCCGCGCCGGAACGCCCCGTAGTCGCCGATGCCGGCGTTGAGCCCGAACGCGTGACCGAAGTACTCCGCGGTCGCCTCGGTGAGCCAGCGGGCCGAGCCCTCGCCCACGGGGCCGAGGCGGGTGTGGACGTACTCGTGGACGAAGGTGACGTCCGTCGCGTTCGGCCGGACCGCCGCGGGGCCGACCCAGAGGCTCGACCGGACCGTCGATCCGACGATCCGCGGTCCCGTGCCCGGCTCGGAGCGGTCGGGGATCACGAACGCGGTGGTGGCGTTGCGCCGGACCCCGAGGTCGAACCGGCCGGGGGCGAGGCGGAGGAACGAGGCGGCGCCGGACACCGCGACCGGCCCCGCGGCGTCGGCGACGACGAAGGTCGTGCGTTCGCCGCCGGCGACCACCTCGGTCGTCCGGTACGGGCCGAGGAGCGCGAACGACCCGGACGCGTACCCCTCCGCCGCCGCGAACGACGACGCGAACCCGGGGTCGTCCCCGCGGTAGCCGTACGAGGTGGCGGTGTCGGGTTCGACGACGAGCGCCCACCCGTCGCCGGCGCGCACCCGGCGGGCGCCGGCATCGAGCGCGAGTTCGATCCGGGGGTCGCCGGCGCCGGTCCACTCGAAGGTCGTCGCGTTCGTCCGGCGGAACCGCCGGAGTTCGGTCACCCGGCTGGCGTTCGCGGCGGCGACCGGGAGCGAGAGGGTCAGGTCGGTGACCCGGTCGGGGACCCGGTAGCGAACGGTCAGCGCGACCGCGCCCGCCCCGTCGGCGAGCGCGGCCGAGACCGACAGCCGAACGCGCCCGTCGTCCGCGACAGCGGGGGCGCCGGCCGCGCCGACGCCGGGGGCCCCGGCGGTCCCGCCGACGCCGGCGGCCGTCGCAGGGAGCAGGAGGAGAAGCAGGAGGCAGGCGAGGGGGCGGGACTGCACGGCCGGCCCCTGGGCGGGGACCCACTTCATCCTGCGGGCCAGCGGACGGCGGCCGGCGCGCGGGTCGAACCCCTTTTGCCCCGCGGGGGCGTGCGCCCGATCATGACGAGCGGCTTCGATTACGAGGACCTCGGCCTCGTCGCGGGACTGGAGATCCACCAGCAGCTCGACACCGCGACGAAGCTGTTCTGTGGCTGTCCGACGGTCCGCCGGGAGCCCGAGGAGGCGGTCCGGCGGTTCACGCGCTACCTCCACCCCACGCGGAGCGAACTCGGCGAACTCGACGAGGCGGCCGTCGAGGAGAGCCGGGTGGACCGCGAGTTCGAGTACCTGGCCTTCGACACCACCTGCCTGGTCGAGGAGGACGACGAGCCGCCCGGTCGCCTCGACCGGGAGGCGCTGGCGGTCGCGCTCCGGATCGCCGCGCTGCTGGACATGCGGGTCGTCGATCAGGTCCACGTGATGCGCAAGATCGTGGTCGACGGGTCGAACACCACCGGGTTCCAGCGGTCGGCGCTGGTCGCCCAGGACGGCGCCGTGCGGACGAGCGAGGGGCCGGTCGGGATCGAGGACCTCCTGCTGGAGGAGGAGAGCGCCGCCCGGATCGCCGAGACCGACGCGGGGGTGCGGTGGGGGCTGGATCGCCTGGGGATCCCGCTGGTCGAGATCGGTACGGAGCCGGACATCCGCACGCCGGAACAGGCCCGCGAGGCCGCCGAGCGCATCGGGATGATACTGCGCTCGACGGGCGACGTGAAACGGGGGCTCGGCACCATCCGACAGGACGTCAACGTCTCCATCGCGGAGGGCGCCCGGGTCGAGATCAAGGGGGTCCAGTCCCTGGAGACGATCGACGACATCGTCCGGCTGGAGGTGCGCCGGCAGGTCGAACTGCTCGACCTCGCGGAGCGGCTGGCCGAGCGCGACGCGTCCGTGGGTGAGCCGACCGACGTCACCGGGGTCTTCGACGACACCGACTCCGGGGTGATCGCCGGGGCGCTCGCCGACGGGGGGCGGGTCGTGGCGGTGCCGCTGTTCGGCTTCGACGGGCTGGTCGGTCACGAACTCCAGCCCGACCGACGGCTCGGGACCGAACTCGCCGACCACGCCAAGCGCCACGGCGCCGGCGGGGTCTTCCACACGGACGAACTGCCGGCGTACGGCGTCACCGAGTCCGAGGTCGCGTCGCTCCGGGAGGCGGTCGGCGCGGGCCCGGACGACGCCGTCGCGCTCGTCGCGGACGACCCCGAGACGGCCGACCTGGCGGCCGAGGCGGTCGCCGAGCGGGCCGGGACGGCGACCGAGGGCGTCCCCGAGGAGACCAGGGACGCGAACGAGGACGGCACCACCCGCTACCTCCGGCCGCTGCCCGGCGCGGCCCGGATGTACCCCGAGACGGACGTGCCGCCGGTCGAACCCGATCCCGGCGAGGTCGAGGCGCCCGAACTCCTCACGGAGAAGGTCGAGCGCTACCGGGACGAGCACGGCCTCGACGCCGGCCTCGCCGAGCAGGTGGCCTACGGCGAGCGGATGCCGACCTTCGAGGCGGCCGTCGAGCGCGGCGTCGACCCGACCGTGGCCGCGACGACGCTCGCCTCGACGCTCACCGAACTCCGGCGCGACGGCGTGCCCGTCGGGGCCGTCGACGAGGGGGCGCTGCTCGACCTCCTGGAACTGGTCGCGGACGGCGACCTGCCGAAGGAGGGGATCGAGGAGGCGCTGACGACGCTCGCGGAGAACCCCGACCTGACGGCCGCGGCGGCCGTCGAGGCGGCCGGGCTCGGGGGAGCGAGCGAGAGCGAGGTCCGCGAGACGGTCCGCGAGGTCGTCGAGCGCAACGAGGCGCAGGTCCGCGAGGAGGGGATGGGCGCGTTCTCGGCGCTGATGGGCGAGTGCATGGGCGCGCTCCGCGGCCAGGCCGACGGCGAGGTGGTCAGCGACGTCCTCCGCGAGGAGATCCGGCGGTTCGCGGAGGCGTAACCGGGGGACCGGGGCGGGACGGAAGCGGGGACGGCGCCGGGCGGCCCCGTGCCGCCGCGGGCCCGCGGGTCCGCGGCCACGCGGCCCTTACTCGTGCCCGTCGGCGTCGGCGTTCGGGCCGTCCGTTTCCGTCCGCTCCGCTCCCGCTTCCGCCTCAGTCCCCGCGTCAGCGGCGCCCCCCTCGGCGTCCGCGTCCAGTTCCGCGGCGAGCTTCCAGTGGTCGGGCTCGTCGTACTCGTCGATGAGCTTCCGCCGGTGGTCGAGCTGTCGCCGGACGCGCCGGCAGACCCCGAGCAGGGTGTGGACCTCGCGGTCGGTCGGGTGGGCGCGGCCGAGCAGGCGGCGGCCGAGCCGGCCGAGCCGGGCGCGCTCGCGCTCGTCGTGACCCGCGGCCGCGAGGACGCCGTCGGCGTAGTCGTACAGCCGCTCGATGGCCGCCTCGTCGGCCCGCTCGCGCTCGACGTCGGGGAGCTGGGTCTCCGCGACCGCCAGGTCGCGAAGCTCGTAACAGACGACGGTCGCGGCCTGGCCGAGGTTCAGGACGGGGTAGTCGTCGCTCGCGGGGATCGAACAGACCTCGTCGAGGCGGGCGAGTTCGTCGTTCGACAGGCCGGTCCCCTCCCGGCCGAAGACCAGCGCGGTCCGCGCCGCCACGTCCTGCAGGCTGTCGGCCAGGTCCGCCGGGGTGCGGTAGGGAAAGCGGACGTGGCGCCGGCTGTCCTCGCCGGTGATCGCGGTGCAGCCGACGGTGTGAAACCCCTCGACCACGGCGTCGAGGGTGGTGACCGTCGCGTTCGGGAGGACGTCCTCGCGGGCGTGGCCGGCGAAGCCGTAGGCCTCGTCCCCGGGTTCGATCGGCGGCGGATCGACCAGGCGGAGGTCGTCGAACCCGAAGTTCTTCATCGCGCGGGCGATGGTGCCGACGTTGCCCGGGGTCTCGGCGTCGACCACCACCACGGTCGGCGCCCGGTCGGCCGTCATCCGGTGGGGTAGTCGGCGTCGAGGTCGACCCCGCTCTCGGCGAGCGTCTCCGGGTCGAGGCGGTCGTCGTCATCGTCGGTCCCGTCGGGGTCGTCGGCCAGCCGCTCGTGGGCCTCCCTGAGGTCGACCCGCTCGCCCTCGAATCCGGCCGCGAGGCGGCGCTGGAGCTCCTCGGGGTCGGGGGGATCCGGGAGTTCGTCGGCGGCGGTATCGACGTGCTCGATGCCGACGTACCCCTCGGGGGCCCGGCCGCCGTCGTCGAACCACTCGTGGAACGCGTCGGGGAGTTCGGGGTCGCCGCGGTAGGCGTCACCGCCCGCTTCCCGGAACCAGTAGACGAAGTCGGTCTCGTGGTCCGGGCAGAGCACGACCTCGTCGCCGGGTTCGCCGTACACGACCGCGGCCTGCCGGCACCGCTCGGTCTCTGCCTCGCCGTGGATCAGGTAGCAGGCGTCGCAGGGACGTTCGATCAGGACGGCGAGCCGGACGAGGCGCTCGCGGTCGTCCTCGTCCATCTCCGAGGGCGGGCGGAACTCGCCGTCCTCGGTGAAGACGGCCGACTCGTCGAACCGCCAGCCGCGGAGTCCGACGCTAACCTTTGGCATCGGCGGGGGTAGCCCCCCGGCGACCAAAAGTGACACGCGTCCCGGCCGGCGCCGCCACATCGGCGGGCCTATGCCACACGGGACCGTCACGGTGGGTATGCGGAACGTAGACGCAGGGGGGCTCGGCATCGGCGACGACCATCCGCCGCGGATCATGGGAGTGCTCAACGTCAGCCGGGAGTCGCCGTACAAGCCGAGCGTCTTCGACGACCCGGGGGAAGCGGCCGCGTACGTCGACGGGATGATCGACGAGGGGGCCGACATCGTCGACGTGGGCCTGGAGTCGGCGAACAAGCGCTACGAGGTGCTGACCGCGGCCGAGGAGCGCGACCGCCTCGACGTCGCCGTCGAGACGATGGCGAGCGTCTCGGGCGACGCCGTCTTCTCGATCGAGACCCGCTACGCCGAGGTCGCCGCGGCGGCCCTCGACCGCGGGTTCGACATGGTGAACGACATCTGCGGGTTCGCCGACCCGGAGATGCCGCGGGTCTGTGCCGACCGCGACGTCGCGGTCGCGAAGATGGCGAGCCCCCCGGACCTCGAACGGCCCGGGGCGGTCGGCGACGTGGACTGGGCCGCCCGGAAGTCCCCGGAGTGGGCCGCGGAGGCGACCTACGTGGACGAGGTCTACGAGGCGCTGCGGCAGAACGGGTTCACGGACCGGACGATCGTCGATCCGGCGTTCGGCGGGTGGAGCGAGCGGAAGACCCTCGACCACGACCGCGAGACGTTCCGCCGGCTCCGGGAGTTCCGGGGGTTCGGCCGGCCGATCCTGGTCTCGATCAACCGGAAGAACTTCCTGCGCGAGGTGGCCGGGCGGGAGACGGAGGCGGCCCTGCCGGTCAGCCTGGGCGCGACGGCCATGGCCGTCGAGCGTGGCGCCCACGTCGTCCGCACCCACGACGTGGCCGAGACGCGCGACGCGGCGCGCATCGGCGCGGCGTTCGCCCGGCGGCGGGTCCGCGAACCGGGGGACGTCTCCGTCGAGGAACTCGACGTCACGACGAGCGCCGAGGCCGCCCGCCACCTCGACCGCCTGGCCGCCGACCCGTCGGCCGGCGAGCGGTCGGTCGCGCGCGTCTTCGAGTTCGGGGGACTCGGGCCCGGGGACCGGGCGGCGCTGGCGGAGGCCGCCGCGGGGACCGACGCCGCGTTCGCGCCCGCCGGGACCGCCGACACCGGCGGACTGCTCGCCGGGACGCCGGCCGGTCTGGCCGCCGTGGTCGAGGCGGCCGAGGGGAGCGACGCCCTCGCGGCCGCCCTGGAGCGCGTGAGCGGCGCTGCCGACCCGGGGTAAGAGAAAACTTATGTCGGTAGCTGACAAACGTGCGACTCGGACGCCGGGACGGCACGCGGGTAGGGGCGCGTGGTGGCGTCCCGGCGCACACCGCGATCACGACCCCCCGGAGCCACGAGCATGGAGTTCTCGCGCTGGGAGCCGGTGTACGAGGTGATACTGGCGGATTTCGGGTTCGACCGGGCCGCGGACGAGGCGGCCCGCGACGACCTCGCCGAGCGGACGGGCCGGTTCGACCCCGACCGCCTGTCCGGGCTGACCGGAGCGACCGTCGCCGTCGCCGGCGCGGGGCCCTCCCTGGAGGCGACCGCCGGCGTCGCGGCCGCGGCCGACGTCGTCGTCGCGGCGGGGGGCGCCGTCGAGCGGTTGCCGGCGGCCGGCGTCGGGGTCGACCTGGCGGTGACCGACCTCGACTCCGCCCCGGCGGCGGCGGCCCGCCTGACCCGCGAGGGCGTCCCCGTCGCCGTCCACGCCCACGGCGACAACCGTCCGGCGCTCCGGGAGTGGGTACCCCGGTGTGACGCGGAGTTCCTCCTCCCGACGACCCAGGCCGAGCCCCGGGGGCCGGTCGTCAACCACGGGGGGTTCACCGACGGCGACCGGGCGGCCTTCCTCGCGGACGCGTTCGGGGCCGGGGCGCTCCGCTTCCCGGGGTGGGACCTCGACGACCCGGGCGTGGGAGCGACGAAACGCCGGAAGCTCCGGTGGGCCGAGCGGCTGCTCGCGTGGCTGGAACGGCGCCGCGGGGAGCGGTTCGCCCCCCTCGACGGCCGCCGGGGGCCGGCGGGGAACGGCGACGGCGACGCCGGCGACGGCGCCGACCGCGACAGCGCCGACCGCGACGGCGGGGGGTCGGACGGCCGGGGCGGCCCCGGTGCCGGGACCTGACCGCGCCCGCCGGTACTTTCACCCCGCTTCGGTCCCTGCCGGGTCCATGCAGATCCACTGGCACCGGCGGGACCTGCGGCCGGCCGACAACCGGGCGCTCGCGGTCGCGGCCGGCCGCACGGCGGGCGGCGACGACGTGCCCGGGCCGGTCGTACCGGCGTTCGTCTTCGACGACGACGTGCTCGCCCACGCGGGCCCGCCGCGCGTGCGGTTCATGCTCGACGCGCTCGCGGCCCTGCGGGAGCGCTACCGGTCGCTCGGGAGCGACCTCGTCGTCCGCCGTGGCGACCCCCGGACGGTCCTCCCCGCGCTCGCGGCCGAGCACGGGGCCGAGCGGGTGGTCTGGAACCGCGACTACTCCGGGCTGGCCCGCGAGCGCGACGCCGCGGTCCGCCGGGCGCTCGCCGACGCCGGCGTCGCCCGGGCCGCGTTCCACGACCACCTCCACCACGAACCCGGATCGATCACCACGGCCGACGGGGACCCCTACCAGGTGTTCAGCTACTTCGGCGAGAAGTGGCTCGACCGCGAGAAGGCCGACCCCTACCCGGCGCCGGAAGCGGACGACCTCGCCGACGTCGACGGGCGTCCGCTGCCCTCGATGGGCGACCTGGGGTTCGACGCCCCCGAGGCCGACGTGCCGGCGGCCGGACCGGCCCCGGCCCGCGAGCGCCTCGACGCCTTCTGTGACGGCCCCCTCTTCCGGTACGCGGAGGAGAGGGAGTACCCCGCACGGGGAGGCACGTCGCGGCTCTCGGCGGACCTCAAGTGGGGGACGATCGGCGTCCGGGAGGTGTACGCCGCGACGGCCGACGCCGCGAGCGCGGCCGGTGCCGAGCCCCGGGACGGTGCGGGAGGCGGGAACGGGAACGGGGGCGGGGGGACGGACGACCGCGAGGAGGGGGCGGCCGAGTCGGTCGAGGAGTTCCGGTCCCAGCTCGCCTGGCGGGAGTTCTACGCCCACGTCCTCGCGTTCAATCCCGGGGTCGTGTCGGACGACTACGACGAGTACGAGAACCCGATCGAGTGGCGCGATGACCCCGAGGGGTTGCGGGCGTGGAAGGACGGCGAGACGGGCTACCCCATCGTGGACGCCGGGATGCGACAGCTCCGGCGCGAGGCGTTCGTGCACAACCGGGTGCGGATGATCGTCGCCTCGTTCCTGACCAAGGACCTGCTGATCGACTGGCGGGCGGGGTACGACTGGTTCCGGGAGAAGCTCGTCGACCACGACACGGCGAACGACAACGGCGGCTGGCAGTGGGCGGCCTCGACCGGGACCGACGCACAGCCGTACTTCCGGGTGTTCAACCCGACGACGCAGGGCGAGCGGTACGACCCGGACGCCGCGTACATCCGCGAGCACGTCCCCGAACTCCGCGGCGTCGACGCCGGGACGATCCACGGGTGGCCGGAACTGTCCCCCGGGCGGCGACGCGAGGTCGCGCCGGGGTATCCCGATCCGATCGTCGACCACGCCGAGCGCCGGGAGGCGGCCCTCGCGGCGTTCCGGCGCGCGCGGGGGGAGGAGGGAGAAGGGGACGGAGGGGGCGGATAGGCGGCGGGGCGAAGAGGCGGGACGGCCGGACTCCGGTGTGATACCGGTTCTACATCAAGCTTTATGTTCCGACGACGCGTTCCATCGATCGGAGGCTTTCGTCATGAGCGATTACGAACTCGATCCACTGCCGTACGACTACGACGCGCTGGAGCCGTCGATCAGCGAGCAGGTCCTGACGTGGCACCACGACACCCACCACCAGGGCTACGTGAACGGCTGGAACAGCGCCGAGGAGACGCTGGCCGAGAACCGCGCGGCCGGCGACTTCTCCGACTCCGCGGCGGCCATCCGCTCGGTGACGCACAACTCCTCGGGCCACATCCTCCACGACCTGTTCTGGCAGAACATGTCGCCGGACGGGGGCGACGAGCCGTCGGGCGCGCTCGGCGACCGCATCGAGGAGGACTTCGGGAGCTACGACGCCTGGGAGGGCGAGTTCCGCGCCGCGGCCAAGGACGCCTCGGGCTGGGCGCTGCTGGTCTACGACACCTTCAGCAACCAGCTCCGGAACGTGGTCGTCGACAAGCACGACCAGGGCGCCATCTGGGGCGGCCACCCCGTCCTCGCGCTAGACGTGTGGGAGCACTCCTACTACTACGACTACGGGCCGGCCCGCGGCGAGTTCATCGACGCGTTCTTCGACGTCGTCGACTGGGAGGAGCCGAGCCGGCGCTACGAGCAGGCCGTCGAGCTGTTCGAGTAGCGGGCCGCGCGACGACCGGTCGAACCGCGCCGTTTTTCGCCGACGCCCCGACCCGAGCGGCGCCGCTCCGTCCCCCTGTCCGTCGCCGGGCGCGCCGCGCGGCGACCGCCGCCCCGACCCGGCCCCCGTCCGACGGTCGCCGATCCGGTGGGGTTTACGCCGTCGCCCGCGTGGGGTCCCGCGTGCCCAGACCCAAATCCGAGTTCGACGCGCTCTACCCCTACGAGGTGTACGAGCCGTCGGAGGTGTTCGAGCCCGACCGGATGTACACGGTGTCGGAGGTCGCGCGCCTGCTCCAGGACCTGGCCCCGGACGCCGACCTCGACCCCGGAACGGAGGAGCGGATCGTCGCGTGGACCATCCCGTGGCTGTTCGCCCACCGCGAGCGCCTGGTGATCAGCGATCCGGTCGGCGAGGAGCCGGGCTACTTCGGGCTGCGAACCGGCTGATCGTCGGACGGCGGATGGCGGGCGATGGGCGGCGGGCGACGACCGGCGGTCCGTGGGCGACGCTCGACGGGCGACGACCGGCGGTCGACGGGCGACGACCGGCGG
>JBDGPV010000006.1:0-10703 GCA_042219485.1 Haloferacaceae archaeon
GTAGTGAGGAGCGCAGCGAGGCCCGGGAGCCGAGCCGCCGGGGGCTTTCGAGGTGGTCCTAACTTCGCCGGCTTATCTGAACACTACCGCCTCCCCGCGTCCGAAACGGGTTAAGCCGTCGGGACGTACGGTGGGGTATGAGCGAACCGGGCTGGGAGGAAGTCGTCGATCTCCCGGACGAACTCGACGACGCGACCGCCGACGAACTGTACGAGCGGGCCACGGAGGTCCAGGACATGACGGGCGAGGTCTGCCCGTACCCCCAGATCGAGGCCAAGAAGGCGATGGCGTCGCTCGACCCGGGCGACCTGCTCGTCCAGGAGACCGACCACGTGCCGAGTACCGAGAACGTGCCCGAGGCCGTGGCCGACACGGCGTCGGCGAAGGTGTGGAAGAGCGGCGACGGCCGGTACCGCATCTTCCTGCACAAGGAGTGACCATGGTCGAGGAGATCCCCCCCGAGGCGGTGCGGGAACGGATCGGCGACGAGGACTGCCAGATCGTCGACATCCGGCCGCGCGACCAGTTCGAGGCGGGCCACATCCCCGGCGCGATCAACATCCCCATGACCGAACTCCCGGACCACATCGACGAGGTCGAGTGGGCCGACGACGTGACCGTCGTCTGCCCGGTCGGCCAGTCCTCGGTCCAGGCGGCGAAGCTCATCGGGAGCTACGAGGGCGCGGACGCCGACGCGGTCAAGTCGATGGCGGGCGGCTACCGCGAGTGGGAGTACGAACTCGAATCCGGCGGGACCGGGGCCGACGCCGAGGTCGATGACGGGGACGGGAGCGGGACCGACCCCGGGTCCGCGTAACGCGTAACCCGGCCCGCCCGGGCCGCGCCGCCGGCCGGTCAGATGGCGCAGCCGACCTCGCGGTAGAGGTAGTGGGTCATCGCGTAGGCCCCGAGCACGATGCCCGCGCCGGCGATGATCGAGTGAACGGACAGCAGCGCGACCCCGCTGAACAGGTTGGCGATGTTGCAGCCGGGGGCGAGCCGGGAGCCGACCCCCATCAGGAGCCCCCCGATCACGGGGTTGTGGATGCGGTCGAGGTTGGGCGTTCGGACCCGGAAGTCCCCCGAGAGGTAGGCCGCGCAGAACGACCCGACCACCAGCGACGCGATCATGAGCATGTCGATGGTGACCGAGACGCCGGCGCCGCGGAAGAGCACCGACCCCCAGTACTCGACGCTCGCCACGTCGACGCCGGCCCGCGCGAGCAGCCAGCCGGCCCACTTGGCCTCGCTGCCCGTGATCGCCCACGACCCGTACACCCAGAACCACACGCTCGCGGTCAGCGCCAGCCCGATGCCGGCGGTGCGGGCGTCCCAGGAGTCCCGCAGGCGGTCGGGGATCGGCCGGTCGTCCGTCAGAAACCCGCGGACGTACTCGCGGGTCCCCGCGGCGACGCCCCGGAGGCCGACGGCGAGCGCCGCGACCGGGCGGTTCGCGGGAGCGACCTGTGCCCGGTCGGCCGCGGGCGCGCCCGTGCCGCCGGCCGGGCGGTCGGGGAGCGACGCGCGGCCGAGCACGTACGCGTACAGCAGGAGTCCGGTGCCGGCGGCCAGGACGCCCGTCACCGCCGGGGGCCACGGCAGCGCGAGGTACAGCGTCGCGCCCTCGCCGAACCGGAGCGGTTCGAAGTAGACCGCGCGCAGGGTCGGGAACGCGAACGCGAAGGCGACGTAGCCGACGAACATGAACAGGAGCGTGATCCAGAACTGGACGTAGCCCTGGCCCGCCCGGTACAGCGTGCCCGAGGCACAGCCCCCGGCCATCGTCATCCCGATCCCGAACACGAACCCGCCGATCAGCGACGCCGCGCCCCACGGCGGGGTCCAGAACCCCCGGAAGTAGCCCGTCGTCGCCTGCAGGCTCCAGAACAGCGTCATCACGAGCACGCCCGCGAGCACGCCCTTCAGCACGCGGGTGTCCTCGAACGCGAAGAAGTCCCGGCAGGCGCTGACGAAACAGAACCGCGCCTTCTGGAGGAACACGCCGAACGAGAGCCCGACGAGCACCGAGACCGCGACGTACCCCGCCGCCGAGAGCATGCCCGGCCCTCGGGGGCCGAGGGACTTGAGCGACACGGACGGCGGGACCGGCGCGGGCGCCGAACGGCGCCGACGGCCTTTTTTCCGCGCGGCCCCGCCCGTTCGGCATGAGCGAGGAGGACGACGGCTGCGGGTGCGGGGCGACCCGCCCCGAGGGAGCGAACCCCGCCCCGGTCGACCCGTTCGCGTCCGGCGTCCCGCGCCGCCGGCTCATCCGGGCCTCGGCGGCCGCGGGAGCGACGGCCTCGCTGGCCGGCTGTACGGGCGGCGACGGCGGCGGGGGCGGGGCGACGCCGACGGTGTTCGTGTTCAACAACGGCGACCGGACGGTCAGCGTGATCGACGCCGAGACCGACGAACTGCTCGACACGGTGTTCGTCGACACCACGGCCTCGTTCCCGGCCAACCAGTACGGGACGGCGGCCGACGACGGGTACGGCGTCCTCTGGCTCAACGTCGCCGGGGGCGTGCGGGCGCTGGACGCCGAGTCGCTGGAGGAGACGGCGTACGTCGAGACCGGCTTCGGCGGCAACTACCCGAACCTCACGCCGGACGCGAACCACCTGATCGTCGCCGCCGGCGGCTCGCTCAACATCCCGCCGGAGGGCGACGCCGACCACCGCATCCTCCGCGTCGACGCCGACCCCGACAGCGACTCGTTCGGGGAGGTCACGGGCGACCTCTCGGTCGGGTACACGGGCCCGTGTGACGCGACGGTCGGCCCGGACGGCGAGTACGCATTCGTGCCGGACGTGGCCAACGACACCCTGTCGGTCGTCCGGATCGACCCCTTCGAGGTCGCCGCGCGGGTCGACGTCGGGGAGCCGGCGGGCGAGGGGAGCGTCCTCCCGTTCATGGCGACGGCGTCGTTCGACGGCGGGACCCTGCTCGTCGAGAACGGCGAGGGGACGCTGGGCGAGTCGGGGCGGACGCGGGGCTCCGAGAGCGTCTGGGACGTCTCCGACCCGACGGCCCCGGAGGAGGTCGCGCGGATCACGCGCGACGACGGCCTGCCCGGCCTGCCGATCACCAGCGAGATCGGCCCGGACGGCTCGACGGCCTACCTCTTCACCCCCGCGGCGAACGGGCTGGTCGTCGTCGACGCCGACGCCGGGACGATCACGGGCACCATCGACGTGGGCGGGGACACCATCGGCGGGACCTGGGGCCCGAACCGCGAGAAACTGTACGTCCCCGTCCAGGACCGGAACGAGGTCGCCGTGGTCGATCACGCGACCGGCGAGGTGACGGCACGGGTCGGGGCCGGCGAGGCGCCGACCGGCGCGACCGCCGGCGCGGTCCGCCCGGCCGTCGACACCGCACAGCGGCTCGAAGCGAGCCTCGCGTCGCTCGGCCTCGCGGTCGGCGCGCGGATGGAGTGGACGTACTGCCCCGACGGCCACTGCTACTGCGGGCGGTGACGATGCCGGACAGCGCCGCCGACGGGCCGCCGGAGGACGGGGGTGAGGGGCGGGACGCGGCGGGCCCGACGACCCGCCGGGCGCTCCTCCGGGCGGCCGCGGGCGCCGGGGTGGCGAGCACCGCCGGCTGTGCGGCCGTGACGACGCCGGTGGACGTGGCCGAGTCCGGGTCGATCCCCGGGAGCGTGGACTACTTCGAGGACGCCGCGTGGCTCGCCGAGCACCGCGACGGGACCGTCGTCCTCGACGCGCGGTCGCGCGACCGGTTCCGCGAGGAGCGCATCTACGGCGCGCGGCGCGTCCCCCTCGACGCCGTGACCGCCACCCGCCGGACCGACCGCGGCGTGGTCCCCGACGCGGACGCGCTCGCGTCGGCGTTCGCCGCCGCCGGCGTGACCCCCGAGGACGACGTCGCCGTCTACGGCGCCAGCGTCGGATCGCGGGTCTCTCGGCTCGTCTTCGCGCTCGCGTACCTCGGCCACCGCGGCGGGATCGCGGTCCTCAACGGCGGGTTCGAGGCGTGGCCCGGCCGCGTCGGCGTCGGCGACCGGCGCGTCGCCCCCGCCCGTTACGACCCCGACCCGGACCCGGGGCTCGTCGTCACCCGGGGGTGGCTCGCCGACCGGGTCGGCTCGTTCAACGGCGGCGGCCCCGGCCTGCTCGACACCCGCCCCCCGGAGGCGTACCTCGGCGCGCCGGGGGCGGACGAACTGGTGGCGTCGAACGACCGCCACGGCCACCTGCCGGGGGCGGTCGACGTCCACTGGACGGCCAACGTCTCGGGGCGCGTCCTGGCCGACCCCGCGCGGCTCTCGCGGCTGTACGGCTCCGAGGCCGGCCTCCCGCGGTCCGGTCCGACGGCGGTCTACGGGCAGGCGGCGGTCGACCCGACGAACACCTGGCTCGTCCTCCGGGCGCTCGGCTTCGAGGACGTGCGCCTCTACGAGGGCGGGTTCCGCGAGTGGGCCAACGCCGCGCCGGCCGCGCGCGGCCGCTACCCCGTCGAGACGAAGACGCGCGTCGTCGTCGAGACCGAGCGCGGGGGCGTGGGGGGCGGCCCCGCCGGCGGCGCGGGTGGCTTCTCCTGCACCGGATGACGCTGCTCGCCGTCGCCTGCGAGGGGGCCGACGTCCTCGCGCTGTTCGGGGCTGACGGCACCCCCCGGGGCCGGATCCCGGTCGGCAGCGACCCGGTCCACGCGGCGACCGCGGCCGGGCGCGTCGTCGTGGCGACCATGGGCGAGCGGTCCGTGACCGTCGTCGAACCGGACGGCGAGGTGGCCCGCGTCGGGACGGGCGTCCTCGGCCCGGCCCACCTCACCCCCGCGGACGGACTGGTGCTCGTCCCCTGCACCGCCGGCGACGCCGTCGCGGTGATCGACCCGCGCGGGCCGGCGCTCGCGGGACGCGTCCCGACCGGCGCCGAACCCCACGACGTCGGGCGCTGCGGGGCGCGCGCGATCGCCGGAAGCCGCGCCGACGGCGTGCTCACGGCCTTCGATCCGGCCGCCCGCCGCGTCGTCGCCCGCCACGAGGTCCCCGATCCCGGGACCGCGCGGATCCAGGGCGTCGACGGCGCCCCCGACGGGACCGGGGGGGTCTACGCCGTCGATCAGGGGAACGACCGCGTGCTCCTGGTCGACCGCGACGGGGTGCGCGCGAGCGCCCCCGTCGGCCCCGACCCCTACGGGGCGACGGCGGGGCCGGACCGCGTCTACGTCCCGGCGCGGGGCGGGGACGCCGTCCACGGGTTCGCCCCCGACCTGTCCGGGGCGGTCGTCCACGGGACCGCCGCCGGCCCCGAGGGCGTCGCCGTGGTCGACGGCGAGGCGTGGGTCTACCACCGCGGCGCCCCCGTGCTCCGCTCCCTCGACGGGTCCGCGGTCCGGCTACCGGCCCCCGCCCTCGCCGCCGCAACCCTCCCGGACGGCCGACTCCTGCTCTCGCACTACGACGACGACGCGATCAGCCTGGTCGATCCCGACTCGGGGACGGTCGCGTGGACGGCCGACGCCCCGGCGCGACCGTTCGGCGCCGTCGCGGTGTGACCGCCGACCCGCCGCCCCGCCGGGCGGCCGCCCCGCATGCCGCCCGTTTCGGCGAACCTAAACCGACAAGTACCGGGGATCGAGTAGGGGTGACCATGCCGTTCGGCTTCGAGGATCTGGCGGTGGTGATGGGGACGTACAACGAGGAGGAGGCGGTCGGGACCGTCATCGACGACATCGACCGGGTGACCGACGGGGAGGCGGCGGTGGTCTGCGTGGACGGCTCGACCGACCGGACGCCCGAGATCGCCCGCGAGAAGGGGGCGCGGGTGATCCGGCAGGAGCCCCAGGGGTACGGCGTCGCGGTGCGTGAGGCGGTGCTCGCCCCCGATCGGCCGGTCGTCGTCACCACCGACTGCGACGACACCTACCCGATGGAGCGCCTGCCGGACTTCCTCGACCGGATCAACGAGGGGTACGACGTGGTGAGCGGCGACCGCCTCTACCACGGCGCCGACGCGATGCCGCCGCTCAACCGCCTGGGCAACCACGCGTTCGCCCTGCTCGCGAGCCTGCTGGCCGGCGAGCGGGTCCACGACACCACCACGGGGATGCGGGCCTACCGCCGCGAGCTGCTCCACGAGATCACCTGGACCGAGAACACGGGGCTCTCGGCCGAACTGCTCCTCCGGCCGGTGATGCGCGACTACGACGTGATCGAGGTCCCGATCGAGTACCGCGAGCGGGCGGGCGAGACCACGCTGGATCCCCTGGCCGGCGGCGCCGCCATCGCCAAGTCGATCCTGACGGTCTGCATCGAGGAGCGGCTCGGGGAGCGGCGGCGGAGGTAAGCGGGCCGCCGCGCGGCGCGACCCCCGCGGGGCGGTCGGCGCGCCCTACGCCTACGCCTCCTCGGCGCTCGCCGCGACCGTCCCGCTCCGGTCGGCCGTCAGCAGGGACCCCCCGAACAGGCCGAGACAGGCCAGCGCGAGCGCCGGGACGAACGGCATGAACCCGAACGCCGGCGCGGGGCCGAACCCGGCGGCGACGAGGTAGCCCTGTCCGAGCACGACCGACGCCAGCGCTCCGGCCGCCGTCGCACCCCGCCAGTACAGCGGCGCCAGCAGGACGGGCAACAGCAGCGCGTTGCCCTGGATGAAGTAGATCGAGAGTTCGACGATGGTGCCGGTAAAGGAGAGCGCGAGGCCGTAGCCGGCCGCCAGCAGGACTGCGATGGCGCCGCGGGCGACCCACCGCTCGGCCCGGTCGCTCGCGCCGGGATCGACGTGGTCGTGGTAGAGGTCCCGGGTGACGAGGGAGGACAGCGTCAGCACCAGGCTGTCCGCGGTGCTCATCATGGCCGCGACCGCGCCGCCCATGATGACCCCGACCAGCCACGCCGGCGCGAACGCCTGGAGCAGGCGGGGCACGACCCGGTCGGGGTTCGCGAGATCCGGCACCACGCCGGTGCCGATGATCCCGAGGACGACGGGGACGACCGACGTGACCGCGAGGACCGCGGGCCACCAGGCGATCAGGGACCGGAACGACCGCTCGCCCTCCGCGGCGAAGAAGCGCTGGAACACCTGCGGGTAGGCGATCACCGCCATCCCGTTCATCAGGAGGAAGGAGAGCCAGATCCGCGGGGTGAAGAAGCCGGCGTTCCCGGCCGTCGTCAGCAGGCCGGTCTCCGCGGCGATCCGACGGAAGAACCGGCCGAGCGCGACCTCCGGCTGGATGTACACGAGCGCCGTCGAGAGGAAGCCGACCAGCACGACCCCCTGGATCACGTCCGACCAGGCGGCCCCCCGGAGGCCGCCCAGCGAGAGGTAGACGGCCGTGACGGCCACGACGAGCAGGGCGCCGACCTCGAACCCGACGGTTCCGCCCGCGATCACCTCCACGATCACCCCGCCCCCGATGGCCTGGATGGCGAGGTACGGGACCGCCCAGACGAACTGCACCACCACCACCAGGATCTTCAGCGCGTCGCTGTCGAACTGGTCGCCGAGGTACTCCGTCGGCGTGATGTACCCCCGATCGCGGCCGAGACGCCACGCCCGGTAGCCGACGAGCGCCAGCGGGAGTCCAGCGAGGCTGGTGACCGCGAGCATCGTGAACCACGGCAGGCCGTGGACGTAGCCGAAGCCGGCGCTCCCGAGGAAGTTGAACGCGCTCACAAGCGTGGCGAACATGGTGAGCGGGTAGACCACCCGGCCGAGGGTCCCCCCGGCGAGGAAGTACTCGTCCGGGCCGGTGCCCGTCCGCCGGTACCCGTACCACCCGACCGCGAGCACGACGAGGAGGTAGAGCCCGACGAACGCGAGCGCGACGGCGCTCACGCGCGCTCACCCCCCGACGGCCACCCGCGCAGCGCCGCGGCGGCGCCCGCGGCCACGCCGGCCAGCATCGCCGCCGCGACCGCGACCCCCCAGAGCGGGAGGATCCAGACCATCGGCCGGACCGGCAGGACCGCCGCGACGGCCATCACGAGAAACAGGACCCCGGTCGCCATCCAGAGGAGGGCTTCGTGGTTCGGCACGCCCGGTGGTCCGGGTAAAATATTATTATATCATTCGGTTGTATCACGCCGGTATGGCGAACGAAGGCGACGGTCGAGACCGGCGGGGGCCGGAGCCGCGCGTCGGGGGAGCCGGCCGTCCTCTCCCGGACCTGCGTCCCCCGTCGGCCGAACGGATCCGTGACCTGGCGGAGCGCCTGTCGCTCGGACTGTCGGACGCCGACGCCGCCGCGTTCGCGGACCTCGTCGGCGACCGGATGGGGGCGTTCGAGCGGCTGGAGGAGCTGTCCGACGGTCCGGGTGCTCCCGGCGGGCGGCCCGGGGACCCGGGCGGCGCGCGGACCGACCCGGGCGGGGCCGCCGGGGACGACCCGTACAACGCGTTCGTGACGCGCTGCGAGGTGCCGGGCGCGGCGGACGGGCCGCTGGCCGGGGTCACGGTCGGCGTCAAGGACAACATCGCGGTCGCGGGCGTCGAGATGACCTGCGGGTCGCGCGTCTTCGCCGGCTACCGGCCCCGCCGGGACGCGACGGTCGTGACCCGCCTGCTCGCGGCCGGCGCGACGGTCGTCGGGAAGACGGCGATGGACGACATGGCGGTCTCGGGGACCGGCGGGGTGACCCCGACCGATCCCGTGTTGAACCCGCGCGACCCGGCCCACCTCGCGGGCGGGTCGTCCGGGGGGTCGGCGGCCGCCGTCGTCGCCGGCGACGTGGACCTGGCGCTCGGCACCGACCAGGCCGGCTCCGTCCGCCTGCCGGCCGCGTGGTGTGGCTGTGTCGGCCTCAAGCCGACCCACGGGCTCGTCCCCTACACCGGCGTCGCGCCACTCGGGCACACCTACGACCACGTCGGGGTGCTGACCCGGACCGTCGAGGGGTGTGCCCGGGCGCTGTCCGTGCTGGCGGGGCCCGACGGCCGGGACCCGCGCCAGGCCGGGGGCGGCGGGGCGACGGGCGCGTCGCCGGCGGCCTACGCCGACGCGCCCGACCGCGGCGCCGACGACCTCGCCGTCGGCGTCCTCGAGGAGGGGTTCGTCGGGGAGGAGCCGCCGATCGACGCCGCCGTCCGGGACCGCGTGGCCGGGCTCGGCGAGGGGACGGACGGCCCGGCGGTCAGGGACGTCTCGGTCCCCCTGCACGCCGACGGGCCGGCCGTCTGGCTCGGTATCGTCCCGGAGACGATCGCGACGCTCGCCCGCGAGTCGGGGGTCGGCCACCACGTCGGCGGCCGGTACGACACGGACTACCTCCGGGCGTTCGCCCGCCTCGCCGAGGCCCGCGGCGACCGGTTCCCGCCGACGATGAAGTTCGTCCTCCTGCTCGGGGCGTACGTGCGCGACGAGTACCGCGGGTACTACCACGCGGTCGCCCGGAACCTGGCGCGGGACCTCCGGGCGGCGTACGACCGGGCCCTCGACGACGTGGACGTGCTGGCCCTCCCGACGACGCCGGTCACGGCCTACGAGGCGTGCGAGGGGCTCGACGGTCCCGAACTGGTCGAGCGGGCGTACGTCGGCCGCCGCGTGGTCAACACGGCCCCGTTCAACGTCACCGGTCACCCGGCGGTCTCGGTCCCCTGCGGGACCGTCGACGGTCTCCCGGTGGGGCTGATGCTGGTCGGGCGACGCGGCGCCGACGCGACGGTCCTGCGGGCCGCCGCGGCGGTCGAGCGGGCGGGGACGTAGTCCCCGGCCTCACGCCAGGATGTCGCCGATCCGCCGGGGTTCGCCGCTGAGGCTCGGGTCGTCCTCGACGAGTTTGAGCACCTCGTGGTCGGTGACGTCGGGGTAGTCCTTCCGGGTCGCCTCCTCGATGAGGGCCTTCTCCATCCGGAACTCGATGCCCTCGTACACCACGTCGACCCCCCGGTCGTCGAAGGAGAGCGCCGTCATGTGGGCCGGTTGGCGGCCCGCCCATAAATCCGTCACGGGCCGCCCCGTCAGACGGGCGTCCGACGCCGTCGGGCGGTTTATGTGCTCCGGGCGCGACGTACCGCGCGTGTCCCCCCCGCTCGGATCGGACCCGGCCGACGCGCTGGAGATCCCGGACGGGACGACCGTCGAGGAGCACGACCTGGTGACCGACGGCGACGTGGTCGTCGGCGGCCAGTCGACGGTGGAGTTCGGCGTCCGGGGCCGGAACGTCGTGGCCGGCGAGCGGGTGCGGTTCGGCGGCGACATCGAGGCCGAGGGCGACTGCCGGCTGGACGTCTGGTCGGACGTGGCCGGCAACGTCCTGGTCGGCGAGGACGCCTACCTCGGCGAGCGTGTCCACGTCGCCGGACGCCTGATGGTCAGCGGCGACCTCGACATCGGCGACGACGTGGAGATCGACGAGGGGTTCGAGGCGAACGGCTGGATCGTCATCCGGAACCCGATGCCCACGCTGGTCTTCTACTTCGTGGTCCTCTCGCAACTGTTGCGGATCGGCGAGGGCGAGGCCGCCGAGGAACTCGCGGCGGCGCTCTCGGGCGACAGCGAGAACGACCCGCTGGTCGTCCCGCGGGGGAGCACCGTCTCGGACGACGCCTGGGAGGTCTCCACGCCCGCGACCGTCGGCGACGACTGCCGCATCCACGGCAACATCCGCGCGGAGTCGATCGAGGTCGGCGAGGACTGCAACCTCTTCGGCAGCCTCCGGGCCCGCGGCGACGTGGTCGTCGGCGAGGGCACCCGCGTCCACGGCGACGTCACCACCCGCGGCGGCGACGTCA
>JBDGPV010000012.1:0-10540 GCA_042219485.1 Haloferacaceae archaeon
GTCACCTCGATGGAGATCATCGACAACGCCATCCCGCACATCGGCGGCGAGGAGCACAAGATGGAGACCGAGAGCCGGAAGCTCCTGGGGGAGTTCGACGGCGCCGAGGTGGCGTGGCACCCGGCCGACGTGGACGCCTCCTGCAACCGGATCCCGACCCTCGACGGACACCTGGAGAACGTCTTCGCCGACCTCGCCGACGACCCTACCCCCGAGGAGGCCGCCGCGGCGATGCGCGAGTACCCCGGCATCGACCTCCCGAGCGCGCCCGACCGGCTCATCCACGTCTTCGAGGAGCCCGACCGTCCCCAGCCCCGCCTCGACCGCACCGCCGACGGCGGCATGGCCGTCGCAGCCGGCGGCCTGACCGCCACCGACCGGGGCATCCGGTACAACTGCCTCGCGCACAACACCCTCCGCGGCGCGGCGGGGGCGAGCGTCCTCAACGGCGAACTGCTCGTCGATGAGGGGTGGGTCTAGCCGCCCCGTCTCCGTTCCCCCTCACGCGGCGGCCGCGACCAGCCCGAGCGACGCCTCGGCGTACACGAGGACGGCGAGTCCGACGGCGAACCCGGCCACCGAGAGCGCGGCCACCCAGACCGAGCGCGTCCGGGCGTAGCCGGCGGCCGCGAGGCCGAAGGTCAGGACCCACAGGCCGGTCACAACGGCCTCGCCGACGCCCGCCGGGCCCGTGGCGACGCCGACGACCCCGATCGCCGCGACGGCGAGCACCGCCAGGTCCCGGCGGGGGCGTGCCGCGCCCGGCTCGTGGGGTCCGGTCCCGGCCCCGCTTCCGTCCCCGCCCCCGCCATCGAACGCCCGGTAGAGGACGCCGACGGCCGCGCCGAACGCGGCGCCGAACACGAGCGTGACGGCGAGTTCGTAGGCGCCGCCCGGGTCCAGCGGGAGCCGCCCGACCGTGCCGAGGGGGAGCAGCCGGTAGTAGCCCGCCACCAGCGCGCCCACCCGGGCGGCGTCTGCCGATCCGACGGCTGCCCGGGCGGACTCGACCGCGACCCCGCAGACCGGGAACGCGGAGCCGACCCCCAGAGCCGCCGCGGGCAGCACCACCCGGACGAGGAGGCCCCCGACCGGCATCTCCGGGTCCACCCACCGATCGGCCATCGCGCTCAGCGGGACGCCGGCGGCCGCGTTCCCGACGGCGGACACGAGGGCGGCGGTCAGGACGGGGCCGACGACGGCGGCGACCGCCGCCGCTCGGGTGCCCCGCCGCGGTCGGCCGAGGCCGAGGTCGAACCCCCGGTAGCGGGCGTACGCGACCGACCCCGCGACCGGGCCGAGGACTGACGTCGCTACCGACACGACCGCGACCGGGTACGGGACCCCGGCGACCGTGGCGGCGAACTGGACCGCACGCCCGACCGCCGCGGTCCACACGCTGACCCCGGCCAGCGCGACGAAGGCCGCCCCGAGGCCCGTCGCCGCCGGGTCCGGTTCCGTCCTGCCGGCCGCCAGCCGGCGCAGGCGGGAGCTCACACCGGCCCCCCGTCGGCCCCGATAATGAACGGTCGGCCGCCGGCGGGACCGGGCCGGGAGCCGTCGGGACCGTCAACTCCCGGCCGTCGCCGGTCAACGTCGTCGCGTGCCGCGTGCCCCGTCGCGGGGACGCCTACCCCTCGACACCGATCCGCATCCGGGCCCCGCCGTCGACGCCGGCCAGCGGCCCGACGTCCTCGACGCGCGCGACGACGTTGACCGGCGACGCCGCCCGCGGCCGCCCGTCGGTCGACGCCGGCGTCGGGCCCCAGAACAGGCAGAGCGCGGGCCCCTGGGGCCAGTAGGCGACCGTCCCTTCCTCGACGACCGCCTGGGCGTTCTCCGGGTCGGCCTCGACCGACACCCGGAAGTACAGTTCGTCGCCCCACCGGGTGGCGTCGCCGGCGAGCGGCAGCGCGTCCGCGATCGCGGCGCGCGTCTCCGGGCTGTCGTCGGTCCAGTTCGCCGCGAGCGTCAGGTCGTCCACCGTCACATGCAGGTCCGGGTCGGCCATGCCGGGCCGGACGGGGCGGCCGCCCTTAGTGTTCCCCCCTGTCGTTGCAGGTCCCCCGCAGTCACCCCCGGTCGACGGCCGCGGCCAGCTTCTCGACCGGGTGGGGCGGCCGGTCGCCGTCCGGGCGGTCGGCGAGCTGCGACCGGCAGGATGCGCCGGGCGCGACGACCCCGTCGGCGTCGCTGTCGCCGACCGCGGCGAACAGGAGCCGGCCGATGGCCCGCGAGAGGTCGTGGTGCTCGGCCTCGTAGCCGAAGCTCCCGGCCATCCCGCAGCAGGTCGTGTCGAGCGGATCGACCCCGTACCCGGCCCGCCGGAGCACCCCGACGGCGTGGTGGTCCGCGTTCAGCGCCTTCTGGTTGCAGTGGCCGTGGTAGGCCAGCCGCTCGTCCGGGGCGTCGAACGCCAGCCGCTCGTCGAGGCGGGCGAGGTCGGCGTACTCCATGACCCCGTGGGCGGCGTCGGCGACCGCCTCGACGGCCGGCCCGTCGAGCAGGTCGCGGTACTCGTCCTGGAACATCACGGCGTCGGACGGCTCGACGAACAGGACCGTCCAGCCGTCGGCGACGCGGTCGGCGAGGGCCGCGACGTTCGTCTCGGCCCGCTCGCGCGCGAGGGCCAGGCGGCCGGTCGAGAACGCGGCCCGGCCGCTGGGCGCCAGGTCCCCGGGGATGCGGACGTAGACGCCGGCGGCCTCCAGCGCCCGCACCGCCGCCCGCCCCGGCCCGGGGTACATGTAGTTGGTGTAGGTGTCGGGGAAGAGGAGCGCCTGGTCGCGGGCCTCGGCCGGCGGGAGCCGACAGCCGCCGCGGTCGTCGAACCACTCGACGAGGCTCTCGCGGGCGAACGTCGGCAGCGCCCTGTCGGCGGCGATGCCGACGGTCCGTTCGAGCAGCCGGCGCGCGCCCGGGATCGACGCCAGCCAGTTCGACACCGGCGCGGCGGCGCTCCCGACCCGGCCGAGCGCGTCGACGTTGGCGAACAGCCGGTCTCGGAGGGTCGGGGTCGCGCCGGCTTCCCGGCGATGCCGGTGTTTCACCTCGGCTTTCAGCTTCGCCATGTCCACGCCCGTCGGGCAGTCGCTCGCGCAGCCCTTGCAGCCGATACAGAGCCCGAGCACCTCCTCCTGGAACCGGTCGGAGTGGAGTTCGTCCTCGTCAAGTTCGCCGCTGATCGCCGCCCGGAGCAGGTTCGCCCGCCCGCGCGTGGTCTGGATCTCCTCCTTCGAGGCCCGGTAGGTCGGACACATCACCTCCGACCCGGTCTGCCGGCAGGTGCCACAGCCGTTGCACAGTTCGACGAGGTGCGAGAACCCCCCCTCGTCCTCGAAGTCGAGCGTCGTCCGCGGCTCGACGGAGGCGTAGTCGGCGCCGTACCGCAGGTGCTCGCGCATGTCCGCGCCGACGCCGCGGTCGCCGTCCGGCCCCACGTCGTCCGGCCCGTCGCGGTAGACGACGTCCCCCGGGTGCAGCAGCCACCCCGGATCGAAGGCGGTCTTCAGTTCCTTGAACGCGCCCCACAGCTCCTCGCCGTACATCTTGGGATTGAACTCCGTGCGGGCCAGCCCGTCGCCGTGCTCGCCGGAGAACGCGCCGTCGTGGTCGAGCACCAGGTCGGTGACGTCCTCGGTGATCGAGCGCATCGCCTCGATGCCGGCCCCGGTCTTGAGGTTCAGGATGGGGCGGATGTGGAGCGTCCCGCTCCCGGCGTGGGCGAAGTACGCCGCCGAGGTGTCGTGGTCGGCCAGGACGGCCTCGAACTCGCGGACGTACTCGGCGAGGTCCGCCGGCGGCACCGTGGCGTCCTCGATGAACGGGTACGGCTTCGGGTCGCCCTCCAGGCTCATCAGCAGCGGGATGGCCGCCTTCCGGAGCTTCCAGAGGTCGGCCTGGTCGGCCGCCGCGCGCGCCTCGATCGCGTCGAAGGCGGCGCCCTCCCCGACGAACCGCTCGGTCGTCCGGGCGACGGCGTCCCCGAGGTCGTCAACGAGTTCCGTGTCGAACTCCAGCATCAGCGCCGCGGCCGTCCCGTCGGGGATCGGCTCGACGTACCGGGCGTACTCCACCGACTCGGCCGCCAGGTCGAACACCTCGTCGTCCATCAGTTCGACGGCGCTCACCGGGAGGTCGAGGGCCTCGGGGACCGCCTCCATCGCGTCGGTCAGGTCCGAGAAGCAGTAGAGCGCGACCGCCGTCTCCTCGGGCAGCGTGACCAGCGAGACCGTCGCCCCGACGACGATCCCGAGCGTCCCCTCGGCGCCGACGAACAGTTTCGAGAGGTTGATGACCTCCTCGCCGGCCGCGTTCTCGTAGATCACCTTCTGCAGGTTGTACCCCGACACCGACCGCTTCAGGTCCGGGTACCTCGCCCCGATCTCGTCCTCGTGCTCGGCGACCAGCGCCCGCACCGTCTCGTATATCTCGGCCTCCCGATCGTCCTTGGCGACGATGGCCTCGTACTCCTCGGAGTCGAGGACGACCTCGCGGGTGTGGATCAGCGACCCGTCCGCGAGCACCACGTCGAGTTCCTCCGTGTAGGCGTCGGTGATCCCGTACCGCACCGAGTGGGCGCCCGTCGAGTTGTTGCCGATTCCGCCGCCGATCGTCGCGCGGTTCGACGACGCCGGGTCGGGCGCGAACTTCAGCCCGTGGGGTTCGAGACGGTCGTCGAGGTCGTCCTGCACGACGCCCGGCTGGACCGTCGCCGTGCGCGCGTCGGGGTCGACGTCGAGAACGCCGTCCATGTGCCGGGTGAAATCGAGGACCACACAGCCCGGCCCGACGGCCGACCCGCAGAGCGACGACCCGGCGCCCCGCGGGAGGATCGGCGTGTCGTGGGCGGCCGCCACCTCGACGGTCGCGCGGACGTCCGCGACGCCGGTCGGGAAGACGACGCCCGCGGGGCGGGCCTGGTAGATGCTCCCGTCGGTCGCGTACAGCACCTGGGCGTACTCGTCGAACGCGACCTCGCCGGCGACCCGCTCCCGGAGGTCGGCGGCGAGGTCCCGGTAGGCCTCGACGTCGGGGCGGTCGTGCCCGAGCGCGGCGGCGGACGCGCCCTCGCCGCCGGAGGGGTGGGCGGTCATACCCTCCCCTTCGGCCGTTCGGTGTTAACACCTGCGGCGAGTGCCCCCGGCGGGCCGCCCCGGTGGGGGTGCCCCCCTGGCCGGCGGCCCCGGGCCCGTCGGGGCGTCCGCGCTCTTCGCGCAGTCCGGGCCTGTCGGGCCGCACGCACCCCTCCAGGCCCCCCGGCGGTCGGGCGCGCCCGACTGCCGCCGTGTCCCCGCCGGCCCGAGCGCAACCGTTTTCGGCGCGGCCGCCCCGTCGGTCCGCATGGACCTGATCCACGTCTGCCTGAACGTCGCGGACCTGGAGGCGTCGACCGCGTTCTACGAGCAGTTCGGCTTCGAGGAGTCGTGGTCCTTCGCCGACGGCGGGACGGAGAACCGCTACCTGGCGGCCGACAACGGCGTCGAGATCCAGCTGTCGCACACCGAGGGCGAGGCGTCGTTCGACCCGGGGACGGCCTGGGACCACCTCGCGCTCGGCGTCGACGACGTGGACGCGGCGTTCGAGCGCATCGACCACCACGGGGTGGTCGAGGCGCCCGGCCCGAACCACGCGGCCGGCTCCTACACGGCGTTCGTCGAGGACCCCGACGGCCACGTGGTCGAACTCGTCGAACCCCTCGAGGAGGACTGACGCGGGCGACGGCGAGAGCCCGGGCGGCCGCACCCCGATCCACCCGCTCCCGTCCTCGCCTTCGCCCCTCGCCCCGCGCCCGCCGTCCGTCGGCCGGTCCCCGGGGCGGTCGGCGGTTCCGAACCACAACGGGTATCGGTGGGCGCCCTGAGGGGGCGGTATGCGACTGGCACGCGTCGAGACGCCCGCCGGGCCGGTGACCGGCGAGTACCGGGAGGGCGCCGTCCACGCCGGCGGCGAGCGCCACGAGGCGGCGGTCGAGGACCTGCTCGCGCCCTGCGAGCCGTCGGCGATGTACTGCGTGGGCCGGAACTTCGCGGCGACCCTCGATCAGATGGACTACGAGCGCCCCGAGGAGCCGGATTTCTTCATCAAGCCGCCGACGTCCGTCGTCGGCCCGGGCGACCCGGTCCCGTACCCCTCGTTCTCCGGGGAGGTGACCTACGCCGGCGAACTCGTCGCGGTCATCGACGAGCGGTGTCACGACGTGGCGCCCGACGAGGTGCCCGGGATCGTCCGGGGGTACTCCGTGATGAACGACGTGGACGCGCTCGACCAGCAGTCCCGCACGGCGCGCAAGGCGTTCGACGCCTCCGGCCCGCTCGGCCCGTGGATCGAGACCGACGTCGATCCCACCGGGATCGACATGCACACCGACATCAGCGGCGAACGCCGGCAGGAGGGCAACACCGAACTGATGCTGTTCGGCCCCTACGAGATCGTTTCCTATCTCTCCGAGCGGTTCACCTTCCGGCCGGGTGACGTCGTGGCGCTGGGCAGCCCCGCGAACCCCGGCCTGGTCGAACCCGGCGACGTCGTCGAGATCACCTACGAGGGCGTCGGGACGCTCCGCAACCGGATCGTGGAGCCGTCGCGGTAGCCCCGCCCGCCGTTCTCGGATCTGATGCTGCCGGCGTGATCGTTAAGTGATCCCGCGGTCCCACGGCCGGTGACGGCCCGGATGACGGACATCAGACACACGCTCGGCGTCGGCTACCTCGTCGGCAGCGGCACCACGCTCGCGGCGGTGCTGGTGGCCGCCGGGGTCGCCCCCGGCGGGGGGATCGGCCCGCTCCTCGGGGCCCTCCCGGCGCTGGGGCTCGCTGCGGCGCCGGTCTGGCTCCCCCGCGTCCGCATCGACGCGGCCGCCGTCTGGCGGACGGCGGTGTGGGCCGCGCTGGGCGTCGGGGCCTTCGCGCTCCTCGACGTCGGCCTCCTCCTCGGCGGTCGCCCGCGGCCCGGCGCGCCGCCCCCCGGTCCCGGTGTCGTCGCGTACGGCGTCGGGTTCGGCGGCGTCTGCGGCGCGCTGATCGGCTGTCTCCTCGAACTGAACCGGCGGAGCCGGACGCTGACCGAGCAGAACGCGGTCATGCGGCGGGTGTTGCGCCACGACCTCAGGACGGAGGCGAACCTCGTCCTCGGCCACGCGCGGGCGGCGGCCTCGGAGGCCGACGAGGGGACCCGCCCCCACCTCGACGAGATCGCCGCGTCGATCCGCCGCCTCCTCGACCGGGGCCGCCGCGTGCGTCGGCTCCAGCGCGGCGCCGCCGCCCGCCCGACGGACGACCGATCGGCCGTCGCCGTCGTCGAGGACGCCCTCGACGCCGCGCGGGAGGAGTACCCGGGAGCGCGGCCGGACCTGGTCGCGGCCGGCGACCCGCGGGTCCGGGCCAACGACCTCGTCGTCCGCGCGGTGGCGGAGGTCGTCGGGACGGCCGCGGCACACGTCCCCGACGGTGCCCTCGTCGTGACCGTCGCGGACGCCGCGCCCGGCGGCGGGACGGTCGGCGTGCGGATCCGAACGCGGGACGGCGGGGGGGTCCTGCCGGACGCGGACCTGCACGCCATGGACGGCGGCGGCGAGACCCCGCTCCGGCACGGACGCCACACCGGCCTCTGGGCGGCGAAGTGGTGTCTCGAACGCCACGGCGGCCGGTTCGCCGTCGCCGGGCCGGACGCCGTCGTCCTCGGCCTTCGCCGCGCGCGGGGCCGACTGCCCCGCCGGGTCGTCGCCCGGGTGCGGGCCGCCGTCCCGCGGGCGCTCAGATGACCTGGTTCTCGAGGTCCTCGTACCGCCCCGTCTCGGCCACCCGCCGGAGGTTCCGTGCGAGGATCTCGGCCGCCCTGCGGTAGTACTCCGGGGTCTCGCCCGCGTTGTGCGGCGTCACCAGGGCGTCCTCGAACGTCCACAGCGGGTGGTCCTCGGGCAGCGGTTCCGGGTCGGTCACGTCGACCGCCGCCGCCCCGATATCGTTCCAGCGCAGCGCCGACACCAGCGCCCCGGTGTCCACCACCGGCCCCCGGGCGATGTTGACGAGGATCGCCTCGGTCGGCATCGTCAGGAACTCCTCCTCGCCGATCAGCCCCTCGGTCTCCTCGGTGAGCGGACAGGCCAGGACGACGTGGTCCGACCGGGACAGCGGGTCGTGGAGGTCGTCGAGCCCGTACACCTCGTCGGTCGGTCCTCCCTTCTCGGGGGTGTAGCGCACGCCGAGCGTCTCGACGCCGAACGCGTCGAGGCGGTCGACCACGGTCCGGCCGATGGCGCCCATCCCCACCACCGTCGCCGTCGAGCCGTGCAGTTCGCCGGCGTGAAACGACGACCACACGCCGCGCTCCTGCTGGCGCCAGGCCCGCCGGAAGTCCCGCGTGAACGCGATGACGGCCCCGATGACGTACTCGGCGATGTTCGGACCGTGGACCCCCGAGGCGCTGGTCACGGCCACCCCACGCTCGCGCAGCGCCTCCATCGGCAGGTGGTCGGTGCCGGCGTAGACACACGAGAACAGGTCGATGTCGGCGACCTCCAGCAGCGACTCGTCGATGTGAACGCCCGTCGCCACGTCCGCGCGGGCGACCAGGTCCCGCTCCTGGGCGGGCGTGGCCGCCAGGGCGACCTCGTGGTCCGGGAGCAGTTCCTCGAGGACGTCGGCGTAGTCCGACGCCGGGCGGCCGTGGACCTTCTGTCGCACCACGACCACGTCGGGATCGGTCGTCGTCTCGCCCATGCGGGGCCATCCGCCGCGGGGGGTCTTGGACCTTCCCACCGGTATCGTCCGGCGCGCCGTTGCCCCGTTCCGTGCGATTAATGCCCGCCCCCTCCCGTCGTGACGGGCATGGAGCGAGTCGACGTCGCGGTCGTCGGCGGGGGGCCTGCGGGCGCGGCGGCGGGACACGCGGCCGCGGCCGCCGGAGCCTCGGTGCTGGTGATCGAGAAGGGCGTGCCGCGCACCGACCGCGACGGCCTCGGCCCGGACTCGACGGACGCGGCGGGCATCCTCGACTACTGGGTGGACATCATGGGCATCCACCCCGACGAGTTCCCCGACGGGGTCGTCCTCCACGACCTCGACCGGGCCGAGTTCGTCGGCCCGACCGAGTCCTGCACGCTCCGCAACACCGGCATCGAGTCGTCGTACGACGGGTTCGGCTACTGCTTTCACCGCGCGCGGTTCGACGACTTCATGCGCGACCGGGCCGAGGCCGCCGGCGCCGGCTACCGGGTGGGGACCGCCGTCCGGGACGTCACCCCCGGCGAGGACGCCCGGCACCTGCTCCGCACCGCCGACGGCGAGGACGTCGCCGCCGACTATCTGGTCCTCGCGGACGGCCCCCAGCGCACCGTCACCAACCGGGTGCTCGACCGCCACCTGCCGTTCGACGTCACCGAGCGCCTGGGTACCACCCGGGCCAACCACATCGCCTACCAGGAGTACCGCAGGCTCCCGCCCGAGATCGCCGACGCGGTCCGGGGCGCGATCACCTTCTGGTGGGGGTACATCCCGGGCCACACCGCCTACCCCTGGGTCTTCCCGAACGACGACGACGTCGCGCGGATCGGGCTGACGATGCCGATCGACCTCGACCTCGGTGCGGTCCCCGACCGCGACGAGTACGTCCTGCTCGATCCCGACGACGAGTCGGTGCCCTCCGGCGGCGAGTACGTCCGGCGCCTGCTCGCCCGCGAGTGGGACGGGTACGGCCCCGAGGACTTCCCGCTCGTCGAGGACCGCGGCAAGGCGAACGGGACCGAGACGTACCCCATCTCCTCGACCCGGCCGATCGACTCGCCGGTCGGGGCCGGCGTCGCGGTCGTCGGCGGGGCGATGGGGACCACCTCGGCCTTCCACGAGGGCGGCGACCACGTCGCGGTCCGCACGGGATCGATCGCCGGACGGCTCGCCGCCGAGGGCGACCTGTCCGGGTACAACCGGGCGTGGAAGGACGCCATCGGCGAGGAGGTGCTCCGCAACGTCGCCATGGCGGACATGGTCAGGGGCTACCGGCCGCGCGACTGGGACCGGGCGTTCCGGATCGCGCGGCGGATGCTCGCCGACAGCGAGGGGTTCGGGATGTTCGAGCGGCGCTTCGCCGCCGGCTGGGGCGCGATGAAGCTCCTGCTCGGGTACAAGTGGCGGAAGCTCCGCTTCGGCGACGGCCGGTACGTCGGGATCGGCGAGGACGAGTACGCGTACGGTGCCGACCGCTGACGGGCATCCCGTCGCGCGACGACCCTCCGCCCGGCGTGCGAGACGGGCGGGTCGGGCACAACCCACTTGACGCCCCCCGCCGTAGGCGCGGTGCGCGCCTTCAGTCCCCGCCCGAGCCCGCCCACCAGGGCGCGATGACGAGCGGAGAACCCGGGCGCGCGACAGTGGTCGCGTACGCGCGCGACCGGACTGGTGGCCCGATCCCACCCGCCCGGCACGAGGGTTAGCCGGCCGACGCGGCACGCCGCCACGGGATGACGCCGGTCGTTAGTGTTCCGGGCGTACATCGACCTTTTGCAGCGCTCGCTACGCTCGCTCGCAAAAGCTCGACCAAAAGC
>JBDGPV010000059.1:0-10508 GCA_042219485.1 Haloferacaceae archaeon
CCGTTCAAGGGCGAGAAGGCGCAGGTCCAGCGCATCGACGAGGCGAAGGACCAGGTCACGGTCGAACTGTACGAGGCGACCGTCCCCATCCCCGTGACGGTTCGCGGCGATCAGATCCGCGTCCTCGACAGCGACGAACGGTAGGCCGACGGACGGCGAACGCCGGGGGGGACCGTCCGGCGGCGTCCGCCGGCGCGTCGCGGCCGGCAAGGGCAACCCCTAACTTGTCGGGTCGCGGCACCTCCGCGCGTGGCAGACGAGACGCGGGTCGACGCACACGTGAAGGTGCTCGACGAGCGGGTCGCCGAGCGGGCCAAGGCGCGGGGGATCGACGTCCTGGTGTACGCGCCCCACTTCACCCGGCTCCCGGCCATCCGGGAGCGGGCGGACGCGTTCTCCGACGACGACCTGCTCGTCGTCCCCGGGCGGGAGGTGTTCGCCGGCACCTGGCGGAACCGCAAGCACGTCCTCGGCGTCGGCCTGGAAGCCCCGGTGCCGGACTTCATTACCCTGGAGGGCGCGCTGGCGGCCTTCGGGCGGCAGGGCGCCGCCGTGCTCGTCCCCCACCCCGGGCTGGCGACGATGAGCCTCGCCGCCGCCGACGTCGAGCGCCACGCCGACGCCCTCGACGCCGTCGAGACGTACAACGCGAAGTGCCTCGCGTACCAGAACCGCCGGGCGCGCCGGATCGCATCGGGGACCGGCCACCCCGGGTTCGGCTCCTCGTACGCACACCTCTGCGGGACCGTCGGCGAGGCCTGGACGGCGTTCGACCGGCCCGTCGCGGACGCGTCGGACCTCGTCGCCGCCTTCCGCGAGGGGGCCCCCCGGCGGGTGGTGCGCCGGCGCGGCGTGGGCCACCGGGCCCGCGGCCTCCTGGAGTTCGTCCACCTGGGCTACGAGAACACCTGGAAGAAGGTCGACCGGGTTCTCCTCTCGGGGATGGCGCCGACGCACCCCGACCACATCGCGTACGAGGGCCGGTTCGACGACGTGCGGGTCTACTGATCGGCGCCGGGCGGCCCGACGGCGCGGGCTGTGCGGATCCGGCGGGGGTGGCCGACGGCGGCGGCCGCGCCCGCCGGGATCAGACCCCGAGGGCCGCCCGGGCCGTCGTGGCGACCGTCGGGGCGGCGTCGAGCGGGAGGAGGTAGCGGTGGACCGCGGCGAGGGCACCGAGTTCGGCTCCCGTGATGAGGACGGTGACGGCGTCGGTCCACCGGCTGGAGGTGGAGACGCCGAAGGGGACGTCGAACTCGCGGTCCCACGGGTAGAACAGCGCGATGCCGCGCTTGCTCCCGAGCAGGTCGAGCACGTAGTGGGTGGCGACGCCGATCCAGACGTACTGGAGGTTGCCGAACACGACCGGGTACGCGAGGAAGACCCCCAACACGGGGAGGTTGTGCAGCGTCTTCCGGTGGCGGCCGAAGGCGGTGTCGACGTCGGGGAACAGCGCGCCGAGGACGACCGGGACGAACAGCTGTGCGATCCGGACGCCGGTCTCGACCGAGAGCGCCGGTTCGAGGAGGATCCCCAGCCCCACGACGAGCAGGACGGCGTTCAGTACGTGGCCGCGCTTGTTCATGCGGCCACGTCCGCGGCCGACGCCTCAAACCTTGCCCTCCTCGGCCGGGTAGTGTTCGGATTAGCGTGTGTGGACCGAAGACCCCACGAAAGCCCCGAGGCGCTGGCGTCGGGGGCCTCGCTGCGCGCGCTCGCCGCGCTCGCGTGCTTACGTCGGCCGCCGTCCGCCAGCGCCTCGCCCCTTTCAGTCCCGCCCGGATCGGCTGGCCGGCCGGCCGCTGTCGGGCGGGGCCGAAAGGGGCCGGCGGCTTTCGAGGTGGTCCTGACTTCGCCGGGGTATCCGAACACTATCCCTCGGCCGCCCGGACCGAGGCGGGCGCGCACGGCCGGGACGGGGTCCGGCGGCGAGCGGCGGGCGACGCGGGCGGGGGTCGTCCGCGGGAGCCGCCGGACGGCGGGCGTCCACAAGAACCAACGCCGCCGCGCCCCAGGCCGGGGTATGGACTACGACACGCCGCTGTTCTTCCGGGTCATGGAGTACGCGGCGGCGGCCGACCGGGACGTGATCGACATGGTGAGCGGCAACCCGGACTGGGAGCCCCCGGAGGCGCTCCGGGCGGGCCTGCGCGAGTACGCCGACGCCGACGGCGACGCGTTCCAGTACCCGCCCAGCGAGGGCCTCCGCGCCCTGCGCGAGGGGATCGCGGCCCGGCGGGGGGTCGACGCCGAGGCGGTGATCGTCACCAACGGGACGGGCGAGGCGAACTACCTCGCGATGGCCCGGGCGATGGAGCGGGACGCCGGACGCGAGATCATCCTCACCGACCCGGTGTACCCCTACTACCCCGGGAAAGCCCGGATGCTCGGCGCCGAGGTGCGGACCGTCCCCGTCGGGCCCGACGGGCGGCCGGACCTCGACGCCGTCCGCGCGGCAGCGAGCGAGCGGACGGCGGCGCTGGTCATCAACACGCCGAACAACCCGACCGGAGCGGTGTACGACCCGGAGACGGTGCGGGCGTTCGTCGCCGTCGCCGAGGAGCACGACGCGCTCCTGATCGCCGACGAGGTGTACGACCACTTCGACTTCACCGGCCGGTTCGAGAGCGCCCTGACGGTCGACTCCGACCGGCGGATCGTCACGACGGCGTTCTCGAAGTCGATGGCGATCACGGGGTTCCGGGTGGGGTACGCGGTGGTCCCGCCGGCCCTGGCCGACGCCGTTCGGACGCGGCACATGCTCGTGAACGTGACCGGAAGCCGGCCGGCCCAGGCGGCCGTGCTCCGGGCGCTCCGGGAGACCGACCCCTCCTACTACGAGCGGATCCGGGCGACGCTCCGGGACCGGATCGACGCGTTCGCCGGCGCGCTCGACGCCGCGGGGGCCGACTACACCACGCCCGAGGGGGCGTTCTACGTGCTCGCCCGGTTCGACGGGTTCCCGGGCACGATGGACAACGTCGAGCGCCTGATCGACGAGGCCGGGGTGGCGGGGATGCCCGGCGAGGCGTTCGGGACGGCCCGCGCCGACTGGATCCGGTTCGCGCTGGTCACGCCCCGGGCGGCCGAGGCCGGCGAACGGCTGGTTGATTACTTCGGGTGACGTCCCCGGCGTCCCCGGCGGCGGGGGACCGCGACCCGCGCACGGCGGACGGATCGCGTCCGCCGGGGAGGCGGCCGGGTCGATCGTGACCGCCGTCCCGAAGAGTGAAAGGGCGGCTGTCGTTTCCACAACCCCTTTTGCCGGCGGCGCTGCCCCCGTCGGTATGCGCACGTCCCGCGTTGCAGCGGTGCTCCTCGTCGTCCTCGCGACCGCCGGATGCGGCGGTCCCGGAACGGACGCGTCCACGACCACCGCCGGCGCGGGGACGCCCGCGGTCACGCCGCTCCCGCAGGGGAGCGTCGACGTCCCGGACGGGCCGAAAGCGCCCCCCGAGCGGCCGGACCGGCTGAACCGGTCCTCGGTGCGGGAGTACGTCAGGACGTTCGAGTACCGCATCGCGTACAACTCCCTCTGGATCAACGAGTACACCGAGGTGACCCTCGCCTGTCGCGTCGACAGCGTGTCCGAACGGTCGTGGGGGTACGAGGCCGTCGTCACGTGTACGGGACACTCGAACACGGACGTCCCGGAGAACGCGACGGCGACGCCGGGGCCACACGGCGACTGGTTCACGCAGTCGTTCCGCTACCGGGTGAGCGGGAACGCGACGCACCGTCGTCAGGTGGACCCGCGCGACCCCGTGGCCTGATCGGCCCGACCGGCCCGCGACCGACGGATACACGGGCGGCGGCCGTCGAGGGGGCGCCATGACCGAACTCGACGTCGAACCGGTCGAGTCCGTGGACGAGGCCGTGGCCGTCGGGGCCGACGCGGACCTGCCGGCGCGGGTGGCGGCGCCGGAGTACGTCCTCTACGGGGGCAAGGGCGGCGTCGGCAAGACCACCTGCGCGGCGGCGACGGCGCTCGCCAGCGCCGCCGCGGGGACGCCGACGCTCGTCGTCTCGACCGACCCGGCCCACTCGCTGTCGGACACGCTGGCGACGGAAGTGCCCCCGGAACCGGCGCAGGTGCGCGAGGACGTGCCCCTGTTCGCGGCCGAGGTCGATCCCGACGCCGCGATGGAGGCCGGCCCGTTCGGCGAGGGCGACGGGAGCGGGGCGCTCGGCGGCCTGGGCGGCCTGGGCGAGGCGATGGACGACCTGCCGATCGACCCGCTGATGGGGGGCGAGATGCCGGGCGCCGACGAGGCCGCGGCGATGCAGCGGCTCATCGAGTACCTCGACGACCCGCGGTTCGACCGCGTCGTCGTCGACACCGCGCCGACGGGCCACACCCTCCGCCTGCTGGAACTGCCGGAGACCCTCGACTCGCTGGTCGGCCGGTTGCTGGAGTTCCGCGACCGGATCGGGGGGATGATGGAGGGGCTGTCCGGGATGGTGGGGGAGGAGGACCCGGACGCCGGGGGGCCGGGGCTGGCGGAGGTGCGCGAGCGGATCGAGCACCTGCGGACCGTCCTGCGCGACCCCGACCGGACGGACTTCCGGGTGGTGATGGTGCCCGAGGAGATGAGCGTCGTGGAGTCCGAGCGCCTGGTGGGGCGCCTGGAGTCGTTCGGGATCCCGGTGGGAACGCTCGTGGTCAACCGGGTGATGGAGGCGGCGGGCGACGTCGCCGGCGACGCGGTCGACGACGAGTGGATCGTCGATCCGAATCCCGAGACCTGCGAGTTCTGCGGGCGCCGGTGGGAGGTCCAGCAGCGCGCGCTCGAACGCGCGACCGACCTCTTTCGCGGGCGGACGGTCAAGCGGGTGCCGCTGCTGGCCGACGAGGTGCGCGGCGACGCGGCGCTCCGGGTGGTCGCCGCCTGTCTACGTTAGTCGGGAGAGCAGGTCGAAGGCGCGGTCGCGCCAGGCGTCGGGGACGAACCGGCCGAGCACGGCGACGCGGGCCAGCGCCCCGACGGGGTAGCGCGCCCGGGGGCGGGTGGCGGCGGCCGCGTCGACGACGGCGGCGGCGACCCGCTCCGGGCCGACCGTCCCGGGGCCGCCGTCGCCCACGGACCGGGCGGCGCCGAAGGCCTCGTAGAACGACCCGTAGGCGCCCGATCGGTCGAGTCCGGGGGCCTCCCCGTCGCCCTCGACCTCCCGCGCGGCCCGCTCGCGGAAGCCGGTGTCGACCGGACCGGGTTCGATCAGCACCACGTCGATCCCGTGGTCCCCGACCTCCGCCCGGAGGGCGTCGCTCATCGCCTCCAGCGCGAACTTCGAGCCGCAGTAGGCCCCCCCGCCGGGGAAGGCGACCCGTCCCGCGACGCTGGAGACGTTGACGACGGTACCGTCGCCGGCCTCGCGCATGTGGGGCAGGACAGCCCTGGTCAGCCGGTGGGGGCCGTAGACGTTCACCTCGTACTGCCGGCGGACCGTCCCGACCGGGAGGTCCTCGACGGGGCCGAACTGGCCGTAGCCGGCGTTGTTCACCAGGCAGTCGATCCGGCCCTGCTCGTCGATCATCCGGCCGACCACGCGCTCGACGTCGTCGCCGTCGGTCACGTCGAGGGCGGCGACCGAGCAGCCGTCGCGCTCGCCGAGGCCGGCGACGTCGTCCGGGTCGCGCGCCGTGGCGTAGGCCGTCCAGCCGTCGTCCAGGAACGCCTCGACGGTCGCCCGCCCGATCCCGGACGACGACCCGGTGACGAGAACGGTCCGCTCCATACCGCGGCCACGGCGGGGGCCGCCTTAACCGTGTGGACGGCGGCACGGGCCCGGCCGCCGGGACCGCGGGCGCGCTCATTCGTACCGGTCCTTCGCCCCGTCGGCGTGGGCGTCCGCCAGCCGCACCGGCTCCGGGAGCTTGTACCCCCGGCAGCAGGCGGCGACGCAGTCGACGGCCGTCGCCGGACCGACGCGGTGGCCCGGGCTGACGTACAGCGGGTTCACCCGCGGGGACCCGTCGTACTGGCGGGACTGGTAGGCGTAGCCGAGCGTCGTCCCCGCCGGGGCTCGGACGTCGTCGCCCTCGCGGACCTCCACCGGGGTCGTCCACCCCTCGGGGCGGCCGTCGGGGTCCTCGCGGGGCGTGCCACACAGCAGCCCCTTCGCCACCCCGACTGCCGGGCGGTCGAGGACGACCCCGAGGTGGGTGGCGAGCCCGGCCTGGCGGAAGTGGATGCGGCCGCTCCCGTCGAACAGGAGGAGGTCGGGGTCGGCGTCGAGGGTCGCGAGCGCGTCGAGCACCGGGGGCCCCTCGCGGAATGCGAGGAGGCCGGGCACGTACGGGACCGAGAGCGGCGTGACCGCGTGGGTCCGCTCGACGACGGTCCCGTCCCGCCAGCAGACGACGGCGCTCACCGCGCGCTCGCCGAGGAAGGCCTGGTCGACGCCGGCGACGAGGGGGCCGTCGGCGTCGCCGACTGCGGCCGGGTCGAACGGGAGGTCGTCCGCGAAGCGCGCGGCGTCGGCGACCGCGCGCTGGAGGGCGCGCATCTCCGCCCGGGCGGCGTCGGGGTCCGGGAGGAACTCGGGGCGGACGGGCGACATCTCAGAACGGGCCCCGGCCGCCGGGACCGCCCGGACCGCCGGGGCCGCCCGGACCGCCGGGACCGCGCCGGCCGAACGCGAGGCTGCTGGGCACGCGCTGCCGGCCTTTCACCCGCTGGCCGTAGATCAGGCCGAGGACGAGGCCGGCCAGGTGGGCGAAGTGGGCGACGTTGCCCTGCCCGGCCGCGGTGGCGGCGCCGGGCGAGAGGAAGAAGACGATCGAGAGCAGCGCGAAGCCGATGGTGAACAGCCACAGCGGGATTGGCACCAGGAAGAAGAGGTAGATGCGGAGGTCGGGGTTGAGCACGGTGAGCACGCCGAGGACGGCGAAGACCGCGCCGGAGGCGCCGAGCACGCCGGTTGGGCCGCTCGCGCCGAGCATCCCCGCGCTCACCACGAGCAGGTGGGTGAGCACCTGCGCGAGGCCGGCGACGACGCCGCCGACCAGAAAGAGGAGGGCGAACCGCCGGGAGCCGACGTACCGCTCGACCAGGGGCCCGAAGAAGTACAGCACGATGCTGTTGCCGACGATGTGGAGGAAGTTGAACGGGCTGTGCGCGAACACGGACGAGACCCAGGTCCAGACGCGGAGGATGGCGTCGGACCGCAGGACGAACAGCGCGGTGAAGCTCCCGGCCGGCAACAGCCCCTGCTGGGTGGCGATGAGGACCGCCCACTCGAGGGCGAAGACCACCCACATGAGCGCCAGCAGCGAGTAGGCGACGTTCCCGCGCACGTAGCCGAGGAGGCCGCCGACGCCGGTGACCCGCCGGGAGAGCCGGTCGACGAGGCCCCGGTCCGCCGCCCGCGCGTCGCTCACGCTGTCGTCGAAGCCGCTGTCGAACACGCCGCCGGGGTCGTTCCAGTCGTCGAGCCCCGGGCAGTCGTGGTTCTCGGGGAGGCGGTGCTCGGAACAGAACGTCCCTCCACAGCGCCGACACTGGTACGGCAGGTTCTCGTCCCTGCCACACTCGTCGCACCGTGCCATTGGACCGGCCTAACCGGCGACGGACCTAAAAGGGTGCGTCTCCCGGGGCGACGGGTCGGGGCGTCAGCGTGCCCCGGAGCCGTCGGCCGCGTCCGTTCCGTCCGGCGGTTCGGTCGCGTCCGTCCCGTCGGCGCCGGGGCCGTCGCCGTCCGGGTCGTCCGGAACGACAGTCGGGTGGTCGATGCCGAGGCGGGGCGTGGTGGCGGCCATCCCGCCCGGGGATACGGGCCCGACACACAAGTGATTACCCATGTGCATAACTCATGCGCCGGACCGGGGCGATAACCGGCGGGTATCGCGGGCGGCGGCGTCAGCCGAACTGCTCCCGGTAGAGCTCCCGAGAGTGTTCGATGGCGTCGAGCGCGGCCGAGCGGCCCTCGAAGCCGAGCGTCTCGGTCTCCTTGCCCGGTTCGAGGTTCTTGTACGTCTCGAAGAACTCCGCGATCTGGTCGCGCTGGTGCTGGGTGATGTCGTCGAGGTCCGTGACGTGGTCGTGTTGCGGGTCCTCGCTCGGGACGGCGATGACCTTGTCGTCCTTCTCGCCGTCGTCGTCCATCCGCATCAGCGCGACCGGGCGGGCCTCGGCGACACAGCCGGGGAACGTCGGGTCCTCGACCAGCAACAGCACGTCGAGGGGATCGTCGTCGTCGTAGTACGAGCGCGGGATGAACCCGTAGTCCGAGGGGTAGTGGACGTTCGAGTGGAGGACGCGGTCGAGCACGACGCCGGGGATCGACTTGTCGTACTCGTACTTGTTGCGCTCGCCCTTGAGGCACTCGACGACCGCGTAGATCGTGTCCGGCGGATCGGGGCCCGTCTCCAGGCCTTCCCAGAGGTCCGGCATGCCAGCCCCTTCTCGGAACGCGCGCAAATGGTTTTCGGGATCCGGCGGCGCCGGCCCGCCGGCGGCGTGGCCCCGGTCGGTCGGTTCCCCGCGTCCGAACCGAACGATTCTTGAGAAAGGTTATGTAGGGGGACGTTGAGGGGAGCCCTATGTCAGAGGCACAAACCGTCGTCGACGGACCGGAGGTCGGGCGGGACCTGACCGCGTTCCAGCGGAACATCCTGGTGATCCTGTCCGAGGAGTCCATGTACGGGCTCGCGATCAAGCGGGCCCTGGAGGAGTACTACGGGACCGAGGTCAACCACGGCCGGCTCTACCCCAACCTCGACGAACTCGTCGAGATGGGGCTTGTCGAGAAGGGCGAACTCGACGAGCGGACCAACGAGTACACGCTCACCGAGGCGGGCGAGCGGGTGCTGATCGACCGACTCGACTGGACGCTCTCGAAGTTCGTCACCGGCGAGGAGCGCGCCGAGACGGTCACCGACCTCGTTCGCCGTCACCGGTAGGGACCGGGGGCGGGTCCACGCCGGCGACCTCGAACACCAGGCGCAGCGACGCCCGGATCAGTTCGCGCTGGCGATCGTTCGGCCAGGCGTTGCGCGGGTAGTACTCGGCCAGGAACTCCTCGACCTCGGCGGGCGTGGCCCGCTCGATCCGCTTGGCGTAGTGGTTCGACATGAAGTCGGCGAACGCCCGGGCGTTCGCGGCGTGGGCCGCCGCGTTCTCGTCGGCCGCATCCCGCACCGCCGAGACGAGCGCGGCGTTGTCGGCCTCGACGGCCTCCCACTCCTCGGGGTCGCCGGGACCCGAGAGCGGGATCTCGACCGCCCGCCCGGTGTCCTCGACCCGGTCGAGGCGGACGACGCCCGCGTCGTCGAGCCACCCGGCGGGGTAGCAGACGAGCGCGTCGTCCGCCTCGCGGATCCGGGCCTCGAAGCCGTGGGCGGCCAGCAGGTCCGCGCGGCGGTCCTCGTAGGCCGCGCGCTCGGCCGGGTCGGCGGCGCGGCGGGCCAGCCGCGTCAGTCGCTCCGCCTCCGCGACGACGTCGTCGGGCAGGGTCGGGGCGTCAGGCGCCATCGTCGAGGGCCTCGTTGGCCAGGTCGTCGGCCCGGTCGTTTACCTCCCGCGGAACGTGCTCGATGCTCCACCGCTCGAAGCCGTCGAGCAGTTCGCGGGCGCGGGCGCGGCGCTCGCGCAGGCCCGGGTCGGTGACGTCGTACGCGCCGCGGACCTGCCGCACCACCAGTTCCGAGTCGCCCCGGACGTCCACCTCCTCGAAGCCGTAGTCCCGCGCCGCCTCCAGGGCACGGAGCAGCGCCTCGTACTCCGCGCGGTTGTTGGTCGCCTCGCCGATCCGTTCGCCGCCCTCGTCGACGATCCCGTCGGCGTCCACGATCACCCACCCGATCGCCGCCGGTCCCGGGTTCCCGCGGCTCGCGCCGTCGAAGTAGACGTGGGCGCGCCCGCCCCCCTCCCGGAGCAGCGCGAGGAGGTCCGCGGGGCGGCCGCCCTGGACCACGACCTTGTCGTCGTAGGCCACCGCGACCGCGTCGCCGCGCTCGGCCCGCCACCGCTCGTGGGGCGTGTGTCCCGGCTCGACGGACACCCCGGCCGCCTCGATCCGCTCCCGGGCGGCCCGGGGGTCGCAGTCCACGGTCGGCATCGCCGCGCACTCGCCGCGTCGAACTTAAATGCCGTTCGCATCGCGCCGGGGGCCGGGTCCCGAGACGGGGGCGGGGGCCCGGGGCGGCAAAGGCTTTAAACGGATGCCGCCCGGGAGCATAAAAACGCGATGACAGGGCCCACCCGCCAGCGGGACGAACGGACGCGATGGCAGGGCGAGGGAGAACGGGCGGACGAAACGGGCGAGGCGACCGAGGAAATCGATCTCGACGAGGTCGATCCCGACGACCTCGTGCGGACCGCGGACGGGGAACTCATCCACGAGGAGACCGGACTCATCGTCGAGGAGGAGCAGATCGATCCCGGCCCGGAGTGGCGGGCGTTCAACCACGAGGAACGCCAGGAGAAGTCCCGGGTGGGCGCGCCGACCACCCAGACGATGCACGACAAGGGGTTGACGACGACGATCGACTGGAAGGACAAGGACGC
>JBDGPV010000114.1:0-10087 GCA_042219485.1 Haloferacaceae archaeon
TGGGTTTCGGAACCGATACCGGCCCCCGGACCGGCGCGCGCTCCGGGCCCGGCTACTCGGCCATCGACGCCAGCCGGCCGACGTACACCAGGCTCAGGAGGTGGTCGTCGACGGCCAGTCCCCCGTCCTCGCCGCGGGGACGCTCGACGTCCATCCCGACGAGGTACTCGCGGAGGCGCTCCTCGGCCGCCTCACCGATCCAGCCGATCGACCGGTAGTACTCCAGCGCGCGGAGCGCGCGCTTGAACCCGCCCTTGCGCGTGAGGAAGTCGAGCCACTCGAAGACGGCGTACTCGGCGGCCAGCGCCTCGGGGAGGTGGGGCAGGTAGGGCCGCTCCATCTCGCCCGTGGCGGCGTCGAGGCGGAGCAGTTCCCGCTCGCGGGCGGCGTCCAGCGCCTCGCCGGCCCCCGGCAGGTCGAAGCCGGGACCGCCGTCGGGGCCGGGGCCGGCGCGCGGCGTGCCCGGACCGCCCGGCGCGCCGTCGCCCTCGCCGCCCTCGAACGCCATCCGCCGTAGCTCGTCGGGGTCGTACTCCGTCGGGTCGGTCATCCTGGGGCTCCCTGCGACGGTCCTGCCGTCGCCGTTGCCGGGAGGACGGCCGACCTCGACTTCAATCCTCGGGGCCAAATCCCAGACCTGATACCGCCCGCGCCTCACTCGGTCCGGTCGATGTCGATCCGCTCCTGCAGCGCCGCCAACTCCTCCGATTCCGCGAGCTCCTCGATGCGCTCGCGGAAGTGCCGCTCGCACAGGCCGACGCGGACGCCGTCCTTCGCGGCGGCGTACGCGGCCTCGTCGTCGCAGTAGTGACACTGCATACCCGACCCTTGCCCCCGCGGGGGTTTTAAGCCCGCGTTCCCGGCAGGCGGTCGGCGACGGCCCGCCACCCCTCGCGGTCGAGGCCGGCGCGCCCGAGCCGCCGGTCGTGGGCGTCGCTCCCCCCCGTCGCCAGCAGGTTCCCGTCGTCGATGGCCGCGTCGGCGGCCGACTGGTCGACCGCCCGCCCGTAGGGGTAGTACCGCTCGATCCCGTCGAGCCCGGCCGCCCGCGCGGCCGCCAGGGCCGCCGCCGGGTCGTCGTAGCGGTAGGGGTGGGCGAGCGCCACCAGGGCGCAGGCGTCGTCGAGGAGCGCGGCCCCCCGTTCGACCCCGGGCACGTCCCGGGGCACGTAACAGGGCCCGTCGTCGCCGATGAGTTCCGCGAACGCGTCCCCGTAGTCGAGCGGCGCCGGGCTGCGCTCGACCGCCCGGGCGACGTGGGGCCGTCCCACCCCCGGCCCGAACTCCACGTCGAGGGCGACACCGAGGCGGTCCTCGACGCGGGCGGCGATCCGGCGGGTGCGCTCGATCCGGTCGCGTTGCAGCCGGTCGAGCTCCGCGACGAGGTCGGCCGTCCGCTCGACCCCGTAGCCGAGCAGGTCGATCCGCTCGCGGTCGGCCTCGACGCGGAGCTCGACCCCGTGGACCACCGTCACCCCCGCCCGCTCGACGACGGGCGCCCCGAGATCCGGGTTGATCCGGTCGTGGTCGGTCACCGCCACCGCGTCCAGCCCGGCCGCCCGGGCGCACGCCGGCAGCTCGTCGAGCGCCAGCTCCCCGTCCGAGACGACCGTGTGGACGTGGAGGTCCGCGACGGGTCCGTCCGACACGGGTGCCCCTGTGCGCCCCGCCGCCTAACCGCTTGCGTTCCGTTCAGGCCAGCGCGCGCCCGACCCCGAGCCCCGGCTCCCCGACGGCGTAGCCCGCGAACGCTCCGTCGGGCCGGGCCCGGTAGACCACCGCCGGCCGGTGACCGACCGGGGCCCGCTCGGCCAGGAGCCGCCGCCAGTCGTCGTCCGGGAACGACGAGCAGTCGACGAACAGGGCCGCCTCGCCCCCGCGGCCGTCGAGCTGGCCGTCGAGCTTCGCGCCCGCGGTCTCGCGGACGGCCGCGACCGGGCCGCCGGCGCTCCGCCGGGCCGGCGGGACGGGCCGGGTCACCTCGACGAGGGTCCCGCCGTCGGTCCGGTAGTCGAGCGAGTAGCCCCCGGACACCGACGCCTCGGGCGTGAGGCCGTTGCCGGCGTCGGCGAGCAGCTTCGCGGCGTTGAACTCTCCCATCGCGCCCCGCATCCGCGGCAGGTCCATCCGGTCGGAGGTGCCGAGCTTGCCCGCCATCACCTCCCGGTGGGCGTCGAGCACCCCGCGTTCGAGGAACCGCTCGTAGAACCCCAGGGCCTCGTCGCGCCCGGCGTCCGGGAAGCCGGCGGCGTGGTCGCGCAGGAACGCCCGGGTCGTCGCCCGGCCGTCCTTCGAGCAGAGCACGGGGAGGAAGAACCGCGCGACCGCCGGGTACGGGTCGATCCAGGGCTCCTCGTCGCGCAGTTCGGCCAGCAGTTCCCGCTGGGCCCACGCCGCGACGGGCGCGGGCACCTCGTCGAACCCGCGCTTGTCGGTCCGCCACAGCGCGGGCGGCGTCTCGGTGTTGCCGAGCCAGTAGGCCGCGTCGTCGTCCCAGCAGATCAGCGCGGTGTCGCCGTTGTCCACGTCGAACCGCCGGGCCCGGTAGCCGTCCGGCGCCCGGAACCAGGGGCGCCGCCGCTCGGTTCCCAGGTTCGCGTCGAGCGGGTCCCCGACCTCCGACCGGACCCGGCCGGCGTCCCACCGGCCGGGCGCGTGTCTGAACCGCAACGGGCGTGCCACGACGCCGGATAGGTCGCCGCCGGATATACGCCTTCCGTCCGCGGGCGGAAAGTTCGTGTCCGGCCGCGGCCCGAATTTACCGATAGCTATATGTCCGACCACACCCCACGTTGACGTGTACCATGTCAATGGGTGCCTATGACGAGGACGAGCACGAGCGCCGCGAACAGAAGGCGTCCCAGGTGGACGCCGACTTCGACGGCGCCCGCTCGGAGTTCCGCGGCGAGCTCCGGTACGACGACGCCGAGTCGGCGGAGGCCCTCATCGAGCGGTTCGAGGAGCTGAACGGCGACTGATCCGCTACTCCTCGCGGACGAGCGCGTAGGCCGCCGACGAGACGACCGTTACGGCGACGACGTGTCCGCCGACGGCCACGAGGAGGACCGGCTGGTCGGTCAGAAACGGCACCAGCGTCAGCTGGACCAGCCCGAACGCGACGTTGGTGGCGTCGGTCCGGCGGAGGCCGGCGGCGGTCCGGGCGTCGAACCGGTAGCGCGCCGACCGCCACAGCGCGACCACGGCCGTCCACCAGGAGGTCCCGATCCGGTAACAGAGGTCCCACAGCACGAGCAGGGTCAGGTAGACCGCGACGGCCGGCGGCGCCGGACCGAACAGGCGCGCCAGCAGCGTCCGGCCGCCCGACCGTGGATCGACCACGAACAGGTGGGTGATCAGGGCGACGAACGCGAGCACCGCCAGCACCACCTCGACGCTGGATCCGAACAGGAGCCGGCGGTACGCCTCCGGGGTGTCGAGCCCGCGGGTCTCGGCGCCGATCCGGAGCATCGCGACGCTCCCGACCGAGGCGACGACCACCGCGACCGTGCCGGCGACCGCGGCCGTCCACAGGTCGTAGACGGCGGCCAGGGCGAGGACCGCGGCCTCGAACAGGCCGAACTGGATGGCGATGGCCTGCGCCCGCGTCAGCGCTATCCCCGGGAGCGCGCCGACCAGCGACTCGTAGACCCACGTCTCGCCGAACCGGCGGGGCGCGTCCACGTCCATCTCAGGCCCGCGCACCCGTCGCCGCCGTCCGTCGCTCCGGTCCCTCGGGGGCGAGCGCGCGCTCGACCGCCTCGTCGAACGGTGTCGGCTCGATCGGGACGAGGTCCCGGATCCGCTCGTCGCGGACGACGACCGGGTTCTTCAGCCCGTCGATGAGCGGCCGGGCCACGGACGCCGGGACGTCGGTCATCAGCCCCACCCAGTACGCCGACAGCCGCGGGGTGAGCACCGGCACGGGGACGATCCGGGGCTCGACGCCCGCCGCCCGCCCGACACGGCGGAGGAGGTCGGCGTACGTGAGCACCTCCGGGCCGCCGATCTCGTAGGTCTCCCCGGCCGTCGCGGGGGCGTCGAGGACGCCCGCGAGGTACGCCACCACGTCGTCGATGGCGATCGGCTGACAGGGGGTGTGGACCCACCGGGGCGTGACCATCACGGGCAGCCGCGTCGCGAGCTGGCGGACCATCTCGAAGCTCGCGCCCCCCCGTCCGATGATGACCGCGGCCCGGAGGGTGGTGAGCGCGTAGTCGCCCGCGTCGAGCACGCGCTCGACCTCCCTGCGCGACCGGAGGTGGGCCGAGAGGTCGTCCCGGTCCTCCCCGAGGCCGCCGAGGTAGATCACGCGCTCGACGCCGCTCGCGCCCGCGGCGTCGGCGAAGTTGCGCGCCGCGCGCCGGTCGCGCTCCTCGAAGTCGTCGCCCGCCCGCATCGAGTGGACCAGGTAGTACGCGGCCTCGACGTCGAGCCCCGCCTCGAAGCTCCCCGGCTCCAGGAGGTCGCCCTCGACCACGCGGACCGGCGCCGGGCCGGCGTAGCCGTCGGCGTCGCGCACGAGGACGGTCACCTCGTGCCCCCGGTCGAGCAGGGCGGGGACCAGCCGGCTCCCCACGAAGCCCGAGGCCCCCGTCACCAGCACGTCCATGACCGCCGGTAACGGCGCCGCGCGTAAACCGTTTGCCGCCGACGGGTCCGGGCCGTTCCGTCGCCGTTCCATCGCTGCCCGTCGCCGTCCGGCGGCCGGGGAGCCCGACCGCCGCGTCACTTCCGGAACTCGCGGACCCGCTCGTAGGCCGCCCGGGGGGTCCCCAGCAGCGACAGCCCCAGGCCGACGACGACGAACAGGACGTACAGCCCCAGCGTCGAGAGGAAGAGGACGATCATCGCGAGCACCGCCCAGACGCCCTCCAGGAAGTGGAAGGCCCCGAGCGTCATGACGGTGCCGTAGAGGAGCACGAGGTACGGCCCCCAGCCGCGGGCGTGGCCCCGCCGGATCCGGCGGCGGACGTACCGCTTCAGGTCGGCTTTCACCTCCTCGCGGTGGAGGGTGCGCTCCTCGACGTCCGCGCGGAACGCGTCGAGGTCGGCCCGCAGGGCGTCGATCCGGGCGTCGAGTTCCGCCGGGTCCGGGCCCCCCTCCCGGGATCCGGTCGCGCCGTCCCCTGGCCGGTCCGCCCCGGCCGCCGGCTCCGCCCCGGCGTCGGCCCCGTCCGCGCGGTCCGCGGCGGGCGTGCCGTCGCCCGGGTCAGGGGACCCGTCCCCGCCGGCGCCGGCGTCGGCGTCGTCGGTGCCCTCCCGGTCCATCGTGGGGTGGCCTCGGCCGCGGGGCTGTTGTACCTGCCGGTCGGGGCCGAGGTGTCCGCCGAGCACGGCGTTGGTCACGGCCCCCGCGAGCAGCACGTACCCGGCCAGGTAGAACCAGGTGACGAGCAGGACGAGGCCCCCGAGGACGCCGTAGACCGCGACGCTCCCCTCGCTCGCGGCGTAGGCCGCGTAGGCCCCGAACCCGGCCCCGAGCAGCGCCCACCCGGCCGCGGCCACGGCGGTGCCGGGCAGGGCCTCGCGCGGCGAGACAGCCGCGTCGGGGACGAGGTAGTACAGCGGGAAGAGCACGCCCCCGAGGACGGGCAGCGAGAGGAGCGGCACGAGCCCCGCGAGCGGCGACCGCCCGGCGAGCGTGCCGAGCGCGCCCGCGGCCGCCGCCACGGCCGCCGCTCCGACCCCGACGCTGACCAGCGCGACGGCGCCGTCCCGGACCGCCGAGAGGCGTCCGCCGGTCGCGGTGCCGTAGATCCGCGCGAACGCGACGTCGACGCCCCGGAAGAGCCGGAGGCCCGACCAGGCGAGCGCGGCCGTCCCGAGGACGGTCGTGCCGGCGCGCCCGCGGGCCCCGCGCAACGCCTCGCCGACGGCCGCCCGCCCCGTCGGCAGGAGGTACCGCCCGGCGAGGTCGGTCACGACGGCCTCCAGGGCCCGCCCCCCGACGGCGCCCGCGGCGACGAGCGCGAGCGCGAGCAGCGGGACGACCGAGACGAACGCGTAGTAGGCGACCGCCGCGGCGAACGTCCCGACCTCGCCGGTCCGCATCTCCCGGACGATCCGGCGCGCGACCCCGGCCGAGCGGCGTGCGGTGACGCGGGACACGGCCCCCGGTTCGCCCGTCGCGTACAAGTAACCATCCGGCCGACGCCCGCCCGGGCGGTCGTGGTCGCCGCGGCGAGCCTCGCCCGGACCCGCCGCTCACTCCGCCAGGTCCGCGGTCGCCGCCCGCATCTCCGGCACCGACGCCGTGGACTTGAACGTCGTGCCGCCGTAGTGGGCCCGGCTGGCCTCGTGGCCGGCCGCCCGGAGCGCGCCGAGGAACTCGTCCATCGCGCTCGCCGGCCGCCCCCACAGCCGGCAGAGCCGGTGGTGGTCGTAGTGGGTCGGGGTGTCGAGTTCGGCCCCGACGCGCCCCAGCAGGTCGCGGGCCTCGTCGGCGGTCCCCATCCCGTCGTCGACGGCGGCCCGGACCGCCCCGACGAACGCCCGGTCGCGGACCGGACCGAGCCAGAGCGGGCCGGCGGTCACGACCCGGTCGCTCCCGCAGGACGGACAGGCCCCGGGGCCGTCCGCGAGGAGGCCCCGCTCGGCCGTCCGGACCAGGCAGTCCTGGCAGTGGTGGACGTGGCCGAGGTCGTCGAGCGCGTCGGTGGCGGCGCTCGCGCCCCGGTCGAGTTCCAGGTACGTGCGGGCGTAGTGGCGGGAGACGTGCGAGAGGATCGGCCGGGCGGCCACGTCGTACCGGGCGGCGGTCCGGGCCAGCGCCGAGCAGAGCACCCGCAGCCCCATCTCGGGGTGGTAGTCGGTGTTGCGCGGGACGGCGGAGTACCGCCGCACGCCCGCGTCGAAGTGGGCGCCACAGAGCGGCGCCGTGTCGGTCGCGGTGACCGCGACCAGGTCCCGGGCGTTGGCCAGGGCGGCGTCGGCGAACGGGATCGGCGAGCCGAAGGGGTCCACGTCCACCACGTCGACGCCGCCCGACTCGTGGAGGGCGGCGTTGGCGTCGCGCTCGACGACCTCGCCCCCCAGCCCGTTGCGCTCGAAGTTCCGGCGCGCGAGGGCCACCGCGTCGGGGTCGCGGTCCACGCAGGTGGCGTCGTAGCCCGCCGCCGCGGCCCGCACGCCCCTGATCCCGCTGGCGGCGGTCGCGTCGAGGTACGTCTCGGCCCGGGGCTCGCGCGCCCGGTAGGCCCGGAGGGCCGCGACGGTCACGTCGCGGTTGAGCTCCTGGGTGGGGTTGTAGAAGACGCCGTCCCCGGTCCCCTCGCTGGCGCCGTCGCGGGCCTCGCCGACCACGAACGAGAGGCCGCCCTCCGTGACCTCCATACCCGGGCTGGCGCGGCCGGCCGCAAAAACCGACCGGTCCGGCCACCGAAGCCTTTTGCCGCCAACGGCGGTACTGTGGGGAGTGACCGGGGGCGACGATCCGAACGGGGGGCCGGCGCCCGCCGACGGCCCGCGCGGGGACGGACCGTCCCGGGAGCCGCCGGCCGATCCCGGGGGGTGGCGGGCCGCGCTGGCCGAGGCGGGCGAACTCACCGGCGCCGCCGTCGAGGCCATCATCGACGTCCACGGCTCGCGCGGCCGCCGGGCCATCGAGGCCGTCTCCGAGGAGCGCGTCAAGCGCTACCGCGATTTCACCGTGGTCGTCGGCCACGAGGACGAGTACGTGGTCGAGGCCGGCGGCTGCACCTGCAAGGACAGCGAGTACAACCTCGACCCGGACGACCCCGCACAGCTCTGCTGGCACGCCATCGCCGTCGCCGTCGCCGAGCGGGTCGGCGCGGTCGATCACCACGACATGTGGTACTCCGACGTGCGCGAGTTCGTCTGAGGCGCCGCCCGTCAGCCGTCCCCGGTCCCGCGCCCCGCGTTCGCGCCGGCCGCCCCGAGGAGGTACAGGGGAACCGCCGCGACCACGACCCCCGCGGCGGCGACCGTCAGCACGACCGGGACGAGGAGGAACAGCGTCCCGCCGAGCGCCGTCAGCGGCGCGCCGGCGACGAGCCCCGCGAGCACCGCCGCCGAGAGGCCGGCGAAGAGCCGGGACGACGGGCTCCCGCCCCCGGCGGCCGCCCGCGCGTCGGCCCACCCGACCCCGGCCACGACCGGCAGCAGGGCGGCGAGCAGCGACAGCGACCGGTGGATGCCGCCCGTACCGACGGCCCCGCCCCCGGCGAGCGCGGCGACGACCCCGAGGGCGACGCCGCCGCCCGCGAGCCGCCGGCCGGTGAGGCGTCGGCGGAGCCGCGGCGCGGCGACGACCGCCCCGAGCACGAGGAGGGTGCTCCCCGCGACGCCGCCGAGGAGGAGGTTCCCCGTCACCGCCGGCAGGGCGTCCCCCTCCGCGACCACCGTGCCGACGAGCAGCGCCGCCCCCGCGGCGGCGACGGCGCCCCCGAGGCGGGTCGGGTCCCGGGCCGTTCCGGCGTCGAGGCGCCGCCGGATCGCCGCGATTCCCCCGACGAGGACCGCGCCCGGCAGCGCGACGAAGTACGCCAGGTTCCGAACGACGACGCCGCCGAGCGCGGCGGCGACCGCGACCGCCCCGAGGAGGCCCGGGAGGGGGCTCCCCCCGGGCGCGAAGACCACGAACGGGCCGTCCCGGACGTCTGGCAGCGCGGTCGCCGTCATCCGGTCGTCGCCGACGGCCCCGAACCCGCGGGCGACGGTCGTCCCGTCCGGCGCGACGACCGTCAGTTCGTCGGCGCCGAGGTCGGTGTAGACGTACGCGCCCGGGTCGTCGCGGAAGTACGTGAGGACCAGCGTCCCGAACGGCCCCCGCCGGACGACGTTTCGGGTGTGATACCGCATGACGACGGCGCCGTCGGCGACGCCGGCGCCGAGGAGTTCGTGCTCGATGCCGCCGCCGTACCGGGTCCCGAAGCTGTCGGCGGCGACCGCCCGGGCGAGCGACCGGTTCGCGGCCAGGCGGTCCAGCACGGTCCCGTTCGTCGGCACGACCCGGACCGTCCACGTCGCCGAGCCGTTCCGGTGGACGCGGACGGTCGCCTCGCTGTGCCCGACCCCGGTGTCGAGGCCGTGGGCCCCGGTCGCGTGGACGAACCCCCGGCTACAGGGCGGACAGCCCGAGACCGGCGCCGGACTCGCCGCCGCGGGCCCGACGAGGCCGACGACCAGGAGGCCCGACAGCGCCACGACCGCGACCGGGGGGAGGCGGCGCGCGTCCATCGGTATCACCTCGGGGTGCGCGCGACCGCGAGCGCGGTCCCGGCAGTCGTGACGGGTTCCGAACGGGTCATGGAGGGCTGGCGGAGGTACGCGGATGGGCGGTATGTGCTTTCCGGAGGGTCAAACGACCGTGTGGCCGGTCGCCCCGCCGGACGTGCCGCCGTCGCGCGGCCCCGGCGTCCGGGTGTCGCGGTCGCCTGTGGCCCGGCGACCTCCGGCGGCCGGCCCGTCGCCCCGCTCGGCGCTCACGACCACCTCCTCCGTCCGCGGCCCCGCCGTCGGGCTGGCGGGATCGCCGGTCGTGTTCGGCCCCGTCGGGTACCTGAGCCCCGACGTGATCGTCACGACGCGGGCCGACGGCGAACCCGTCGTCGCCGCCGACAGCCCGATCGGGGGCCGCCGCCGACGCGTTCGCGCACGGCTGGCGGTGCCGGACGCCGAATCGCGGACGCCGCTCCCGCCCGTTCCGCTCGCCCCCGCACGGTGCGCGCGCTTCCCGGCGGGGCTGTCGCGCGCGCGGCCGGCGGCGCCCGTGATGTCCGCTGCCGACGGGGCCGACCGGGAACCCCTTACGTGCCGCCCCCCACCACGGCGCATGGACGACATCGCCACGAAGCGGGTCCACGACGACCGGCGGGAGGCGACGGTCGCGTACGTCGCCAGCGGGACGGGGCTGGTCCGCGTGGCGCTCGCCGCCGACCGCGTCGGGCGGTTCGAACTCGCCCGGCGCGGGGCCGTCCGGGACGTGGCGGTCGCCGGCGGGCGGGTCGTGGCGGCCGCGGACGACGTGGTCGTCGACGGCACCCCGACCGGCTTCGGGGCGGCCGTCGCCGCGGGGGCCGACCGCGACGGGACGCCGCTGGCGGCAGCGGACGGGGGGCGGGTCGCG
>JBDGPV010000041.1:0-9376 GCA_042219485.1 Haloferacaceae archaeon
CTGATCGGATCGGTATGAAAACGGGTGGGGGAGCGGGATTGCAACGAGGTTCCCGACGACGAAGACGAAAATCCCGATTACAGGAAGCGCACAGCCGGGCACTGGCCTCGTTCGCGTAGTGGATGACACCGTCCTCGTCGTAGAGGTACACGGGAACGTGAGCGGTTTCGACTAACGCAGTATAGTGGTTGACGGCGCGGTCGACGGCTATCTTTCGCTGGCGCGATTTGACCGCATCGAGCACGCGATTCGCAACTAACTCGTAGGTGTCCGTTCCTCCCTTTTGAATGTAGTCAGTGACGCCGACCGTCATCGCCTCAGCGGCGATCGACTCGGACCCCTTCCCAGTAAAGAGTATGAACGGGATCTCGATGTCGGCCTCGCGGATCCGCTCGAACAGATCCAGACCGTTCATCCCGGGCATTTCGTAGTCTGAGACGATACAATGTGGTTCGAATTCCAGCACTGCATCCGTTACGACTCTCGGATCCGTTTCCGTTCTAACTTCGATCCGGTCGTCAGCGCGTTCCAGCAGCTCGCTCGACAACTCGACGAACCCCCTATCGTCGTCGACGTGGATCACCCTCACCTCTGGCGGCACGTCTGCTGTCCGCGGCGTTGGGACCGGCGGTAAATCTTGGCTCATAGACATAAGCGTGTAATTGAGTACGCTCTTGTGAAGCAGATTGTTGGTGATGGTTCCGTAGTTTGAGTCAAGCCGGTAGATCTCCTCGTTCGGCCTGCCTCACTCTTGTTCTGGAGAACCTGGTCGCCGAGTCGAGCTACAGAAAAATCGCCGGGCTGCTCTCCACCAACAATGTTCTACACAAGAGCGAACCTTCTATTTCTGCCGTCAATTCCGAGTTGTGATTAGAGTTCGCTCCCGATTGGTTCTACTCCTCGAACATTACGAGTTTATAATAGCGCCTCACCCACCCAAGCTGTTTATCGTGAGAATTGTTTCGCTTTGTAGATCCCCAGCCTCCGAACCTCCGGTCCCCTTCCGCCACGCGGATTTGATATAGCGCTATACGGTTTACAGAGTCACTCGACCAGCCGGTAGACGTTCGCCTCGTAGACCTCACGCACCCGATCGCCCCAGTTGTGGGTGTAGGTGTCGATGACGTCGCCGGCCACGTCGCCCCGGAGGTACTTGACAACCCCGCGGTCGCCGGTGCGGTCGCGCATGTGGGTGGTGAAGTAGTGGCGGAAGTAGTGGGGGGTGACGTTCTCCTCGCTGCCCCCGCCCTCGCGGTACCAGCCGGCGTCGGCAGCGTGGCGCTCGACGATGTGGTGGACCATGTGCGGGGTGAGCCGTTCGCCCCAGCGTTCGCTGGTGCTCATGAACAGGGGATCGGCGTCCGAGACCGGGTCGGGGCGCGCGGCGGCCCACCGGACCAGGGCGGTGCCGAGTTCGTCGTCGACCGGCAGGACCGTGGCCCGCTGGCGCTTGTTGGAGGCCGTCCGCTCCTCGCCGTTCGTCACCTCGCCGGCCGTCGGCTCCGGCGAGACGTAGAGGGCGTCGCCGCGGCCGTCGAGCGCGGGGCGCGGGTCGCCCCCGTCGGCCAGGCGCGCGAGCGAGAGGTCCCGGCGATCGAGGTTGCAGAGCTCGCCGGCCCGCATCCCCGTCTTGAGGAGCGTCAGCACCACGGCCCGGTCGAGCGGGTGGGTGACGCTCGCGACGAACGACCGCATCTCCGGGAGCGGGATCTCGCGGCGGGTCGGGTCCGTCTCGACCTGCTCGTCGAGCTCCTCCATCACCAGCGTCATCGGGTTGGCGTCGAACCGCCCGACGTCGGTCATGTAGGCGTAGAACCGGTGGAGGTACGCGGCGTAGGAGGCCACGGTGCTCTCGGCCACCTCTCCCCGCAGCGAGTGGACGTACGCCATGCAGTCCCGGTGGTCGGCCGAGGCCGGCGTCTCCCCGCGATCGGCGAGGAACGCCTCGAACTCCCGCAGCACCCGTCCGTAGGCCTCGCGCGTCCGGTCGGCCTTCCCGTGGTAGGTCATGTCCTCCAGGAAGTAGGCGACCGCGTCGCCCTCACTCATCGTCGATCAGGCGATAGCCGCCGCGGCCGCTGTACTGCACCCGGTTGTCGGCCTGGAGGCGCTGTAACGTGTCGTCCAGCCGTTCCTCCACGTCGGCCGTCACCGCCTCCAGCAGGTCCTCCCACGGCAGGGGACCCTCCTCGGAGAGCGCCGCGACGACCCGATCCTCGAGGGCGTCGCCGTCGTCGGGACGGTCCGCCGGCTCCGCGCGTGCCGCCTCCGCGCCGGGGACCTCGAAGTCGCGCCGGCCCACCTGGACCATCGTCCGGACGAACTCGCTCCGGCTCATGTCCAGCCGGTCGGCGTGTTGCTCCCACTCCTCCTTCTGGTACGCCGGGACGTAGGTCTTCACCGCCGTGCGGGCCATGTGGCTAGGCCCCCGCCCGGGCACATCAGGTTTGGGGCCACCTTCCAAAATAAAGACTCTTATTTGTGACGAGGGTGACCCCCATCGCCCCGGCAGCACTTAATTAGTTGTGTAGATAGGCCTTCGAGCGCAGGGGGGTACCACGTACACAACTAAACGCTTGTTCCGGGGGGTACTCTCTCCCTCCCGACTCGAAATACCGTCCTGCCCGGTTTGCCCCGCTCGAACCCCCGGGGAGACGCGGAGGGATGCCGGGACGCGGCCCTCCGGCTCAGCCCGCCGGTTCGATCAGGTCCGGCGAGTCGTTCGAGACGTCGCCGACCGCCCGCGGGACGGGGTACGCGCGGAACTCGTCGGCCGGATACGGCTCCAGCAGGTCGTCGGCCTCGGCGGGCGGGGCGTCGAGCCACCGGCGCTCCTCGGCCGGGTCGAGGATCACCGCCATCCGGTCGTGGAGCCCCGCGACCAGGTCGTTCGGTTCGCAGGTGACGACCGCGAACGTCTCGCGGGGCTCCGGCTCGACGTCGCCCGCGTCGCCCAGCGTCGCCTGGGTCGTGGGGGGCGTCCACCGGTCCCAGATGCCCGCCATCGCGAACGGCCGGTCGTCGTCGAACGCGACCCGGTATGGCCGTTTGCCCCCGCCCCGGTCGGCCCACTCGTAGAAGCCGTCGGCCGGGACCAGACACCGGCGGCGCTCGAACGCGTCCGCGAAGGTCGGCTTCTCGGCGACCGTCTCGCTCCGCGCGTTGATCGCCGCCCGCGCGTCGTCCTCTGCCCACTCCGGGATCAGACCCCACTCCAGGCGCTCCACCCTGTCGGGCGCGCGGTCGGTGATGACCGGCAGTTCCTGGCCCGGCGCGCAGTTGTACCGCGGTTCGAGGTCGTCCGGGACCGACACGCCGAACCGCTCGGCGAGGTCCTCGGGCGGGGTGGCGAGGCTGTAACGGCCGCACATACCCCTTCCTTCGGCGCGGCCGGCATAACCGTCGCGGTCGCCGATAAACCGTATGCCACGATATCAATTGTGAGGGGCCCCGCCGCGCCGGTTCACCGCCCGTCGCCCGCGAGCCTGTACCGTGCGATCTCGTCCGATCCGCACGACGGACACGGGCCGTCGGCGGCGTCGAGCGACCGCCCGCAGTCCCGGCACTCGATGATCTCCGTCGGCGCGTCCGACCGCCACCCGAACGGCCACCGTATCCCCATGCCGCACGGTTCGGCTCGAGGGACAAAAGTGGGCGAGATAGTTTAACCGCCCGCATGCGACGCGGCGCGTGCCTCACCCGTCGGCCGCGAAGTCGAGCGCCGCACCGTTGATGCAGTACCGCTTGCCCGTCGGGTCGGGACCGTCGTCGAAGACGTGCCCGAGGTGACCGCCGCACTCGCTGCAGACCACCTCGGTCCGGGTCATCCCGTGGCTGTGATCGGGGCGGGTCTCGACCGCGTCGTCGACGCAGTCGTAGAAGCTCGGCCACCCCGTCCCCGACCCGTACTTCTCCTCGGTGGTGAACAGCGCCTGGCCGCACCCCGCACAGCGGAAGGTGCCGTGCTCGTCGACCGTCAGCAGGTCCGAGGAGCCCCGCGGCTCGGTACCGGCCTCCCGGAGGATCCGGTACTCCTCCTCGGTCAGTTCCGCCCGCCACTCCTCCTCCGTGCGCGGCCGCGCGTCGTCGGCCTCCTGGTCCATACCGACACCTGGGGTCTCGGAGGCATTAACGCTCCGGCGCGGCTACTCGTAGGCCGCGATGCCGGTCAGCTCCTCGCCGAGGACCAGGGTGTGGATGTCGTGGGTGCCCTCGTAGGTGTAGACCGTCTCCATGTTCTGGGCGTGGCGCATCGGGGGGTAGTCGACGGTGATGCCGTTCCCGCCGAGCATCTCCCGCGCGACCCGGGCCTGGTTCCGGGCCATCCGCACGTTGTTGCGCTTGGCCATCGACACCTGGGCGGGGGTCAGCCGGCCCTCCTCCTTGAGGTCGGCGAGCCGGTGGGCCAGCAGCTGCGCGGTCGTCACCTGCGTCGCCATCTCCGCGAGCTTCTCCTGCTGGAGCTGGAACCGGGCGATCGGCCCGCCGAACTGCTCGCGCTCCAGCGCGTACTCCCGGGCGGTCTCGAAGCAGTCCCGGGCGGCCCCGACCGCGCCCCACGCGATGCCGTACCGCGCCTGCGTGAGACAGGAGAGCGGCCCCTTCATCCCCGCCACGCCCGGGAGGACGTTCCCCTCGGGTACCCGGACGCCGTTCAGCCCGATCTCGCCGGTAACCGAGGCCCGCATCGAGAGCTTCCCGTCGAGTTCGGTCGTGCTCACCCCGTCGCGGTCGGTCTCGACCAGGAACCCCCTGACGGGGTCGCCGTCGGCCGAGCGGTCCCGGGCCCACACGAGCGCCACGTCGGCGATCGGCGCGTTGGTGATCCAGGTCTTCGAGCCGTCGAGCACGTAGCCGTCGGCGTCGCGTTCCGCCGTCGTCTCCATCCCGGCGGGGTTCGAGCCGTGCTCGGGTTCGGTCAGCCCGAAACAGCCGACCGCGTCGCCGGCCGCGAGGTCGTCGAGGTAGCGTTCCCGCTGCTCGTCGCTCCCGTACGCGTGGATGGGGTACATCACGAGCGCCCCCTGGACGCTCGCCATCGACCGGATCCCCGAGTCGCCGGCCTCCAGTTCCCCCATCAGCAGGCCGTAGGCCCGCTCGCTCACGCCCGGCAGCCCGGGCCAGTCCAGCGTCGGGCCGTAAAAGCCCAGGTCGCCCATCTCCCCGATCAGCCCCGTCGGGAACGTTCCGGCCTCGTAGTGGTCCGCGATGTCGGGCCGGACCTCCCTGTCGACGAACTCCCGGGCGGTGTCCCGGATCATCCGCTCCTCGCGCGGGAGATCGGCCTCCAGGTCCACGAAGTCGAGCACGCCCGGGCACGGGGCCCGACGGGCTATAACCTGTCGCCCGGGGCGGTCCCCGGGCGCCGAGGGATTTAGATACCGGGACTCCCCCACTCCGCACGTGCGCATCGAGCAGAGCTTCCTCCCCGTCCGGGGCGTGGGCGAGGCGACCGAGCGCCGCCTCTGGGAGGCCGGGATCACGCGGTGGCGGGCGTTCGACGGCTCGGTCGTCGGCCCGACGGTCGCCGACCGGATCGAGGCGTTCGTCGACGAGGCGACCGACCGGCTGGCGGCCGACGACGCCGGCTACTTCGCGGCCCGGCTCCCGGACGGCGAGTGCTGGCGGCTCTACGAGAACTTCCGCGCGGACGCCCGGTTCTTCGACATCGAGACGACGGGGCTCGACCACGAGCGCGACCGCGTGACCGCCGTCAGCGTCCACCGCGGCGGGGAGACGACGACGCTCGTCCGGGGCGATGACCTGACCGCCGGCGCCGTCCGCGAGCACCTGGCCGACGCCCCGTTGCTGGTGACGTTCAACGGGAAGCGGTTCGACGTCCCGTTCCTCGAGTCGTCGTTCGACGTCTCGCTCGACGCCCCGCACCTCGACCTGATGTACGCCTGCCGCCGCCTGGGGCTGACCGGCGGGCTGAAGCGCGTCGAGCGCGAGGTGGGCATCGAGCGCGACCGGCCGGACGTCTCGGGGCGGGACGCCGTCCGCCTCTGGCGGGCGTACGAGCGCGGCGACCGGTCGGCGCTCGACCGCCTGATCGCCTACAACCGCGAGGACGCCGTCAACCTCCGGGCGCTGGCCGATCGGGTCACCGCCGACCTCCACCGCGAGACGGTCCCCGAGGCGGGCCCCGCGGGGCCCGGACGCTTTTGACCCCGGCCCCCGACCCGGGCGGTATGGCTGACGACTCCGCCGGCGAGGGGGACGGCGACCGGCCCGGCGACGGGGGCACCGACACCGTGCCGACGGTCGACCTCGACCTGTACCAGCTGTCGGTGTCGGTGAGCGGACAGGCCGAGGACGACCTCGGCGACGTCGAGGCGACCGCCCGCAAGCTGATGGAGTACCTGGTCGATCAGGCCGAACGGCTCGAGGAACGGCCCGACGAGCGGGGACTCGGCTGACCGCGCGGCCCCGCCGGCCGGGCCCCGCTCGCCACCCCCTCCCGCGGCGGGCGCGTCGCTTTTGTCCGCGCCCCCCGGACGCCCGGGCGTGATCACGTTCGCTCGCGGCGCGTACGACGACGTCGTCCGCGCGGCCTACGGCGGCGGCGGCCGGGAGGTCTGCGGGGTGCTCGCGGGGACCCACGGGGCGTCGGAATCGACGGTCCGGGCGGCACACCCGGCCGAGAACGTCGCGGACCGCCCGGAGATCCGCTACCACATCGACCCCGAAGAGCAGTTCGAGATCGTCGAGTCCATCGAGGACGAGGGCCTCGACGTCGTCGGGTTCTACCACTCCCACCCCGCGGGCCCGCCGCGCCCGAGCGACACGGACGCCGACCGGGCCACGTGGCCCGACCTCTCCTACGCCATCGTCGCGCTCGACGGCTACCCCTACCTCGGCTCCTGGCGGTGGCGGGACGGGGCGTTCGAGCAGGAAACCGTGCGTATCGGCTGATCGGCGCCCGCAATCCCCCCGTCCGGCTCACCCGGCCTCGGCCTCCGGGCCGGACGCCTCCTCGGCCGTGCCGACGGCGCACGACTCGGTGTACTCGACGTCGTGGACCGACTCGATGGCCGGCTCCGCCCCGCAGACCGGGCAGTCCGCCTTCTTCGTGATCTCGACGCTCTCGAACTCCATGTGGAGGGCGTCGTAGAACACCATCCGCCCGTCGAGGAGGTCGCCCGTCCCGAGGACGTGTTTCACGGTCTCGGTCGCCTGCACGCAGCCGACCGTGCCCGGGAGCACGCCGAGCACGCCGGCGGTCGCGCAGTCGGGTACCATCCCGTCCGGCGGCGCCTCGGGGAACATGCATCGGTAGCACGGCGAGTCCGCGCCGCCGGCGAAGGTCGTGATCTGCCCCTCGAACCGGAAGATGGACCCGTGGGAGAACGGGACCCCCGCGAGCGTGCAGGCGTCGTTGACCAGGTAGCGGGTTCGGAAGTTGTCGGTGCCGTCGACCACGAAGTCGTAGCCGTCGATCAGCCCCTCGACGTTGTCCGGTTCGACCCGGACCTGGTGGGTCCGAACGTCGACGTCCGGGTTGAGTTCGGCCACGAACTCCGCCGCCGAATCGACCTTCGGCCGGCCGACGTCGTCGTCGCCGTGGACGACCTGGCGCTGGAGGTTCGACAGTTCGACGACGTCGTCGTCCGCGATCCCGAGGGTGCCGATCCCCGCCGCGGCGAGGTACTGGATGATCGGCGAGCCGAGGCCGCCGGCGCCGAGCACGAGCACCTCGGCGTCGAGGAGGGCCGACTGCCCCTCGGGACCGACCTCGTCCATGATGATGTGCCTGGAGTAGCGGTCTAGCTGGGTCGGATCGAGGTCGAGGCCCATGCCCCGACTTGGGTCCGGGACCGGTAAAACGCATCGTCGCGCGGGGCGACGGCCGGGGCGGGGGCGCCGGGCGGGCGCGCCGGACAGCGGTGCGGCGAGCGGGGGGACGGGCACGACGGGCGAACGGCCGCCACGGCGACGGGCGGATGGCCGCCAGGCGAACGGCCGCCCTCGCGCCGGGCGCGTGGTTTTTCCGGCGACGGGCCGAACGGCCGACATGGCACGGATCAAGGTGCCCGCGGTGCTGGCCGGCGGCGGCGCCTCGTCGACGGTCGAGGTCGAGGCCGACACGCTCGGCGAGGCGTTCGAGGCCCACGCCGACGAGCACGGCCCCGAACTCCGCGACAGCGTCGTCGCGGACGGCGAGATCAGGGAGTACATCAACGTCTACATCGACGGCGAGGAGGCGACGGATCTCGGCGCGCCGGTCGACGAGGACGCGCGGATCCGGGTCATCCCCGCCGCCAGCGGCGGTCGGGGCCGACCCGGCCGCTGCCGTCACCAGCGGTCCAGGTAGTCCGCCCACAGCGGCCCGTCCGCGTACTTGTCGCCGCGGTCGCACAGCATCACGACCACGACGTCCTCGGCCCCGAGGACGCCCTCGTCGGCCAGGTCGCGCACCACCGCGAGGGCGGCGCCGCCGGAGGGGCCGACGACGAACTCCCCGTCCACGCGGAGGTGCTCGCGCACCGTCGCGCGATCGTGTTGCCCGGCGTCGACGATCGGCACCCGCCGGTCCGCGAACCGCTCCCGGAGCGCCCGGGCGCGCTCGTAGGCCGCGTCCGTCGCGGCGTACGCCCTCCGGTCGGGGACCGACTCGTCGTAGGTGTCCGGGTGGTAGTGGTCGCCCGTGCGGAGGTATTTCAGGCCGTCGATGGCGTGGAGCGCCTCCGCCGGTTCGAACCCGACGACCGTCACGCCGCCGTCGCTCAGGTCGTGGAGCCCCCGGCCGGTCCCCGTGACGGTTCCGCCCGTCCCGACCCCGGCGACGAAGCACGTCACCTCGCCGTCGGTCGCCCGGTGGATCTCCGGGGCGGTGGTGCGCTCGTGGGTGGCCGGGTTGTCGGGGTTCTCGTACTGGTTCGGCCGGTAGTAGCCCTCCGGGTCGGCCGCGATCAGGTCCTCGCAGCGCTCGATGACGGCGTCGTAGCCGCGGTCGGCGTCGACGAAGTGGATCCCGGCGCCGACGTCGCGGATCGCCTCGACCTTGCCGGCGGCGGCGTTGTCCGGCATGACGATCTCGACGTCGTAGCCGCGGGCGGTCGCCAGCCGGGCCACCTCGCTCCCGGTGTTCCCCGACGAGGGCTCGATCACCGTCGTCCCCGGCGCCAGGTCCCCGCGCCGCTCGGCCCCGTCGAGCATCCCCTTTGCGACGCGGGACTTGACCGACCCGCCGCCGTAGGGCGCGTCGTAGAGGTTGAACCACTCGGCCTTGCCGTAGACGGCCGGGGGGACGTCGGCCGCGAGGTCGAGCAGCGGGGTGTCGAAGACGGTCGATTCGTCGAACGCGACGTCGCCCATGCGCGCCGGTAGCGCGGCGGCGGCCAAGGCCCTGTCGGACGGCCGGGGGGGCGGCGGC
>JBDGPV010000085.1:0-9373 GCA_042219485.1 Haloferacaceae archaeon
TGCGGGCGCCGGCCCGGGCGCCGACGGGAACCCGGACGGCGACCGCGACGGGGAGGTGCGGGCGTGACTGCGGCGCCGGGCGGCGCGGCACCCCCCGGCGCCGGGGGGGCCGACGCGGCCGAGGGCGCGGACGCCGCGGACGGCGGGATCGGCTTCCGTCCGCCGGCGCTCGCGGGGGTCGGCCTGCTCACGTTCTCGTACGTGCGCGTGCTCTACCACGTGACCGACGTGACCGGCGGGTCGCTCGCGCTCCTCGGGCTGGTCGCGGGCGCGCTGGTCCTCGCGACGGCGACCGCCCGGCTGGTCAGGCCGCGGACGGCGGCGGCGGTCGCGGCCGCCCTGCTGGGCGGCGGGTTCGCGGCCTACCTCCTCTCGATCCCGGCGAGCCAGCGGGCGCTGCTCCTCTCGGGCCGGGTGGTGGGGGACACCGCCGCCCTCCTGACCGGGCTGTCGGCGCTCAGGCTGACCGAGGCCGGCGTGTGGGCGATGGGGGTCGCGCCCGGGCCCGTCTTCCTCTCGTGGTATCTCGCCGTCCGCGGGCGGTACGCCGGGAGCGTCGCCGTCGGGGGCGTCGCGCTCTGCCTGTTCGTCCTCACCGGCGACGCCGGGCGGCTCACGACCCTCGCGGGCGTCGTCGGCGCCGCCGCGGCCGTCGGCCTCGGCCGGATGGCCGCCCGGGGGGGAACGCCCGCCCGGGTCGACGCCCTCACCGCGACGCTCGCGGCGATGGTCGTCGTCGCCGCGTCGCTGTCGGTGCTGCCGGCCGGCGCCGTCTCGCCCGTCGCGACCGGCGGCGGCTCGCCGACCGTCGAGGCCTCGCTCGTCGAGGCCGGGGACTCCGTCGAGGTGCTCGGCAGCATCCGGCTCTCCCCGGCGGTCCGGTTCACCGTCCGGAGCCCCGAGTCGCGGTACTGGCAGACGGCGGCCTACGACCGCTACACGGGGTCGGGGTGGGTGCGGACCGGCGAGACCCGGCCCTACGGGGGACCGCTCCCCGGCCCCCCGGGGGGGTCGCGGCCGCTCAGGCAGCGGGTGACCGCGCGGACGGAACTCGGCGCGCTCCCGGCGGCCTGGCGCCCGGTCGAGGTGCGGGGCGGCGTCGCCGGCCGGACGCTGGTCACGCCGCAGGGCGGCATCCGGCCGTCGGGGTCGCTCGACGCCGGCGACTCGTACACGGTCGTCAGCCGCGTCCCGCGGTACACGACCACGCAGCTCCGGCGGGCGGGGACCGACTACCCCGACCGGATCGCCGCGACGTACCGCCGGGTCCCGGGGAGCACGCCCGACCGCGTGCGCCGGCGGGCGAGCGAGGTGACCGCCGGCGCCGACTCGCCGTACGCGGCCGCCGTCGCCGTCGAGGAGTACCTCGAGTCCGAGAAGCGCTACTCCCTCGACGTCCGGCGGCCCGGGGGCGACATCGCCGACGCCTTCCTCTTCGAGATGGAGGCGGGGTACTGCACCTACTACGCGACGACCATGGTGACGATGCTGCGCACCCAGGGGATCCCGGCGCGGTTCGTCGTCGGCTACACCGGCGGCAGCCCGGCCGGGGACGGCACCTACGTCGTCCGCGGGCTGGACGCCCACGCGTGGGTGCAGGTCTACTTCCCCGGCGTGGGGTGGGTGGACTTCGATCCCACCCCCGCGGGCCCGCGCCAGGCGGCCGAGCAACGCCGGGTCGAGGCCGCCCGGCTGGCCAACGGGACCGGCGCCGGAACGGGCGCCGGCGCCAACGGGACCGCCCCCGCCACCCCGACGCCGACGCCCGCGGGGCCGAACACGACCGAGGGGAACCTCTCGGGGGCCATCGAACGCGGCCCGGAGGCGGCCGGGGCGGGACCGACGCCGGACGCGGACGCCGGCGGCGACACCGGACCCGCCCTTCCGTTCCCGTTCCCGTCGCTGCCCGGGGGTCGGGTGCTCGCGCTCTGGACGGTCGCGCTCGCGGGCGCGCTGGCCGTCGGCCGCCGCCTCGGGCTCACCGACCGACTGACCGCGGCCGTCGGCCTCCGGTACCAGGGCCGCGCCGACCCGGAGACAGACGTCGTCCGGGCCTACGGACGGCTCGAACGGCTGCTCGCGCGCCGCCACCGGCCGCGGGCGCCGGGCGAGACGCCCCGGGCGTACGTCGAGGCCCTCGTCGCCGCGGGCGCCGACCGCCGGGCTGTCCGGGTGGTCGCGGCATACGAGCGGGCGCGCCACGGCGACGGGGTCGACCGCGCGACGGCGGACGCGGTCGTCGGGGCCGTGGACCGGCTGACCCGCGAGGACATCCCCGTCCTCGGCCGGTTCGTCGGCTGACCGGGCCGGAACCCCGGGCCGCGCACGGGGGGACCCGCGCCGTTCCGCCTCCCGACACTGTTTAGTACCACCATAACGGAGTTTGCGGTCGAAATGGGTGAAGTCTGCTCGACGTGCGGGCTGCCCGACGAGCTCTGTGTCTGCGAGGACGTCGCCAAGGAGTCACAGGAGATCAGCATCCGCATCGACGAGCGCCGCTACGGGAAGGAGGTAACGGTCATCGAGGGGTTCGATCCCAGCGACGTGGACATGGACAGCCTCTCCTCGGACCTCAAGTCGAAGTTCGCCTGCGGGGGCACGGTCGAGGACGGCGCCATCGAACTCCAGGGCAACCACTCCGGTCGGGTCGAGGAGTTCCTCCGCGACAAGGGGTTCAACGTCGCCTGACCCGCCGCCGCGCCGCCCGCGCCCCCGTTCCGTCCCGTCCGGGTCGCGCCCCGACGGCGCGACCGCCGGCCGCCGTTTGCGACCCTGTCGTCCGTCGCCGGTCGAGCGGCGGGGCCGCCCCGCGGCCGGGACGACCCGTCCCCGCCCGCGGGCCCTACAGCAGCCCCTCCTCGCGGGCCAGCAACACCCCTTCGAGGGTCGCGTCGTTGGTCGGCTGGCGCCGCGCCACCTCCAGGGCCTCCTCGACCGGTACCGTCCGGGGGACGAGGAACTCGTTCTCGTCCAGCGACCGGTCGCCGGGCGACAGTCCCTCGGCGAAGACGATGCCGCGCCGGTGGCGGAGCAGGCCGGTGCAGGTCCAGAACGCCTGCAGGAGCGACGCGCTCGACGCGTCGAACCCGGTCTCCTCGCGGAGCTCCCGGATCCCCGCCTCGGTGTACGACTCCCCCTCCTCGACGATGCCGGCCGGGAGTTCCAGGTGGGTCTCCCGGACCGTCGGGCGATACTGCTCGACGAGCAGCAGCCGCCCGTCCGCGACCGCCACGACGACGACGGCGGTCGGCAGTTCGGCCCAGTAGTAGCGCTTGGTCGAGCCGTCCGGCTGCTCGACGAGGTCGTACCCGCCGGTGAACCAGCCGGTCTCGTACTCCGCCGCGGACTCGACGACGGGCATCTCGGGGTCGCCGAGGGGCGGGTCGCGGCCGCTCCCGCTCACCCGTCGGTCCCCCCGTCGCCGGAACCCTCGTGCCGCCGGCCGGCCCCGTCCTCGCCCGCCGGAGCTCCCGGCCCCTCGCCGGCGTCGGCCCCGCCACGCCCCGCCGCGCCGGCGCCGGCGGCGTCGTCCGCGCCGGCATCGGCGTCGGCGTCGTCGTACAGGCGGTCGCGGTAGATCCGGCCGAACGCCTGCCGCCGGAGCGTCCCGACCGCGGCCGCGCGCTCCTCGGCGAAGGTGGCCGCGACGGCCTCGTCGGCGAACGGCGGGGCGTGCCAGACGACGCGGCCGACCCGGCGGCTCCCGGTCTCGTGGACCGTGCCGTCGTAGCCCTCGCGCCACGCCTCGTAGGCCTCGCGCGGCCCGACCCGGACCTCCAGCAGGGAGGCGAAGAGCGCGTCGCGGGCCGTCTCGACCACCTCGCCGGTCACCCGGTCGCCGTACTCCTCGCGGTCGAACCCCATCGCCCGTGCGGTCTCGCGGACGACCGTCCGCGCGGCCGGACCGACGGTCCGGTAGACCGCCCGGGCCTCCGCGGCGGTCGCCGGCGCGACGAGGCCCTCCCGGTCCACGTCCCCGCCGGCGTCCGCCTCGGCGTCGGTCTCCATACCGCCCGTCGGGCGCCCCCCCGCTTACGCCTTTTCGTCGCCGTCGGGGTCGGCGCCGCGGCCGTCGCCGCCCGGGTCCGCCGCCCCGTGCCCGTCGGAGCCGTCGGGACCGCCGGTCCCGGCCGTCTCCCCGCCGCTGCCGGATGCCGCGGAGCCATCGGATCCGCCGGCGCCGCCCGTTCCGTCGGCGTCGGCGCCGCGTCGGGGCTCCGGCCCGTCGGCCCGCGCCTCCGCCCGCTCCCCGTCCCGTTCCGCCCGCATCCGGCGGGTCATCTCGCGGGCCTCCGCCAGGACCGCCCGGGTCGTCTCGTCCATCGCGTCCCCGCCGGCCCGCCCCGCGCCCGACGGGACGTCGACCGGCCCCGGGCGGCCGGGGCCGGAACCGTCCTCGGCCGTGACGCTCCCCTCGAAGACCGCGTCGTACGTCGCCTCGGGGGCCAGCGGCGCGACCCGGTCGCCCAGGCTCGCCGGGTCGTCGTCGGCCCACCCCGGGGCGTTGTCGTCGAGCCACGCCCGGTGGTCGCCCCCGTGGAGCATCGCGGCGAACGCGAGGTGGTTGGCGAGGTGCTCGGCGTCGCGCTGGGGGGTCTCACAGACCGGGCAGGCGTACCCCATGCCCGTCCGGTCGGGCCGCGGCCTGAAAAACGCGCCGGGGACGGGGGCGCTACGGGCCGAGCGACGCCTCGGCGAGGTCCAGGGTCATCAGGACGGCGTCCTCGCCGTCCTGGTAGTAGCGGGGCAGCCGCCGGGCCGCCTCGAAGCCGGCCGTCCGGTAGAGCGACCGGGCGGCGTCGTTCGACTCGCGGACCTCCAGTTTCGCGACGACGGCGCCCTCGGCGGCCATCCGAACCAGCGTCCGGGTCACCAGCCGGCGGCCCACCCCCCGGTTCCGGTCGGCCGGGCGCACCGCCAGGTCCTTCAGGTGCCCGATGTCCCGCCCGTGGTTCGGGGTCACGTCGCCGACCGCGAACCCGAGCACCTCCGTCCCCTGGGAGGCGACCAGGAAGCCGGGCTCGCCGAGGAACCGCTCGAACGCCGAGTACGGCCACGGTTCGGGGAAGGAGGCCTTCTCGATCCGGAAGACGTCGAGCAGGTCGGCCCGCTCGGCCCGCCGGATCGCGAGATCGCCGGCCATGGCCCCCGGCGACGGTACGGTCACGGCCCGCGCGTACGGGCGGGGGGCGCAAAAGCCCGACGGCCCCGGGCGCCCCCCTCCGGGGCGCGGGACCCGACCCGTCGGCGGGCGCGGGGCGCGTCGGTTCCCGGCCCGTCAGTCGTCGGCGGGCGCGGCGCCGCCGCCGGAGCCGTGGCGCCGCTTGGTGAGCGGGAGCTTGCCGCCCGCCGCGAGGATGCGGCGCTCGCGCTCGGAGGCGTCCAGGCGGGCGGTCGCCTCCCACTCGCCGTTCACCCGGATCGTGAACTCCTCGCGGCCGGACTCGACGCCGTCCGCGACGTCCTCGACGATCTCGACGTCGTCGCCCCGCTCGATGCGCTCGTAGGTTTCCTCGTCGATCGTCAGGGGCACCAGCCCGAAGTTGTAGAGGTTCGCCTCGTGGATGCGGGCGAACGACCGGGCGAGCACCGCCTCGACGCCGAGGTACATCGGGCACATGGCGGCGTGCTCGCGCGAACTCCCCTGCCCGTAGTTCTCGCCCGCCACGAGCACGCCCCGGTCGGCCTCCCGGGCCCGGTCGGCGAACGTCTCGTCGACCCGCGAGAGCGTGAAGTCCGACAGCCGCTCGATGTTCGACCGGAACTTCAGGATGTCCGAGGTGGCGGGGATGATGTGGTCGGTGGTGATGTTGTCGCCCATCTTCAGCAGGACCTCGCCGCGGACGTCGGCCGCGAGCGGGTCCATGAGCGGGACCTCGCCGATGTTCGGCCCCTTCACGAGGTCGTCGTCGACCGCCTCGTCCGGGCCGATGATGTCCGCCTTCGACCCGTCGTAGCGCTCGGGCATCTCGAAGCCCGGCGGGTCGATGTCGCGCTCGGCCGCCAGGTCGCGCGGGTCGACGATCTCGCCCGCCAGCGCCGCCGCCGCCGCCACCTCCGGCGAACACAGGTAGACGCTGTCGGACTCGATGCCCGACCGGCCCTCGAAGTTGCGGTTGAACGTCCGCACGCTCACCGAGTCGCTGGCCGGCACGTGACCGATGCCGATGCAGGCGCCGCAGGTCGCCTCCGAGAAGTTGACCCCCGCGGCCATCAGCTCGGCCGTCCACCCCTCGCGGGCCAGCAGCTCGCTCGCCTGCTTCGACCCGGGGGCGATGATCATCTCGGTCCGCTTCGCGATCTCCCGGCCCTCGAGCATCTTCGCGACCGGCAGGATGTCCTCGTAGCCGCCGTTGGTGCACGAGCCGACGATCACCTGGTCGACGTCAGTGCCGGCCACCTCCCGGACGGGCACCACGTTGTCCGGCATCGACGGCGTCGCGATCAGCGGCTCCAGCGCCGAGAGATCGACCCTGATCTCCTCCGCGTACTCCGCGTCGTCGTCCGGCTCCAGCTCGACGAAGTCCTCCTCGCGGCCCAGCCGGCGGAAGAACTCCCGGGTGCGCTCGTCGGTGGGGAAGACGCTGGAGGTCGCACCCAGTTCCGTCCCCATGTTCGTGATGACGGTCCGCTCGTGGGCGGACAGGCTCTCGACGCCGGGGCCGGTGTACTCGAAGACCTTGCCGACGCCGCCCTTCACCGAGAGGCGCCGCAGGAGCTCGAGGATCACGTCCTTGGCGGTCGCCCACGCGGGGAGTTCGCCCTCCAGGCGCACGTTTACCACCTCCGGCATCTCGAAGAAGTAGGGGCCGCCGCCCATCGCCACCGCCACGTCCAGCCCGCCGGCGCCGATGGCGAGCTGGCCGAGGCCGCCGGGGGTCGGCGTGTGCGAGTCCGACCCCAGCAGCGTCTTGCCCGGCGCCGCGAAGTTCTCCTTGTGGACGTTGTGGCAGATGCCGTTCCCCGGGCGGGAGAAGTAGGCGCCGTACCTGCCAGCCGCGCTGCGGAGGAACCGGTGGTCGTCGGTGTTCTTGAAGTCGAACTGGTAGACCTGGTGGTCGCAGTACTGGGCCGCGAGTTCGGCCTGGACCTCGTCCATCTCCAGCGCCTCGAACTGCAGCCAGACCATCGTGCCCGTGGTGTCCTGCGAGAGCACCTGATCGATCTCGATCCCGATCTCCTCGCCCGGTTCGAGGTCGCCCTCGACGAGGTGATCGGAGAGGATCTTCTCCGTGAGCGTCCGTCCCATAACGCCCGTCAGTCGATGCCGCACGGACATAAAACCCGCGCGGCGGCGCCCGGCACGGTCCCGGACGCCGACCCGGTGGCCGCCGGTTCGCTTTTATCCGGGGGCCGCGACTCCGGCGTATGTTCCGCGCCGGCCCCTTCGTCGCCGACCACGTCTCGCCGCTCGGCGCCGACCAGATCCAGCCGAACGGCGTCGACCTGACCGTCGAGGCCGTCCTCGTACAGCGGACCCCCGGCCGGATCGGCCGCGACGACAAGACCGTCGGCGACCGCGAGCCGGTCGAGGCCGCCGACGGGACCTACCGCCTCGACCCCGGCGGGTACGTCGTCCGGTACGCCGAGACCGTCGCCGTCCCGGAGGGCCACGTCGGCTTCCTGCTGCCCCGCTCGTCGCTCCTGCGCAACTCGACGACCCTGGAGACGGCCGTCTGGGACGCCGGCTACGAGGGCCGCGGCGAGGGGCTCCTCCTGGTCCACCACCCCATCGGGATCGCGGCCGGCGCGCGGATCGGACAGTTCGTCCTCGCGGCGGCCGGCCACGGGGGGACCTACGACGGGAGCTACCAGGGCGAGCGGACGGGGTGACCGGCATGGACCCGAGGGGACCGGACGGCGGGGGATCGATCCGAACGCTCGTCGTCGGCGACGCGGAGGGCGCGGCCCGGACCGCGGCCCGCCTCGAACGCGCGGACGACCGCCTCGACCCCGTCACTGCCGCGGGGGCGGCGGCGGCGCTCGATGCCCTCTCGGCGGACGTCGAGTGTGTGGTCAGCGCCCACGACCTCCCCGACAGCGACGGCGTCGCCCTCCTGGAGGCCGTCAGGGAGTCCCACCCCGACCTGCCGTTCGTCCTCCGGGTTCGCGAGGACGACCGCGCGGTCGCCCGCGCGGCGGCCGCCGGCGGCGTCACCGAGTACATCCCCCGGGACGACGGGGACGACGGGTGTGCCCTGCTGGCCGACCGGATCGTCGCCGCGGTCCGGCGACGCCGGGCGGGGCGGTCGGCGTCCGTGCGTCGCAGGGCGCGGGCGGTCGACGCGGCGCCCGTCGGCGTCCTCATCACCGACTTCGGACGCGAGGACAACCCGATCGTCTACGCCAACGATCGGTTCGAGGAGATGACGGGGTACGCCGTCGCGGAGGCCCGCGGGCGGAACTGCCGGTTCCTCCAAGGCGAGGGGACCGACCCCGACGCGGTCGCGGAACTGCGCGCCGCGATCGAGGCGCGCGAGCCGGCGACGGTCGAACTCCGCAACTACCGCGCCGACGGAAGCGAGTTCTGGAACCGGGTGTCGATCGCCCCCCTGCGGGACGACGACGGGACGGTCACCCACTGGGTCGGCTTCCAGCAGGACGTCACCGCGGCGCGCGAGCGCGAGCGCGAACTGCGGACCCAGCGGGCGTTCCTCGACCAGTGCCTCGACGCGATCGAGGACGTCTTCTACGTGTTCGACACCGACCGACGGATCGTCCAGTGGAACGACCGCCTCGGGGAGGTGACCGGCTACTCGGACGGGGAGATCGCCGAAATGGGCCCCGCCGACTTCTTCCCGGAGGACCACGCCGGGCGGGTTGCCGACGCCGTGCGGGAGGTCTTCGAGACGGGATCGGCGACGGTCCGGGCCGACTACCTCACCGCGGACGGCGAGCGCATCCCCTACGAGTTCACCGGCACCCGGCTGACCGGCCCGGACGGGGAGGTGCTCGGGTTCGCCGGAACCGGCCGGGACCTCACCGAGCGGATCGAGTACGAGCGGCGGCTGGAGCGGCAGAACGAGCGCCTGGAGGAGTTCGCGAGCGTCGTCAGCCACGACCTCCGCAACCCGCTAAACGTGGCCCAGGGGCGGCTGGAACTCGCCCGCGCGGAGCGCGACAGCGACCACCTCCGGGCGGTCGCCGACGCCCACGAGCGGATGGAACAGCTCGTCGGGGAGCTGCTGACGCTGGCCCGGGAAGGCGACGTCGTGACCGACCTCCGGGCGGTGTCGCTGGCCGACGCCGCCGCCGACGGCTGGCGGACCGTCGAGACGGGCGGATCGACGCTGTCGACCGGGACCGACGCCGTCGTCCGGGCCGACGAGAGCCGCCTCAGGCAGCTGTTCGAGAACCTGTTTCGGAACAGCGT
>JBDGPV010000079.1:0-9173 GCA_042219485.1 Haloferacaceae archaeon
GCCACGACTCGATGTGGGTCGGCCAGAGCGAGGACGCCGTCGTCGAGCACACCGGCCTCGTCCACCCCGGCCTCATCGTCACCGGGATGGCGACCGCGACGACCTACGGCCTGCCGCGGATGGGCCCGACGTTCGGCGCCATGCTCCTCTCGGGCAAGCGCGCCGCCCAGGCGGCCATCGACGAGCTCGGCGTCGACGCCGAGCCGGTCGGCATGACCTCGCGGACGCCCGCCGACGACTGAGGGGCCGACCGGGACGACGCGGGCGGGCGCCGACGGACGGGCCCCCGCCCGAACCGCCCCGCCACCGATCCTTTCGGACCGTAACGACCAGAAGCCGCGAGTACGACGACCCACGCACATGCCCGATCCCGACAGAGTCACGCTCTATCGCGCCCCGACCTCGGTCGCGGACGCGGACGCCATCGCCGACTGGCTGCGCGGCCGGATCGACGCGACCGTCGAGGTGCGCGACCGCTTTTTCGCCCTGTACGCCGACGACGACCTCCCGCGCGAACTCGCCGCCGCGCGCGTGCTCTCGCCCTACGAGCGGGAGACGGGCAACGAGATGCTGGGGATCGTTCGCTACGAGGAGCGAGCCATCGAGGACCCCGAGCGCGGCGGGGGGGTGCTGTACGACGGGCTGGCGGTCCAGGAGGCGTGCAACGCGCGCCTCCCGGCCGACGCGGCCGGCCTCGATCACGCCCACGTGATCCTGATGGACCGCGCGCTGGGCACCTGGGGCGACCACGACGGCCGGTGGCACAAGCGGGTGAACGTCCTCGGCCAGCCGACGCTGGTCTCGGTGCCAGGCCTCTACGAGGCGCCGGCCAAGCCCGAGGCCTACTACAAGGCGAAGCAGAAACACGCGCTGATGACCGGCGGCGACGCGCCGCCGCGCGAGGTGCTCGAACAGGAGGTCGAGGGCGAGTTCCTCGTCGCCGACGACCCCCGGACGACGGACGCGCTGAAGGGCTACGTCCTCCAGGGCGTCCACTACCTCGCGACCGGCGAATCGTTCTGTGACGACGAGGGCTGCCGGCTCGCGAACCCCCACCGCCAGCCGGGCGTCATCGAGGCCCAGTTCGGCGATCGCGAGTTCTGCGAGCAGCACGCCGAGCTGTACGGGTAGGTCCCGCGCCTACCGCTCCCCGACCCGCCCGGCCGTCAGCCGCGCGAACCCGAGCGCGTGCGTCGAGCGCTCGACGGGATCGGTCCCCTCGCGCAGCGCCCGGTGGGCGGCGGCGACCCGGCGGTCGAGGGTGCGCGTCGGGCCGCCGTCCGACCGGCGCCGCGCCCCGGGGGGAGCGGAGGCGACGACGAGGGCGCGAAAGGGGAGGTTGAGCGGCCGGGCGACCGCCCGGGTCGAGCGCGCCAGGTCGAGCAGCGCGACACGGCCGCCGGGCCGGACCAGGTCGATCCACGCCCGGACGGCCGCGGCCGGGTCGGGGAGCATGCCGACGACGAACGAGGCGAGCGCCCGGTCGGCGGCCGCGACCGGAGGGCGGACGGCGTCGCCCCGGACGACGTGGACGTTCGCCCACCGGTCGGCGCGCCGGCGGGCCAGGGCGGCCGGTCCGGGGGCGAAGTCCACGCCGACGACGGTCCCCCGGTCCCCGACCCGCTCGCGGAGGTCGGGGAGGGCGGCGCCGGTGCCACAGCCCAGGTCGACGACCGTGTCGCCGGGCGCGGGGGCGAGGGCGTCGATCAGCCGCCGGCGCAGGGTCGACACGCCGGGAGCGCGCCGGGCGAGCAGGTCGTAGGGGCGCGCCCACCGGGTGTAGAACGCCCGGGCGTCGTCGGTCACGCGCGCCCCGACGGGCCCGCGGGGGTTAAACGCCGGCCCCGCGTCCGGCCCCCGTCCGGCCCGCGCCCGTCCCGGGGTGAGGGGCGGCGGACGGCGATCAGCGAGACGGCGGACGGCGGACCGGGGGACGGCGGGCCGCAGGACGGCGGGAGCGGGGTCAGCAGAGGTGGTCGCGCACCAGGCCCGCGACGGCGGGGGCGTCGGGGCCGAGGACGTAGGCGACGGCCTCGACCCCGTAGCCGCCGGTGTGATAGCAGACGACCGCGTCGCCGTCGAGCGACCGGTCGCCGAGCGCCTCGCGGAGCGAGGCCCGGGTGGCGCCGCGGTCGGCCTCGGGGTCGAACTCGACGACCGGGAGGCCGGCCTCGCGGAGGCGGGCGACGGTCTCGGGGTCGTAGCTCACGTTGAGCGCGGCGCGGACGGGGAGGCCGGCCTCGCGGGCCGCGAGCAGGATGCCCGCCACGTGCTCGCTGACGCCGAACTCGGGGTCGGCCGGGACCGTCGTCCGGCCCTTCACGTCGAAGATGCGGCCGGGGACGCCGGCCACGTCGTCGACGCCGGTCGCGTCGGGCAGGCACTCGACGAGGTTCGACCCGACCGCGGGGATGAGCGCGGCGAAGCCGCTCGCGGTCGTGAGGGTCCGCAGGCCGCGCTGGATCGACGATCGCACCTGCTCGGCGGTGCGGATCGGCCCCTCCGGGTCGTGGACGTCGAACCGCCCGGGGCGGTCGGCCAGCGCCGGTTCGTGGCGCTCGTGGAGGGTGGCGAGCAGCCCCCCGGTTTCGAGCTCCCGGATCAGCACCTCCAGTTCGATCAGGGCCTGAACGCGGGTCATCTCGCCGGCCGCCAGCCCCGCGGCGATCCGCTCGACGGCCTCGCGCACGCGCTCGTGCTCCGCGATGGCGGGGTTGCGGTCGACGCCGCCCTGGGCGTACTTCGAGACGGCCGACTGGCTGATGCCGAGCGCCTCGGCGACCTCCTGCTGTGTGAGCCCGCGGTCCCGGAGTTCGGTGGCGAGCATCGACCGCACCGTCGGGAGGAACTCCTCGACGACGATCTCCTCGACGAACTTCATCGCCCGTCGCCGCGGAACTCGCGGTCGCCCTGGATCCGCGACGCCTGGGGGCCGTGCTGGCCCTGGTACTTCGACCCGCGGTCCTCCCCGTACGGCCGCTCGGCCGGGGTCGTCAGCTCAGTGAACGTGAGCTGCGAGATGCGCATCCCCGGCGTGAGCGCGACGGGCGCGGTGCCGAGGTTCGAGAGTTCGAGCGTGATCTGGCCCCGGTAGCCCGGATCGACGATGCCGGCCGTCGCGTGGACGACGATCGCCAGCCGGCCGAGCGAGGAGCGCCCCTCGACGTGGGCGATGAGGTCGGCGGGGAGTTCGACCCGCTCGACCGTCGTGCCGAGCACGAAGTCGCCGGGGTGGAGGATGAACTCGTCGTCCTCGAAGCGCTCGTCGGCGTCGTCGGCCTCGCGGCCGTCGAGCGTGCGCTGGTCGCCGGCCGGCCCGAGCGGCACCGACGTCTTGGTGACGTACTCGTCGACCTCGTCGCTCCGGCCGGGGTGGATGCAGGGGATGTTCGTCCGCTTGAACTCCAGGAACTCCCGACCCAGGCGGAGGTCGACGCTCGCGGGCTGGATCTGGAGGTCCGGGTCCTCGATCGGTTCGATGACGAGGTCCCCCTCGGCCAGGCGCCGACGGATGTCCCCGTCTGACAGGATCATGTGAACGCGGCCGGGAGGCAGGCGAATAAATCACCGGGTCCGCGGCGTCCGATCGGGGGGCGCGAGCGGACGGAACGACGCGAACGTTTAGGGCCCGGCGCGCCGAGCGCCCGGGCGTGAAACAGGCCATCGTCGCCCGCGCGGACCTGGGAATGGGGACGGGGAAGCTCGCGGCACAGGTCGCCCACGCCTCGCTCGCGGCCTACGAGGACGCCGACGAGCGGCGCCGGCGGGCGTGGACGGAGGGGGGACAGAAGAAGGTCGTGCTCCGCGTCGACGGCGAGCGCGACCTGTTCGGCCTGGCCGACGACGCCGAACGCGCGGGCCTGCCCCACGCGGTGATCCGGGACGCGGGCCACACGGAACTCGACGCGGGGACGGTCACCGCGCTGGCGGTCGGGCCGGACGAGGAGGCGGCGGTCGACCGTGTCACCGGCGACCTGGCGCTGTACTGAGCGCGGGCGGCCGAGGTCGGCGGACTTTCCTTCCCCCCGGGCCAAGCCGGGCCGATGCGCGCGGCCCACGAGCGCGAGCGGACCGTCGGGATGGCGTGGTACGCGAGCGACGCCGACGGCACCGGCGGCCGGCTGCGCGACCGGCCCGAGGACTTCCGCGTCCGGGAGATCGAGGGCGTCGAGCCCGCGCCCGCCGACGCCGACCCCGGGGACTACCCCCACCTGCTCGTGCGCGCCCGGCTCCGCCGGTGGGACACGACCGACTTCGCGGGGCGGCTGTCGGACGCGCTCGGCGCGAGCCGCGAACGGGTCACGTGGGCCGGCACCAAGGACAAGCACGCGATCACCACCCAACTGTTTGCCGTCCGGGGGATCGACCCGGGGGACCTGCCGTCGATCGACGACGCGGAACTGGAGGTCGTCGGGCGGTTCGGCCGCCCGCTCTCGTTCGGCGACCTGGCGGGCAACGCCTTCGAGGTCCGCGTCCGCGACCCCGACCGGCCGGGGGCGGCGGGCGCGGTCACCGCGGCCCTGCGGGCGTTCGGCGGGGCACGCCCCGCGGGGGCGGGACCGGACCGCGGCGGGAACGGAAGCGGCGCGACCGTCGGGGACGGCGCGGCCGGCGGGGAGCCGACGCCGGTGGCGGTCCCGAACTACTTCGGCCACCAGCGGTTCGGGAGCCGCCGGCCGGTCACCCACGAGGTCGGCCTGCGGGTCCTGGACGGCGACTGGCGCGGGGCGGTCCGGGCGTACTGCGGCAACCCCTCGGCGGCCGAACCGGCGGACACCCGCCGCGCCCGGCGGTTCGTCGACGAGCAGTTCGGCGCCGCGGACCCGGACTGGCGGGCGGCGGCCGGGCGGCTGCCCGACCGCCTGGGCTACGAGCGGGCGATGCTCGACGCGCTGGCCGCGGCCGGCGAGGCGGACCCGGCGCCGGCGACCTGCCGGGCGGCGCTGGACGCGGTGCCGTCGAACCTGCGACGCCTGTTCGTCAACGCCGCGCAGTCGTACGTCTTCAACCGGGTGGTGAGCCGGCGGCTGGACCGCGGGCTGCCGCTCGACCGGCCGGTGGCCGGCGACGTGGTCTGCTTTCTCGACCGATCGGCGCCCGACGCCCTGGCGGTCCCGGACGTCGACCGCCGCCAGCGGGTCGAGGCGGGGCGCGAGGACGCCGTCGCGCGCCACTGCGAGCGCGGCCGGGCGTTCGTCACGGCGCCGCTGGTCGGCACCGAAACGACCCTGGGGGCGGGGGAACCGGACGACGTCGTGCGGGGGGTGCTCGACGACCTCGGCCTCGCGCCCGCGGACTTCGACCTGCCCGAAGGCTTCGCCTCCCGGGGGACCAGGCGGGCGGTGCTCGTCCGAACGGCGGTGACCGTCCGCCGGGAGCCGCTGCGGTTCTCGTTCGCGCTCCCGCACGGCGCCTACGCGACCGTCCTCCTGCGGGAGTACCTGAAGGTCGACCCGCTCGACCTGTAGGGGGGCGAGGGCAAGCGGGACGGGGGGCCGACAGGGCCCGGGCGTCGAGAGCGGGGCGCCGGACCGTGGGGGCAGTCACCGTCGCTCGGGGCGGTCACCGTCGCCCGTCGCCCGCCACCCGAGCCCGCCGTCCCCCGCTCACCGCCCGCTCCCGGCCGGGAACGGACGGGCTTATGCGCCCGGACGGCCAACGGACCCGCATGGACTGCCGGCGGTGCGGGTCGGCCCTGGAGCGGCCGGGGGACTACTGCCTGACCTGCGACACCGCGAACTGCGACGCGGTCGTCGTCGCGTTCGAGCGCGGGCGGGCGACGCTGACGATGCTCGACGGCGAGGCCGTCCGCGGGGAGACGGTCGTGACGACGACGCCGGAGGAGGGCGAGGAGCGGCCCGTCCAGTTGCGGAACTTCGCCGGCCGGGTGGCCGACGAGATCAGGCGCAAGCGGCCGGAGACGGTGTTCGCCGCGGGCGAGCGCGCCCCGCTCCGGGAGGCCCGGGCCCAGGTGCGCTACCCGTTCTACCGGGTGGACGACGAGCGGCCGGTGGAGGCGGCCATCGCGAGCCGGGGCGAGCGGTCGCTGGAGGTGGTCGAACTGTCGCCGGCCGAGAAGCTCGGGGGGAGCCACACGACGCTGATCGGCGGCCGCGACGGCCGAGAGGCGGTCGGCGCCGTGGCCGAGCACCCCCACGTCAAGAAGGTGGTTCCGGGGCCGATCGACGCCGGGGGGACGGGGTCGCGGTCCGGGACGCGCGCGAAGGTGACGCGGGCGGACGACAACGGGAACGTCCGGCTCCTGTTGCGCGACGGGTCGAGCGTTCAGGAGAACCGCGTGGTGACGACCGCGATGGACCGATCGACGGGCGAGCGGGTCCGCGAGGACCTCGACGAGGCGCTGGCGCAGGCGGGGCTCTCGGGCTGACCGCCGGCACGACTCGCAGGGTTTTTGCGTCGCCCGCGGGTACCGGCGGGCACTATGGCCGAAAACGAGGCGAAGTCGGTCGGCAGCGCCGGCCGGTTCGGCGCGCGGTACGGGCGGGTCGCCCGGCGGCGCGTCAAGGAGATCGAGGCCGAGATGCAGTCGGCGGAGGTCGACGGCGACGACGTGACCCGGATCGGGACGGGCATCTGGCGGAACGAGGAGACCGGTGAGGTGTTCACCGGTGGGGCGTACCGGCCCCGGACGCCCGGCGGCCGCCGGGTGACGCGCTCGATTCGCGCCGCGTTCGCCGAGGACGAGGGCGAGGCAGAGGACGGGAGCGAGGCCGACGACCAGTCCGCGACCGGGGGTGCCGACTGACCGATGTACAGGTGCTCGCGCTGCAAGCGGGACGTCGAACTCGACGAGTACGGGGGCGTCCGCTGTCCGTACTGCGGACACCGCGTCCTGCTGAAAGAGCGGAGCCCGGACGTCAAGGAGATCGACGTCGAGTGACGCCCCGCGGGTAGCCCGCGTGTCCGTGTCCGGGTCCGACCCCCCCGCCGACCGCCCGCACGACGCGACGCTCTCCTTTGCCTACGACGACGAGCGGCGCGCGCGGACGATCGCCGCGAGCCTGGCCGTCGAACGGGACGAGATCGACGACGACCGATCGGGCGCGGCCGTCGAGCGCGACGGCGCGGTCGTGCGGGTCCGGGTGACCGCCGCCGACCCCGTCGCGCTCCGGGCGGGCTGTACCTCCTGGACGCGGCTCGTCGCCGTCGCCGAACGGGTGACGTGACGAGATACGTGGGTTTTTCACCCCGGCAACCCTCGGCCGGACCATGCAGGGCAACCTTCCCCCGGAAGCGCAGGAGAAAATCGAGGAGTTGCAGGACCTCCAGGAGACCGCCCAGGAGGTCGCACAACAGAAACAGCAGGCCGAGACCGCGCTCAAGGAGTCACAGACCGCCCTCGACGCGCTGGAGGAGGTCGACGAGGGCTCGGAGATGTACCGCGAGGTCGGCGAGATCCTCGTCGAGACGAGCTACGAGGACGCCCACGAGGACCTCGAGGAGAAGGTCGACTCCCTGGAGGTCCGCGTCGAGCAGCTCGGAAAGCAGGAGGAGCGCGTCCAGGAGCAGTTCGAGAGCCTCCAGGAGGAGATCCAGCAGCTCCTCCAGGGCGGCGGCGGCGGTCCCGCCGGGATGGGTCCCGGCGCCGGCGCCGGCGGCGCGTAGCCCGGCCCGGCGATGGCCGACGACCCCGGAGCGAGCGGCCGGCGGCCGACCGACGAGGAGGTCGTCGAGGCGGCCGCCGCCGCCGCCGAGGGCGTCGTCCTCGACCGCTACAAGCAGTCCCGGATCGACGACCTCGACCTGACCGTCACCTTCGATGACGGCGTCCTCGAGGTCGACGTCTACGTGAACCCGCCCGACGACGCCGACCACGACCCAGACGAGGTCGTCGACGCGGCCGTCGAGGCGGCCGAGGCCGCCGTCGACGACCTCTTCGCGTCGGCCGGGGACGGCTGAACGACGGCGATCCCCCCTCGTGACTGCGGCGCGACCCCGCCAGCCGCGCGCGGCGACCGGGATCGCCGGCGCAGGATACAAGTATGATACGTGTGAACGGGCCCCATATGGCAGCGACTAACACGGGGGCGACCGCCTTCGAGAGCCTCAGATCGCACTACGAGCGGGCGGAACTGACGTGCCCGGAGTGCGGCCACGAGGACGCCGACGGCACGTGGCAGGCCCGGACGACCGGCGACCGGGTCAGCTACCGGCACGTCTGCCCGGCCTGTGGCGCCATCGACGTCCGGGAACTCCGCCTGTAGTCCGGGCGGTCAGGTGAGGAAGAACACCAGCACGCTGACGGCCATCACCGCGAGGATGACGGCGCCGGCGAGCGCGCCGCCCATCGAGACGACGGCGTTGGCGTGCGATGCGAGCGTCTCGGTCCGGTCGTTGCCGAAGACGGTCACCTCCGCGTGTTCGGTCGCCATGCCCGCGGTCACCGGCTCGCGGTCGGACAGCGCCTCGTCGGTCAGCCGCTCGATCAGCGCCACCAGGTCGTCCGCGTCGATGGCCGCGCCGACCTGGTTGTCCGCCTCCATGGTGTTGACGATGTGGGTGTCGGTCGTCATCGGTTCGACGCGGTCGACCGGTCCGTCGGCGGTCAGCGCGCGGACGATGCGCTCCCGGAGGCCGGGTTCCATGTTGTTGCCGTCCACGAGCACGTAGGCCGTCGTGACCCCGGCGACCTCCGTCACCGCGACCCGGACCCCGAGGGGGCCGATGCCGTCGACGGGGTCCCAGTCGGTGCGCTCCCAGGCGACGCCCAGGCGGAGTGCGCCGCGCTCGGCGTCGGCCAGACGCTCGCCGGCCTCGCCGGCGGCGCGGATCAGGTCGAACGACCGCCGGCTCCCGGGCGTGACGTGGCCCAGGTCCGGGCCCGAGAGCCCGTCGTTGCAGTTGTGGGCGTCGACCAGGAGGACCTCCTCGTGGCCGGCGGCGCGGGCCTCGGAGATCGCAGAGAGGCCGACGGCGTACTCGACGTCGTCGGCGGGCTCCGGGGCGAACGTCGAGACGAGCGCGGCGCCGTCGCCGAACGCCTGGCCGAGCACCGACGCCTCGCCGACCTCGACCCGGACGGGCGGGGTCGCGTCGCCGTACGAGAGGCGGTCGCGGGCGGCGTCGATGGCGTCGAGCACCGCGTCCACCTCCCGCTCGGTGACGAGGTTGAAGTCGTGGCCGGCGGTGGCGTGGGGCGGGAAGGCCAGCCC
>JBDGPV010000088.1:0-9080 GCA_042219485.1 Haloferacaceae archaeon
ACGCTCACCGTCCGCGAGGCCTACGGCTTCCTGGCGCTGTACGCGCTGTTCCTCGCCTGGATGGGGCTGGAGACGGTCGGTGCCATCGAGACCGTGAAGGGGCTCTGAGGGCGGCGGTGTTCGGCCGCGCGCCGGATCGCCGACGGTCGAGGACCGGCCGGGACCGCCGGAACGCCCCTATCCCGACCACTCCCAGTTCTCGACGGCGACGCGCTCGCCAGCCGGAATCCCCTCGCGGTCCTCGGGCACGACGACCCAGCCGTCCGCGAGCGCGACGCTGGAGAGGACGCCGGCGCCGCCGGCCCGGACCGGCTCCGCGACCGGGTCGCCGCCGTCACCGCCGCTCCCGTCGCCTTCGCCCCCCTCGCCGTCCCGGAGCCGCACCCGCGCGAACGTCCGGACGCCGGGCTCGCTGGATAGCTTGCGCGAGAGGCGGGCCGCGGTCGTCGGGGGGTCCGGGCTGACGGGGTCGCGGTCGGCGAGCGCGCGGACGACCGGGCGGAGGAACTGGACGGCGTTGACGATGCAGGCGACCGGGTAGCCGGGGAGCATCAGGACGGGCGTCTCCTCGACGACGCCGAGCGCGACGGGGTGGCCCGGCCTGAGCGCGACGCCGTGGACGAGCACCTCGCCGAGGTCGTCGACCACCTCCGGGACGTAGTCGCGCGCGCCGACCGACGAACCGCCGGTGGTGACGACTGCGTCCTTGGCGAGGTCGCGCTGGACCGCCGCGCGGAGCGCGCTCGGGTCGTCGACGACGGCGTCGCGGTAGGTCGGGACGGCGCCCCAACGGACGGCGAGCCGCGAGACGGTGAGGCCGTTGGTCTCGACGACCTCGCCCGGTTCGGGGTCGCGCTGGACCAGTTCCCCGCCGGTCGGGACCACCCCGACGGTCGGCCGCTGCCGGACCGCGACCTCGTCGATCCCGACGGCCTTCAGGAGGCCGACGTCGGAGGGCCGGAGGACGTGGCCGGGGTCGAACAGCGTCCGCCCCGCCTCGACGTCCTCGCCGACGGGCGCGACGTTCTCCCCGCCGGCGACGGCGTCGAACACCTCGACCTCGTCGTCGACCCGCTCCGCGTGCTCGACCATCACCACCGCGTCGGCGCCGTCGGGGATCGGGCTGCCGGTGTGGACCCGCGCGGCCTCGCCGGGGTCCACGGCGTCGGCCGCCCCGGGGTCGCCGCCGGCCCGGAGGCGGAGCGCGGCCGGCGAGCGGTCCGAGGCGCCGAACGTGTCCGCCGCCCGGACGGCGTAGCCGTCCATCGCGGCGCGCTCGTAGCCCGGCACGGGCCGGGCGGCCGTCACCGTCTCGGCCAGCGTCCGGCCGTCCGCCGAGCCCAGGGGAACCGACTCCGTGCGGCCGTGGGGCTCGACGGCGGCGAGCAGGCGGTCCCGGGCGGCGGCCAGCCGGGTGCGGTCCTTGAACCCGACGTCCCGCCGGTCGTCGTCGGTCATGTGCCGGCTTCGGGGCGGGGGGAGAAAGGCCCTGTCCCGACCGAAAGCACTTGCCCCCGGGACCGGGAGGGGATCGGACGATGTCCCCCCGATCGACGCGCCGCGAGGCGCTCGCCCTCCTCGGGAGCGTCGCGGTCGCCGGCTGTCTCGACGACGGCGGCGGAGCCGCCCGGAGCGACGACCCTGCCGGCGGGACGACCGAACCGCCGACGGAGCCGGCGCCGACGGGTCGCGGGCCGACCCCGTCCTCGGCCTCGAAGCCGTGGGCCGAGCGGATCGCGGTCGAGAGCGGCCCCGGGACGGCGTCGACGGCGGTCGATCCGCCGGGCTCGGACGCGTGGCCGAGCGTCAAGCGCGACGCCGGGGCGACCGCGCGCGCGCCGAGCGACGCGTCGCCGGACCCGCCGCTCGCCCGGCGGACGCTGGCGACGACCGAGCAGGCGTCGATGCTGACGCCGGCGATCGGCGCCGACGCCGCCGTCTGCCTGACCGGCCACCCCGACGCCGTCCTTCGGGGGATCGACCCGGCGACCGGAAAGCGGCGGTGGGGCCGAACCCGGGACGACCTCGGCCACGCCAGCCCCGCGCTGGCCGACGGGACGGCGTTCGTCCCCTGGGGCTACTACAAGCGGGCCGAACACGTGACCGCCGTGGACGCGACGACCGGCGAGCAGCGGTGGGAAGTCGACGTCGCCGAGGCCCCGGCCTGCGCCCCGGTCGCGACCGGCGGGACGGTGTACGCCGGCACCGACGGGACCGCGCTGGTGACGGCGCTCGACGCCGGGAGCGGGCGGCGGTGCGTGACGTTCGCCCTCCCGGCGCCGACGACCGCGGTGCGACGGATCGCGGTCGCGGACGGGCGCCTGTACGCGGGGACGCTCGGCTTCGCCTCGGACGTGCCCGACGTCGGCCACGTCCTGGCGGCCGACCCGGCGGCGGGGACGGTCGCCTGGTCCGTCGAGACCGGGCGGCCGGTCGCCGACCTCGCCGTCTCCGGGGGGACGGCGTACGTCGCCGCGGGCGACCGGACGCTGGCGCTCGACGCCGCGACGGGGACCGAGCGGTGGCGCCGGGAAGCGGCGGGACGGATCGGCGCGGTCGCGGTCGCCGATGGGACCGTCTACCTCGGGAGCGACGCCGGCGTCCGGGCGCTCGCGGCCGGCGACGGGAGCGACCGGTGGCGGAGCGGCCCGGCCGCCGGGAGCGGGCTGGCGGTCTCCGGCGGCACGGTGTACGCGGGCGGGCCAAACGGGCTGGCGGTCCTGGACGCCGACGGGGGCCGGGTGCGGTGGCGCGACGACGGGCCGACGGTGGCCGGCGGGCCGGCCCTGGCCGGGGGGCTGGCGTACCTCGGGACCGCCGACGGGCGGCTGGTCGGGTACGGGCCGGGGGAGTCCTGAGGGGTCGGCGGGCGGGCCCGCCGGACGCGAGCGGGGCGGCCGGAGCCGGGGGCGCCCGCGCACCCGCCCGGACGCGTGGGGACGCGGCCCTCTCAGTCCCCGGCGAACTCGACGCCGGTGATCTCGAACCGCGCGCCGCCGTCGGCGCCCTCGGTCACGCGGACCTCCCAGCCGTGGGCGTCGGCCACCTGCTCGACGATGTTCAGTCCGAACCCCGTGCCCCGGTCGGCGGTCGAGTAGCCGGCCCCGAACACCTCGTCGCGTTCGTCCGCGGGGATCCCCCGCCCGTCGTCCTCGACGTAGAAGCCGTCCTCGAGGGGGCCCACGGTGACGGTCACGGTCCCGCCGCCGTGCTCGACGGCGTTGGACACGAGGTTCTCGAACAGCTGTCGGAGGCGGTCGGGATCCGCCCGGATCGACCGCTCGACCGTCGCGCGGAGGGTCGCGTCGCGCGTCTCGACGTCGTCCCAGCAGGCCTCGACGAGGGCGGCCGGATCGACCGTCTCGAGCTCGCCGAGCTGCTCGCCCTCGAGCGCGAGCCGGAGCAGGTCGTCGATGAGGGCCTCCATCCGGTCGTGGGCCCGCATCACGTGGTCGAGGTGCTCGCTGTCGCACTCCTCCGACGCGAGCTCCGCCCGTAGCTGGGCGACGTTGAGCGGGTTCTGGAGGTCGTGGGCGACGATCGAGGCGAACCGCTCCAGCTGCGCGTTCTGCTCCTCGAGCCGGGCGTTCGCCCGTCGGCGCTGGAGTTCGTAGCTCACCCAGCGGCTCATCAGATCGACGAGCGTCACCTCCCACGCCGAGAACTGTCCGGTTCGGGCCTCCGTATCGTAAAAGCAGAACGTCCCGTACACCTCGTCCTCGACCAGGACGGGCGCCCCGACGTAACACGAGATGCCCCATTCGGCGTAGCCGGCGCGGTCGGTCTCCTCGGGCGCGTCGCGCTCGACGTCGCCGAGCACGAGCGTCCGCTCGGTGCTCGCGGCGATCTCGCAGTTCGTCGCCGAGAGCGGAACCACGTCCCCGGCCCGGATGCTGTCGTCGTCAGCGGCGACGACCTCGAACACGTACTCCTCGCCGCGGATCTCCGACAGCGTCCCGTACCGCGTGTCGAGCTCCGCCCGCCCGAGTTCGAGGAGCGCCCGGACCTGCTCCTCGAACGCCCGGTCCCGGTCCGAGATGACGTCGTGCATCTCGCGGAGCACGCTCTCGCGCCGCCGCCGGTCGGTGATGTCCTGGACGAGCGCGTCGATACAGCGCCCCTCGTCGGTGTCGACGACGCGGGCGGTGACCACCACCCAGACGGTCTCGCCGTCGAGCGTCGTCACCTTCAGCTCCTCGTTGTGGACCTCGCCCTCCTCGCGGAGGGTCGTGAGGAGCCGGTCCCGCGTCGTCGGGTCCCGGTAGAACTCCTCGACGTCCCGGGACAGGACGTCCTCCCGCGAGTCCCCGCCCACCAGGGCGACGAACGTCGCGTTCACCGCCCGGAACTCGCCGTCGACGGTCGTCCGCGCGTACCCGATCGGCAGCGTCTCGACGAGTCGTTCGTACTGCTGGAGTGCGCGTCCGTCCCGGTCGGTGATGGCTAGGATCCCTCCGCCAGAGGGGAGGGTTCCCGGGTACTAATGGGTTTCACCCGCCGCGTGGCGCCGCGGCCGCGCCCGTCGCACGGCCGCCCCGACGGCGGCGCGGCCGATCGCGGGCGGGCGCCGTCGGGCCGACCGGACCGCCGACCGGCGTCGCCGGCCGGTCGCCGCGGGGAGCGGAGACCACGGGCTTTTTCGACGCCCGTCACGTATCGCTGTCCATGTCGAGCCTGCGCGAGGCGCTCCGCGAACTCCCGGAGGCGGTGTTCGCCGACCTCCTGGAGAGCGACGACGCCTACCTGCTCGTCGTCGACCTGCCGGGCGTGGTCGCGGAGACGGTCGAGGTCTCGGTCGACCGCGGGCGGCTGGTCGTCGAGGCGCGCCGGGAGAAGAACCCGCCCTCGGAGTTCCGGTACGTGAGCGAGGACCGGTCGCTGTTCCTCGACGCGGAACTGCCCCTGCCGCCGGACGCGACCGGCGCGGACGCCAGCGCGCGCGTCGAGCGGGGCGTGCTCGAGGTCGAACTGCCGAAGCGCTCGGCCGGACCCGGGCGGACCATCCCCGTCGAGGACGCGTAACGGCGGGGTGATCACGCTGGTCGCGCTCAGATCCTACTGGCGGTTCCTCCGCGTCGTCCACCAGTTCCTGCCGCTCATCGTCGCCTACGCCCGGGACCGCCGCCGGTACCTGGTGTTCGGCGGGCGCCGGGACGTCGGTCCCGAGACGCAGGGCCGCCGGGCGGAGGTGCTGCTCGACTCGCTTCTGACCCTCGGACCGACGTTCATCAAGCTCGGGCAGCTGCTCTCGACCCGGCCGGACGTCCTCCCGCCGGCGTACATCGACGTGCTCGCCAGCCTCCAGGACGACGTCCCGCCGGCCGACTGGGAGCGGACCAGGGAGGTGATCGAGGCCGAACTCGGGGCCGTGGACGACGCCTTCGAGTCGTTCGACACGGAGCCGATCAGCGGCGCCAGCCTCGGGCAGGTGTACCGCGCCACCCACGAGGGCCGCCCCGTCGCGGTGAAGGTCCGACGACCGGGGGTCGAGGACCTCGTCGAGGCCGACCTCCGGGTGATCCGGTGGCTGTTGCCCGTCCTCCTGCTGTTCATCGACGACGCCCGCGCGTTCTCGCTGGAGAACCTCGCCGACGAGTTCGCCCGGACCATCCGCGAGGAGATGGACTACCAGCGCGAGCGCCGCGTCCTGAGCGCGATCGGGGAGACGTTCGACGACACCGACCAGATCCGGGTCCCGACGGCGCTCCCGGAGCTGTCCGGGCCGCGCGTGCTGACCATGGAGTACGTCGGCGGGATCAAGATCACCGACGTCGAGCGGCTCGAACGCGAGGGGTTCGACCGGACCGAACTGGCGGAGAAGCTCCAGCGGGCCTACTTCCGGATGATCGTCGAGGACGGCACGTTCCACGCCGACCCCCACCCCGGCAACCTCGCGGTGGCCGACGACGGGGCAATCATCTTCTATGACTTCGGGATGAGCGGCGAGGTCAGCCCGTACATCCAGGAGAAGATCGTCGAGTTCTACATCGCCATCGCGAACCAGGACATCGACGGCATCCTCGACGCGATGGTCGAGATGGGAACGCTCAGCCCGGAGGCCGACCGGCAGGTGATGGCCAACGTGATGGAACTGGCCATCGCCGACGTGCGCGGCGAGGAGATCGAGCAGTACCGCGTCCAGCAGGTCATCCAGCAGGTCGAGGACACCATCTACGAGTTCCCGCTGCGCCTGCCCCGGGATTTCGCGCTCATCCTGCGCGTCGCCACCGTCGTCGAGGGGGTCTGTGTCACCCTCGACCCCGACTTCGACTTCATCGCGGTCGCCACGGACTACCTCACCGAGCAGGGCTACCGCGAGGAGTCGATCCGCCAGGCGGCCACGGAGGCGGCCGAACAGGCCCGGCGGACCGGCGAGGCGCTGTTCGAGGTGCCGCCGAACCTCAACGACGTGCTCACCGACCTCCAGCGCGAGGCGGTGACCGTCAACGTCACCCTCGACGACGAGACGGAGGCGCTGGAGCGGCTGGCGCGCCGCATCGTCTACGGACTGCTCGCGGCCGTCGGCGTCCTCTCGACCGCGATCCTCTACTCGTTCAACGAGAACGTCGAGGCGGCGGCGGTGGCGGCGGCGCTCAGCCTGCCGGTCGCGTTCCTGCTCTACCGGTCGTTCAGGGACCAGGGCGGCGTGACCGCGCGCCCGCAGTTCACCCGCCAGGAGATGCGCAAGCGGCGCGGGGAGTCCGGCGGGGGGATCGGGGGCGGGGGCGGGGGCGACGGCGCCCCCTCGCTGGCGCCGAGCGGGGCCGTCCCCGGCGACGGGGGAGCCGACGGGACGGAGGACGAGGACGGGACGGCGGCGGCCGACGGCGGGACGGCGACGGCCAACGGCGGGGCGGGTGACGCCGACGACGACGCCGGGCGGGAGGGGGCGGGTGACGCCGGCGGGTCGGGGGGCGGGCACGACGCGGGGTGACCGGCCGACCGATTGCCGGACCCGTCGCGGTTCCAAACGGCTTTTACGGGCGTCGCCGGTACGGACGGGTATGCCGAGGGAACAGAAGCAGGTCCGCGACCTCCAGGAAGGCAGCTACGTCATGATGGAGGACGCGCCGTGCGAGATCAACGCGTACAGCACGGCCAAGCCCGGCAAGCACGGGAGCGCCAAGGCACGGATCGAGGGGACGGGCGTGTTCGACGAGAAAAAGCGCAGCCTCTCGCAGCCGGTCGACGCCAAGGTGTGGGTGCCGATCATCGAGCGCAAACAGGGGCAGGTCGTCTCCGTCTCCGGCGACGACGCCCAGATCATGGACCTCGACACCTACGAGACGTTCACGATGCGCGTCCCCGAGGCGCGCTCGTTCGAGCCCGACGACACCATCGAGTACCTCGAGTACGAGGGCCAGCGCAAGGTCGTCGGGTAGGCCCGTGACCGCGTTCCCCGGGGCCGAGGCCGGCCGCGACGGGGCCGACTACGTCCTGGTCGGCGCGCCGCTCGACGCCACGACCACGTTCGGCCCGGGCGCGCGGTTCGGCCCCGACCGGGTGCGCCGGTTCGCCGCGCCGTTCGACGACTACGACCGCCGGACCGACGCCGACTTCGCCGCGCTCGGCGTCCACGACGCCGGGGACGTCGCCGCGTGGGACCCCACCGACGAGTACCTCGACCACCTGACCGCGGAGCTCCGGGCGGCGGTGCTGGACGACGCCGTGCCGCTGCTGGTCGGCGGCGAACACACCGTCACCTGGGCCGGCGTCCGCGCGACCGACCCGGACACGCTGGTCGTCCTCGACGCCCACCTCGACCTGCGGGACCGCCACCGCGGGAGCGCGCTGAACCACGCCTGCGTGACCCGGCGGGCCCTCGACGGACCCGCGGCGGCGAACGCGGGACCGGACCCGGACCCGGGGGCGGGGACGGCGGACGGACACGGGGGGACGGCCGACGCGGACGCCGGCTCCGCAGACGCCCCGGATTCCGACGACGGCGGGCGGGTGCCGACGGCCGACGCGGCGGTCGTCGTCGGCGCCCGAACGGGGTCCCGCGCGGAGTGGGAGCGCGCCGGCGCGGACGACGTGACCGCGGTCCCCCCCGCGGAGGTCGGGGAGTGGCTCGACGGCCTCGACCCCGGGGCCCTCGGCGACGCCTACCTGAGCGTCGACGTGGACGCGGCCGACCCCGCCGTGGCGCCCGGCACGGGGACGATGGAGCCGTTCGGGCTGGCCGCCCGCGACCTCCGGGCGGTCGTCCGGACGGTCGCGCCGGTCGCCACGGGGTTCGACGTGGTCGAGGTCAACGACCGCGACGACGGTCAGGCGGCGGCGCTCGGGGCGAAACTCCTGCGGGAGTTCGTGTACGCGCACGCGGACGGGCGGTAGGGAGGCAGGGGACACGGCCCGCGCCCACGGCAGGGGCAGGTTACAAGCCGACCCGCGCCCACGCCGGGGCATGGAACTCTCGGAGTTCGCCCGCCGCCTCGACGAGGAACTGCGGACCGACGCCTACGCCGACCTCGACGCCTCCGCGAACGGGCTCCAGGTCGGCGACGGGACCGCGACGGTCGAGCGGGCCGCGTTCGCGGTCGACGCCGCCGTCGCCACCGGCGAGGCCGCGGCCGACGCCGGGGCCGACGTGCTCGTGACCCACCACGGGCTGGTGTGGGGCGGGCTCGACCGCGTGACCGGCCGGACGTACGGCCGGCTGGCGCCGCTGTTCGACGCCGGGATGGGGCTGTACGTCTCCCACCTCCCGCTGGACGGCCACCCCGACCTGGGCAACGCGGCCGGGCTGGCCGACATGCTTGACCTGCGCGACCGCGAGCCGTTCGGCGCGCTCGGGGGCGAGCACGTCGGCGTCCGGGGGCGGGCCGAGGAGCCGATCGCGCTCGACGACCTGGCGGCCGCCCTCGACCGCGACCTCGACACGGGGGCGGGGAGCGTCCGGACGCTGGCGTTCGGCCCGGACCGCGTGCGCGACGTGGCGGTGCTCACCGGCAGCGGCACCGACTGGCTCGGCGAGGCCGCCGACGCGGGCGTGGACGCGTTCGTCACGGGCGAGGGGAAGGGGAAGGCGTACCACGAGGCCCGGGAGGCGGGGCTGAACGTCCTGCTGGCGGGCCACT
>JBDGPV010000024.1:0-8861 GCA_042219485.1 Haloferacaceae archaeon
GCCCTCTGCATGCCCGACGGCCACCAGGGCTACGGCTTCCCCGTCGGCGGGGTCGGCGCCATCGACGCCGAGGAGGGCTGCATCTCGCCGGGCGCGGTCGGGTACGACATCAACTGCGGCGTGCGAATGATGAGGACCGACCTCTCGTACGACGACGTGCGCGGCCGCGAGGCGGACCTGGTGGACGCGCTGTTCGACGCGGTGCCGTCGGGGCTGGGCGGGGGCGGGGTGGTCGAGACCGACCGCGGGACCGTCGAGGAGATCCTCGAACGCGGGATGGAGTGGGCCCTGGAGGCCGGCTACGCCCGGCCGGCGGACCTCGACCGCTGCGAGGACGGGGGGCGGCGCCCCGACGCCGATCCGTCTGCCGTCTCCGAGGAGGCCAAGGACCGCGGCCGGAACCAGGTCGGTTCGCTCGGGTCGGGCAACCACTTCCTGGAGGTCCAGCGGGTCACCGACGTCTACCGCCCGGAGGTGGCCGAGGCCTACGGGCTGGAGCCGAACCGGGTGGTCGTCCTGATCCACTGTGGCTCCCGGGGGCTCGGCCACCAGGTCTGCACCGACTACCTCCGGCGGATCGAGCAGCGCCACGCCGACCTGCTCGCGGAGCTGCCGGACAAGGAGCTCGCCGCCGCGCCGGCGGGGTCGGAGCTCGCCGAGGAGTACTACGGCGCGATGTGCGCGGCCATCAACTTCGCGTGGGTCAACCGGCAGCTCGTGATGCACCGGACCCGCGAGGTGTTCGGCCGGGTGTTCGATCGGGACCCCCGCGACATGGGGATGGACCTGCTGTACGACGTCGCGCACAACATCGCCAAGCGCGAGACCCACGAGGTCGGCGTGGACGCGACCGGCCGACCGGCCCCCGAGGGCGAGGCCGTCGGGCGCGCCGACCGCGACCTCTACGTCCACCGCAAGGGCGCGACGCGGGCGTTCCCCGCCGGCCGACCGGAGCTCCCCGCGGCCTACGCCGACGTCGGCCAGCCGATCCTCATCCCGGGCAGCATGGGCGCCGGCTCCTACGTCCTCCGGGGCGGCGAGCGGTCGATGGACCTCTCCTTTGGCTCGACGGCCCACGGCGCCGGGCGGACGATGAGCCGAACGCGGGCGAAAAACGAGTTCTGGGGCGAGACGGTGCAGGACGAGCTCCGCGACCAGCAGGCGGTGTACGTCAAGGCCCAGAGCGGCGCGACGGTGGCCGAGGAGGCCCCCGGCGTCTACAAGGACGTCGACGAAGTGGTGCGGGTCTCGGACGCGCTCGGCATCGGCGACAAGGTGGCCCGCACCTTCCCGGTCTGCAACATCAAGGGCTGACCGGCGGGCGCGGGACGCGGGGCGCCGGTGCCCCGCCCGCCGGGCGCGCGACCCGGAAGCGGAGTACCGACCCGACGGGGCGGCGGAGCGCCACGACGGGCCGGCGGGAAACGACGGTCCCCCGGCGGTCACCCCCAGGGGCTGTCGGGCCCGCCGTCCGGCCCCGACCCCGGCCGCGGCCCGACGCCCAGTTCCACGTACTCGCTCTCGGGGGCGGGGTCGACCTCCTCGCCGTCCTCGTACCGCACGTACGAGAGGTAGAAGGGCTCGCCGCAGCCGTCCTCGCCGTCCCGGAGCGTGCCGTCCTCGCCGCAGACGAACGCCACGCCGTCGGCCGCCTCCACGTCCCCGTCGGGGGCGACGTACTCCCACCCGGCGAGCGGGTAGGGCGTCACGGACTTGTCGGCGAGGTAGCCCTCCCGCTCCAGTTCGACGACGGCGCCACAGCGCGGGCAGTGGTAGCTGACGGGGTAGCTCACGCCCCCGATACGGCCCCGGGCGGCTTGAACGGTCCGGCGTCGGGGCCACCCGGGCGCCGCGGGAGTCCCGGGCTCAGTGCCCCGACGGCCCGTCGCCGACGTACTCGAACGCGACCCCGGCGCGCTCGGCGGCCTCCGCGTCGCGCGCGCTGTCGCCGACGAACAGCGCCCGTCCGGGCGCGACGCCGAGGGAGTCGAGGGCCGCCAGGAGCGGTTCGGGGTCGGGCTTGCGCGCCGGGACGGAGTCCCGCCCCACGACGGCGCCGACCCGATCCGAGAGGCCGTGGGCGGACAGCGCGACCCGGACGGCCGACTCGGCGTTGAGCGAGCAGACCGCCGCTGGGCGGTCGAGGGCCGCGAGGTCGTCGGCGGCCGGGAGCCGGACCGACCGTCTCGCGCCCGCTCGCTCGCGGGCGGCGATAACGTCCTCGACCGCCGCCCGGTGGCCGGTCTCGTCGGCCAGGTCCAGCATGGCCCACAGGTCGCGGCCGTCGGCGTCGACGCCCGCCGCCGCGAGCGCCTCGGCGACCGCCGCCGCCACGTCGTCCCAGTCGACGACCAGGCGGACCAGCGTTCCGTCGAGGTCGAACACGACCGCGTCGTAGGCCCCGTAGTCGGCGGTCGGGCGCCGACCGTCCTCCGCGCTCACGGCCGGCGTTCGGGCGCCGCGCGCAAGACCGTGACGGTCGCGGGACGACGGCGTCGTCGCCGTCGCCGGCACCGTCGCCGTCGGGCGCCGGCGGGCCCGGGAACCGCCGTCGGGACGGGCCGGCGCGGGTCAGTCCAGCAGCGCCCGCGCGATGATCTCCCGCTGGATCTCGCTGGTGCCCTCGTAGATGGTCGTCACCTTTGCGTCGCGGTAGAACCGCTCGACGTCGCCGCGCACGTAGCCCCGGCCGCCGTGGACCTGGACGGCCTCGCCGCAGACCTCGACCGCGGCCTCGCCGGCGAACAGTTTGGCCATCGAGGCCGCGAGCCGCGGGTCGCCGCCGGCGTCGTCCTGCCGGGCGGCCTCCCTGACCGCCGTCCGGGCGGCATGAACCCGCGTCGCCATCCCCGCGATCCGCTGCCGGACCGCCCCGACGGCCGCGAGCGGGTCGCCGGACCGCTCGCGCTCCCCGACGTGGTCGATGGCCTCGTCGAGCGCCGCCTGCGCCAGCCCGGTCGCCGCCGCCGCGATCGCGATCCGCCCGCCGGTCAGGACCGAGAGCGCGGCCGAGAGCCCCCGACCCTCGGGCGTGAGGCGGTTCGCCGCCGGGATCCGCGCGCCGTCGAACCGGAGGCCGGTGGTGTCGCTCGCCCGGAGGCCGAGCTTGTGCTCGGGCGGGCCGACGGTCACGCCGCCGGTCGACTTCGGGACCAGGAACTGCGTGATGCTGTCGGGGTCGTCCGGGTCGGTCTTGGCGAAGAGGATGCAGACCTCGCCGCGGGCGCCGTTGGTGATCCAGGCCTTCTCGCCCTCGATCACGTACTCGTCGCCCTCGCGGCGCGCGACCGTCTCCATCTCCGCCGGGTTCGACCCGGCGCCGGGTTCCGAGAGCGCGAACATCCCGACCGGCCGGCCGTCGGCCATCTCCGGCAGCCACCGCTCGCGCTGGGCCGCGGAGCCGAACGAGCCGATGCAGGCGGTCGCCAGCCAGTGGACCGACAGGGCCGTCGCGACCGCCAGGGAGCCGTGGGCCACCGCCTCGGCGACGACCGCGTGGGTCGTCCGGTCGGCGCCCTCCCCGCCGTACCGCTCGGGCACGGCCAGCCCCGTCGTTCCCATCCCCGCGAGGCCGTCCCACGCGGCCTCCGGGAACCGCTCCTCGGCGTCACGGGTCGCCGCCCCCGGGCGGAGTTCAGTGGCAGCGAACTCGCGGACGGCCTCCGCGACGGCGCGCTGTCCCTCGGTCAGGCCGCCGTCGGCGCCGGCGAACATACCGCGGCTCGGGGGGCCACGACCAAAACGGCCTCGCCCACAAAGGGTATGTCCGCGCTGGTCGAACCGTCCGGCATGGTACCAGGTGACGCTCGCGGCGACGCGGACGCGGGGCGGTGGCGCGGTCGGGCGCTGGCCCCGGTCGCGCTCGTCGTGCTCGCGACGCTCGGGATGGCCGTCGGGGCCGTCGGGCCGGCCGCCGGCCAGACCGACACCGTCACGCTCACCGTCTCGGTGGAGACCCCGGACGGGGAGCCGGTGAGCAACGCGACCGTGGAGGCGTCGTGGGACGGCGGCTCGGACCGGAAGACCACCGCCGGCAACGGGAAGGTGTTCATGGACGTGCCCTCGGGCGAGACGGTGACGTTCACCGTCGGGCACCCCGACTACGTGCGAAACCGCCCGTTCAGGGCCACTCGGTCCAGCGACGGCGACGTGTCCATCACCGTCGCCCCGCGGGCGAGCCTCACCGTCGTGGCGACGACCGACGACGGGGACGCCGTCCGCGACGCCGCGGTCACGGTCTCCAGACTGGGCCGGACGGTCGCGGAGGGGCGGACGGACGGGAACGGGCGCTACGCGACCGGCGACATCGAGGCCCGCGAGTACGACGTCACGGTCGCCAAGCCGGGCTACTTCACCCGGCAACTGACCGTCGACCTCGGCGGGGCGGAAACCAGGCGGATCACGCTGGAAGCGGGCACCGTCGAGTACACGTTCCGCGTCCGGGACGGCCACTTCGATCCCCCCCGCCCGGTCGAGAACGCGACGGTCGAGGTGGGATCGGTCGGGAGCGTCAGGACGCTCGCAGGGGGCCGGGCGAGCATCGGCGTGCCGGTCAACACCGTCCAGCAGGTCCGGGTGACAAAGCCCGGCTACGAGACGGTCACCCGGGAGGTCCGGGTCGGGGAGTCGCGCGGGAACGTCACCGTCACCACCAGGCGGTCGGCGAACGTCTCGCTGAGCGCCGGCAACCGGCAGGTGGTGGTCGGGGAGCGGGTCACGGTCACGGTGCGCAACGCGTACGGCGAACCGATCGAGGGGGCAACGGTGCTGCTCGACGGGTCGAGCGTCGGGACGACCGACGCGAGCGGCCAGTTGTCGGTCCCCATCGAGGAGCGCGGCGCACACGAACTCCGGGCCCGGCGGAACGCGCTGACCAGCCCCCCGGTGACCGTCGAGGGGGTCGTGCCGGCGGGGACGGAAACGGCCACCCCGGCCCGGACGCCGACACCGACCGAGGAGGGGCCGCTGGGCATCGCGCGCGGGGTCGCCCCCGGATTCGGGCCGGGGGCCGCGATCGCCGCGCTGGCGCTCGCCGCCGGGTGGGCCGTCGCGCGCCGGCGGCGTTGAGCGCCGCGGGCCGCGAGCGCGGGGTTCAGTCCGCGCGCTCGCGCAGGTAGTCGGCGACCGCCTCGGGCGTCGCGGGAATGCCGCCGCCCTGCGCGAACGCCGGGCCGCCGCCCCCGCCGCCGCCGAACTCGTCCGTCACGTCCGCGACGACCGCCGCGGCGTCCGGCTCGCCGGGGGCCGCGACGACGAGGTAGGCCGTCCCGTCGGCCTCGCCGGTCACGGCCACCACCTCGCCGTCGTCCGGCCGGCCCCGCACCCGGTCGCCGACCTCGTTCGGCCCGAAGCCCTCGACCGCGCCGACCCGCCAGCGCCGGCCGTCGCGCTCGACGGTCGGCAGGTCGGCGACGCGGCCGGCGAGCACCTCGTCGGTCAGGTCGGTCACCTCGGCCGCCAGGGCGTCCCGCTCCTCCCGGAGCGCGGCCGTCGCCCCGGCGAGGTCGGCGACGCCCGTCCCCAGTTCCCGGGCGGCGGCGAGCGCGCTCCGGTGGACGTCGGCCAGCCGCCCGATGGCCGGGGGACCGACCGCGAACTCCACGCGGGTCAGCCCCTCGCCGGGGTTCGACCGGTCGAGGACCGCCACCGGACCGATCTCGCGGGTGTTCCGAACGTGGGTGCCGCCGCAGGCGGCGACGTCCCACCCCTCGATGGTCACCAGCCGGACCGTTCCCGCGTCGGCCATCACCCCCTCCTCGGTCCGGGTGTTGAACGCCACGTCCTCGCGTGCGCGGGCCTCGTCGGCGGGCACGGACTCCCAGGTCACGTCGCGGGAGTCCCAGACCGTCCGGTTGGTCAGCCGTTCGAGTTCGACCAGCAGGTCGTCGTCGACGTCGGTCGGGGTCCTCAGGTCCACCCGGACCTTCGCCTCGTCGATGTCGAACCCGCCGTAGCCGAGGTCCGCACAGAGGCGGCGGCCGGCGCCGAACAGGGCGTGGCTCGCGGTGTGTGCCCGGGCACAGTAGGTCCGGAACGCGTCGTCGACGACCCCCACCACCGGCTCCCCCGTCCCGAACCCCGGCGGCTCGGCGAGGCGGTGGACGACCTCGCCGTCGGTCGTTTCGACGTGCTCGACCGCGACGCCGCCGAGGGTGCCCCGGTCGGCCGGCTGGCCGCCCCCCTCGGGATAGAAGTAGGTCTCGTCGAGGACGACCGCCCGGTCCCGGACGCGCCGGACCGTCGCCTCGAACCGCCGTACCCCGGGCTCGGTCGGAGCGAGCGAACGCATGGGCCGGGGGTGGGCGGGGCGGGGGAAAAGGGTGGGGTCCGGACGGTCCCCCGGCGCCCGTGCTACTCCGCCTCCTCGACGAGCGTGACCCCGAGGCGCTCCTCCAGGGCCCGGACCGTCGAGCCGCCGACGCCGGCGCGCGCGGCGCGGCCCTGCTCGACAGCCAGCACCGCGTCCTCGTCGGCGCCGACCTCGTCAGCCAGGTCCGCGACCGTCAGGCCGGCCTCGCGCCGGGCCTCCTCGGCGCGGGTCCCGTAGTCGCCGACCAGGTACGGGAGCCGGTCGTCCTCGTAGTCCGTCCCCTCCTCCTCCCAGCGGGTCGAATCGCCGCCGGCCGCGTCGTACATCCGGGCGGCGTTGCGCGCGGCGCGGCGCTGCCGGTCGTCCCCGGACGACCCGCCGGCCGCCGACCCGCCCCCGCGGTCCGGCGAATCGTCGTGGGGGGCACACTCGGCACAGACGAGCAGGTCGGCGCCGGCCACGTTCGCCCGCCGGAGGTCGGCCGTCTCCCGCCCGCACAGCTCGCAGCTCTCCCCGTCCGACTCCCCGCCCCCGCCGCCGGTGGAGTACTTCGCCATGCCCGGCCTAGCGCCCCCCACGTTTTTAAAATCGCGCTTGGAACCGGTCGGCCGTGCTCCCGGCGATCGGGCCCGCGTCGCCCGCCGCGATCGGCCCCCTGCTGGCCGGCGCGCCGCCGGTGACGACCGACACCCTGGTGGTGTTCGGGGTGGTCGCGGCCGCGCTGATCCTCTTCGTCACCGAGGCCACGTCCGTCGACGTGACCGCCATCGGGATCATGGTGGCGCTGGTCGCGCTGGGGCGGTGGACCGGGGTGACGGCCACCGAGGCGATCGCCGGCTTCGCCAACCCCGCGACGATCACCGTCCTCGCGATGCTCATCCTGAGCGCCGGCCTCGGGCGCACGGGCGTGGTCCAGGTGATCGGCCGGCGGATGGCCGACTTCGCCGGGACCGACCGGTTCCGGCAGCTGTTCGCCACCGTGGCCGCCGCGGGGCCCGTGTCGGGGTTCATCAACAACACGCCCGTCGTCGCCATCCTGGTGCCGGTCGTCTCGGACCTGGCCCACGAGGGGGGCGTGTCGCCGTCGAAACTGCTCATCCCCCTGTCGTACGCCTCGATGCTCGGGGGGATGCTGACGCTGATCGGCACCTCGACGAACATCCTCGCGTCGTCGATCTCCGAGCGGCTCATCGGCCGCCCGTTCGCCATGTTCGAGTTCACGGCGCTCGGCGCCGTGGTGCTCGCCGTCGGCGGAACCTACCTCCTTTTCGTCTGCCCCTACCTCCTGCCCGACCGGGTGCCGGCCGGGGAGGGCTACCTGGAGGAGTACCGGATCGACGACTTCCTGACCGAGGTGGAGGTCGGCGCCGGCTCGCCGATCGCCGGGCTGACCGTCGCCGAGGCGTTCGGCGGCGACGAGTTCGACGCCGACGTGCTCCAGCTGGTCAGGGACGGCGAGCGGTTCGCCGGGTCGCTCGGCCGGAAGGAGCTCCGGGTCGGCGACCGGCTCCGGCTGCGGGCCGACAGCGACACGCTCGCCACCCTGGTTGGGCTCGACGGGCTGTCGGTCGTCGGAACGCCGGACGAGGCCCGGCTGGAGACCATCGACGACGAGCAGACGCTGGTGGAGGTGGTCGTTCCCTCCGGCTCCTCGCTCGTCGGGGAGTCGATCGAGTCCGCGACGTTCCGCCAGCGCTACGACGCCACGGTGCTCGCGGTCCGCTCGCGCGGCCGGACCGTGCGCGACCGCGTCGAGGACGTCCGGGTGCAGGTGGGCGACACCCTTCTCGTGCAGGGGATGCCCGACGGCATCGAGCGGCTGGCGGTCAACCGGGACTTCATCGTCGCCCACGAGGTCGACGACCCGGACTACCGGACCGAGCGCGCGCCGGCCGCGATCGCGATCATCGCGGGCGTCGTCGCGCTCCCCGCGCTGGGGCTGGCCGACATCGTGATCTCGGCGCTCGGGGGCGTCGTCGCGATGGTCCTCGCGGGCGTGCTCCACCCGAGCGAACTGTACGACTCCGTCGACTGGAACGTCATCTTCCTGCTCGCGGGCGTGATCCCGCTCGGGGTCGCCCTGGAGCGGACCGGCGGCGCGGCCGTGATCGGGGCGCTGGTCGCCGGCTCCGCCGAGTTCCTCCCGCCGGTCGGCGTCCTCTGGGTGTTCTACCTCGTCACCGCGCTGGTCACGACGCTCGTCAGCAACAACGCGAGCGTCGTGCTGATGCTCCCGGTCGCGGTCAGCGCCGCCCGCGACGTGGGCGCGGACCCGTTCGCGTTCGTGCTCGCGGTCACCTTCGCCGCCTCGTCGGCGTTCATCTCGCCGATCGGCTACCAGACGAACCTCTTCGTGTACGGCCCCGGCGGCTACCGGTTCTCGGACTACGTCAGGGCCGGGACGCCGCTGTTGCTCGTGCTCTCGGTCGTTACCGTCGCCGGCATCGCGGTCATGTGGGGCGTGTGACCGGCGGCCCGCACCCGCTCCGCGTCCGCGGCGCCGGGGGAAACCGCCGCTCACCCGTCGGTCGTTCGCCGGCGCGGCAGGACC